>NZ_OZ255712.1:3427140-3769520 GCF_965277045.1 Roseovarius sp. | reverse complement strand
CACGGCGTTGAGGTCTATGTTGATAAACGCCGTGCACTCATCCCGCCCATTGCCGAACACCACGGCCTCCAGGATGTTGGGATAGAATTTCAGCTTGTTTTCCACATATTTGGGCGCAAACAGGCTGCCGTCGGCCATCTTGCCCACGTCCTTGGCCCGGTCGATGATCTTCAGGTGTCCGGTCGCCTCGTCGATGAACCCGGCATCGCCCGTCGCGACCCAGCCCTCGGCATCCTTGGTGCTCGCCGTGCTTTCGGCGTTCTTGTAGTATTCCTCGAACACGCCATCGCCGCGATAGTAGACCTCGCCGCTCTCGGCGATGCGCAGCTCGACGCCCGGCGCGGCCACGCCCACCGTGTCGCTGTAGACCTCGCCATCGGGCTGCAGCGTGATGAATACCGACGCCTCGGTCTGCCCGTATAGCTGCTTCAGGTTGATCCCCAAGGAGCGGTAGAAATCGAAAATCTCCGGCCCGATCGCCTCGCCCGCCGTATACCCCACGCGCACACGCCCGAACCCCAGCGTATCCTTCAAAGGCCCGTACACCAGCAGCCCACCCAGCTTGTATTTCAGCCGGTCCCATCCGCTGACGCTCTTCCCGTCCAGGATCGCCGGCCCCACCTTCCGCGCATGCGCCATGAAGGTATGGAACAGCCATTGCTTCATCCGGCTGGCATCCTCCATCCGGATCATCACGTTGGTCAGCTGCCCCTCGAAGACCCGCGGCGGGGCGAAATAATAGGTCGGCCCGATCTCGCGCAGGTCCACCTGCATCGTGTCGGGGCTTTCCGGGCAGTTCACGCAGAACCCGCACCAATAGGCCTGCCCGATGGAAAAGATGAAATCCCCCACCCACGCCATCGGCAGATACGCCAGCACTTCCTCGTTCCGCGTCAGGTGATCGAACTCCGACGACGATTTCGACGCCTCGATGATGTTGCGGTTCGACAGCACCACGCCTTTCGGCTTGCCCGTCGTGCCCGAGGTGTAAAGCATCACGCAGGTGCTGTCGTAATCCAGGGCCTCGCGCCGCGCCTTGAGCTCGGCCATCAGCGTGTCCTTCGCCTCACGCCCCTGCGCCTGCACATCGCTGAACTGGTGCAGCTTGCCATGATCGTATTTCCGCAGGCCGCGCGGATCCACGTATATCATGTGCTCGAACTGGTGCAGGCCCTCCTGGATGTCGATGATCTTGTCGACCTGTTCCTGGTCCTCGACAATGGCGAACCGCGCGCCGCAATGATCCAGCACATACGCCATCTCGTCGCTTGCGCTGTCCTGATAGACCGGCACCGGGATCGCGCCCACCGATTGCGCGGCAACCATCGACCAGTAGAAATAGGGCCGGTTGCGCCCGATGATGGCAATGAAGTCGCCGTTGTTCACGCCAAGGTTCAACAGCCCCAGCGCCAGCGCCTCGATCTCCTGCTCCGCCTCGGCCCAGGTCCAGCTTTGCCAGATCCCGTATTCCTTCTCCCGATAGGCGGGCCTGGCTCCGAACTGCGCGGCGTTGCGCTGCAAAAGCGCCGGAATGGACGCAAGCCCATCCGCGCCTCTCGACGACTGTGCCAAATTTTGTCCTCCCTTTGTCCGCTCTCTCCCGCGAACAGACCGCTCCCCCTGGGGACGATTCTTGATCCACCATAGAGTGCGCAGCCGACGCTGAGCGTCAACTTTTTCCTGATCTTTTCCCAATCCTTACGAATTGTAACAGACGCCACGTAATGCACCGGAGCCGCGCGATCGCCAGACCGCGGGCTGGCGAACAACCTTCCTTCAACGCACTTTATTCCTGCCGCATCCGCAAAACCTCAAATCGAAGCACCCACGTCAGCCAATCGCCAGCCCGTCCGGGCGGCCCCCCTTTCGGCGATTGCAGGCAATCGCCTTTCGGTCAGCGGACGATCGCGCGGCGGGTCTGAAGACCCTTGATTCCGCGCGCCACCACTTCCACCGTCATCCCGGACCTGATCCGGGAGCTCCTGCCCCGACAAAGCCTCACCCTTGACATACCCGCCATTTCCCCGTCGATTGCCCCTCTCGCAAGAGGATCGCCACCATGACGAAACCACAGATGGATTTCTGGTTCGAATTCGCCTCGACCTACTCCTATCTCAGCGTCATGCGCCTGCCCGCCCGCGCGACGGAGGCCGGCGTGGCCGTCCGCTGGCGCCCCTTCCTGCTCGGCCCGATCTTCGCCGCGCAGGGCTGGAATACCTCGCCGTTCAAGATCTACGCCGCCAAGGGCACCTACATGTGGCGCGACATGGAGCGCCGCTGCGCCGCGCGCGGCCTGGCGTTCAAACGCTCCGACACCATGCCCCAGCACAGTGTGCTGGCCGCCCGCACCGCGCAGCTGGCGCTCGAACACCCCCAGGGCATCGCCTTCTGCCAGAACGTCTATCTCATGCAGTTCGCCGAAGGCCTGAACATCGCCGACGCGGACGTCATCGCCGCCTGCCTTTCGGCGGCCAAACTTCCGGCCGACCTGATCGACAAGGCACAGGCCGACGCCAACAAGCACCGCCTGCGCGACACCACCGAAGAGGCGATGCGCCGCGGCATCTTCGGCGCGCCCAGCTTCACCGTCGGCGACGAGCTCTTCTGGGGCGACGACCAGCTCGACACCGCCCTCGCCTGGGCATCGGGTCACGCCGCATGACCCGGCCCGACACCACGCAGATGACAACGGCGGGCCTCAACCTCATCCAGCAGGCCCTGACGATCTACGACGCCAACCTCGATCTCGCCGTCTGCAACCGCCGCTTCCAGGAGATGTTCGACCTGCCAGACCGGCTGGTCACCCCCGGCGCCCGTTTCGCCGACACCATCCGCTTTCTGGCCGAGCGCGGCGACTATGGCGAGGTGACCGACCTCGACCGTTTCGTCGCCGACCGGGTCGACATCGCCCGCGCGTTCGAGCCGCATTACATGGAACGCACCCGCGCCAACGGCCGCACCATCAGCGTCGAAGGCTCGCCCCTGCCCCAGGGCGGCTGGGTCACCGTCTACACCGACATCAGCCGCGCCAAGCAGCAGGAGGCGCTGCTCGCCGCCCGGTCCGAGGAACTGTCCGACCGGCTGGTCACCTATTCCGACGACCTCGCGGCGGCCAACCGGCAACTGGAATCCACCATCATCGCGCTGGAAGAGGCCAAGCGCCAGGCGTCCGAGGCCGAGGCCCGCATGCGTCTGACGACCGAAATGGTGCCGGCCCATATCGCCCATCTCGGCCCCGACCGGCGCTATACCTATTCCAACCGCCGCCTGTCGCTCATCATGCCCGGCAGCACCGCCGATCCGGTCGGACTCGACCCGTCCGAGGCGCTGGGCGATGACACCTTCGCCAACATCGCCCCGCATCTCGACCGCGCCTATGCCGGCGAGCCGTCGGTCTTCGAGTTCACCCACGCCGCCAGTTCCCGCCGCATCCGCGTCGCACTCACTCCCGATCCGGCCACCGGCGGGGTCTACATCCTGTCGATGGACATCACCGAAGAGGCCCAGACCCGCGCCGCGCTCGGCCAGCACCGGCGCCGCGAAATGGCCGCCCAGCTGACCTCGGGCCTCGCCCATGATTTCTCGAACCTGCTGACCATCATCCTCGGGATGCAGTCCCGCCTGCAATCCATGTCCCTGCCCGAAGAGGCCGCCGACCTCATCGCCGCCACCCTCGGCGCGGCGCGGCGCGGCGGCACCCTGCTCGACCGCATCGCCGACATGACCGGCCCGCGCGAACATACGCCCGTGCCCACCGACCTGCCCGCCTTCCTGCACGATCTCGAACCGCTTGCCCGCTCCGTCCTGCCCGAAGCGATCACCCTCGATATCCGGCCCCCCGACGCGCCCCGGACCTGCCTGCTCGATCCCGGCATGTTGCAGGACTCGCTGATCAACCTGCTGCTCAACGCCCGCGACGCCATAGGCAGCGCGCCAGCCGGGCACGGCCGCATCACGGTCGCCGCCACGGCGGTCCAGGCCACCTGGCTCGACGTGACGGTCTCCGACACCGGCCCCGGCTTTTCCGACCACGTCCGCAGCCACGCGTTCGACCCGTTCTTCACCACCAAGGGCGGCGAAGGCTCGGGGCTGGGCCTCACCATGGTCTACAACATGACCAAGCTCGCCGGCGGCCGCGTGATGATCGACAACACCGACACCGGCGGCCAGGTCACCTTGCGCCTGCCCCTGCGCGAGGTCAGCGCCACGGACGAACCCGGCTTCGTCCTGCTGGTTGAGGACAGCGCAGACCTGCGCGAAAGCATCCGCGCCATGCTGCGCGCCGACGGCCACCAGGTGATCGAGGCCGCCAGCGCGACCGAGGCGCAGGCGCTTCTGCACGGCCTGCCAGAGATCACCGCCATCCTCTCGGACATCACCCTCGAAGGCGAGGCCACCGGCCTCGACCTGTTCGACGCCCTGCCGGCGCGGCACCCGCCCGCGGTGCTCATGACCTCGCTGCCGCCCTCCGATCCGCTGCACGCCGCCGCCCTTGAACGCGCGCGGGTGCTGCGCAAACCGTTCCAACCCGGCGCCCTGCGCGCCGCGCTCGCGGGCGGGACCACGCCATGATCGATACCGCCCCCCTCGTCACCATCCTCGATGACGAACCCGCCATCCGCACCATGCTGGCCCAGACCCTGGAAGAGGCCGGCTTTCGCACCCTCACCTTCGCCCGCGCGACCGAATTCGAGGCCGCGCTGCGCACCACCTCGCCCGATATCTGCCTCGTCGACCTGTCGCTGCCCGACCGCGACGGGCTGACGCTGGTGCATCGCCTGGCACTTGAACAGGGCGCGCGCGTCATCATCATCTCGGGCAGGGCCGAGGTGCAGGACCGCGTCACCGGGCTCGAACTGGGCGCCGACGACTACATCATCAAGCCCTTCGATCCCGCTGAGGTCGTGGCCCGCATCCGCGCCCGCCTGCGCCGCGACGTACCCGCCTCGCAGTCCGGCGACACCGCCCGCTTCGGCCTCTGGACCGCGCATTTCGACCGCTACGTGCTCGAGGACGACACAGGCGCCGAAACCCCCTTTTCCCACGCAGAAGGCGAAGTCCTGCGCCTCTTTCTCGACCGCCCCAAGCGCCTGATCTCGCGCCAGGCCATGCAAGAGGCCCTTGGCGGCGCGGCGGGCGAAAGCTTCGACCGCGCCATGGACGTCCGCATCTCGCGCCTGCGCACCAAGCTGCGCGAGGACCCCAAGAACCCCCGCCTGATCAAGACGATCTACGGCGCGGGCTACATCTTCCTGGGGGATGTCAGCTGGGGCTCGGCGTAACGCACGCTCAACCGCGTAGGGTGGGTGACAACCCACGCGCCCCACCCCCTGCACACCCCTCGCCCGCCACCAAGGCCCTCCGGCCCATCTTGCCGCGACTCATTCCGGACCCGTCCCAATCCCTGCGTAGGGTGGGTGAAAACCCACGCCTCCCCACCTCCCGAAATATTCCGCCCCGACCGGCTTCACCCTCCCGCGCCCCGGCGCTAGGTTGCCCACATCTGACACGACGAAAGCACCCACCTTGGCGGAACTCATCCTTGTGCGGCACGGGCAGGCCAACAGCCACGCTACCGACGAAGACAGCTACGACCAACTCTCCGACCTCGGCGCCGACCAGGCCCGCTGGCTGGGCGAGCATCTGGCCGCCACCAACCCGCATTTCGACCGCGTCCTCACCGGCACCCTGCAACGCCAGGTCGAGACCGCCCGCCACATGGGCGTCACCGTCACCACCCAGGACCCCCGCCTCAACGAGCTCAGCTATTTCGCCCTCGCCCAGGCCGCCTTCGACGCCCACGCCATCCCGGTGCCCACCGACCCTTCGGAATTCGCCCACCACCTGCCAAGGGTCATCACCCTCTGGACCCAAGGCCACCTGCCCGGCGTCCCCGAAAGCTTCGACGCCTTCGCCGCCCGCATCGCCGAGGTCCTGACCGAGCAATGCGCCGACGCCGGCCGCACCCTGCTGGTCACCTCGGGCGGGGTCATCGGCATGGCCCTGCGCCACGCGCTCGACCTCGACAACACGGCGATGGCCCGCGTGATGCTGCAGATCAACAATTCCTCGATGCACCGCCTCAGCTACGTGCACGACACGCTGATGGTCGCAGGCTTCAACGCCACACCGCATCTCGACCGCCCCGACCGGGCCCATGCCCGCACCTATGTCTGAAGGACCCACGCCCATGAAATTCTACTACGCCCCCGGCACCATTGCCGTCGCCACCGGCTTGCTGCTCCAGGAATCGGGCCTCGAGCACACGCCCGTCGCCGTCGACTTCGCGAATGCCGTTCAGACGAAACCCGACTACCTCGCCATAAATCCCAAGGGCCGCGTGCCCGCGCTGGTCACCGATCAGGGCATCCTGACCGAAACCGGCGCCATCGCCGAATATATCGCCAGCTGCGCGCCCGAGAAAAACCTCGTCCCCACAGACCCGTGGCAGGCGGCCCAGATGCGCAGCATCTGCTATTACCTCGCCGCGACCATGCACGTGAACCACGCCCACGGCCCCCGAGGCATCCGCTGGGCCGACAGCGACGCGGCGCTCGCGGACATGAAGGCCAAGATGCCCCAAACCATGACCGACAGCTGCACCTTCATCGAGGAAAACTGCACCTTCGCCCCCTTCGTCATGGGCGAGGCGATGACCGTCGCCGACCCCTGGCTTTTCGCCATCTGCTGCTGGCTGGAAACGGACAATGTGGACGTGGACCACTTCCCCAAGATCAAGGCCCACCGCGCCATGATGGCCGCCCGCCCCTCGGCGGCGGCGATCCGCGACTATGGCCTGCTGACGAAAGACTTCGCATGATCCACCTCTGGCTCCGCGCCGAACAGCGCGACAACGAAGACCGCACCGGCCTGACCCCCGAGGGCGCCGCCGCCCTCATCGCGCAAGGCATGCAACTCAGCGTCGAGGACAGCCCCGACCGCATCATCCCCACCGACCGCTATGCCGACGCGGGCGCCACCATCGTGCCGCAGAACTCATGGCCCGACGCCCCCCGCGACGCCATCATCTTCGGGCTCAAGGAACTGCCCGACGACGGCACGCCCCTGCCGCACCGCCACATCATGTTCGGCCACGCTTTCAAGGGCCAGCATTCCGGCCGCCGCCTGCTGGACCGCTTCAAAGCCGGCGGCGGCACGCTCTACGACCTGGAATACCTGGTGGATGATCAGGGCCGCCGCGTCGCCGCCTTCGGCTACTGGGCGGGCTACGCCGGTGCCGCCGTCAGCCTCTTCGCCTGGGCCGCCCAGCAACAGGGCCAGACCTCCGGGCCCGTGTCCGCCTACCCGGACAAGGACGCGCTGCTGACCGACCTGGCGCAGGCGCTCGACGCCACCGGCCACGACCGCCCCACCGCCATCGTCATCGGCGCGCTCGGCCGCGTCGGCACCGGCGCCGCCGACCTCTGCACCGCGATGAAGGTCACCCCCACCAGGTGGGACATGGACGAGACCGCCCATGGCGGCCCCTTCCCCGAGATCCTGGACCACACCCTGTTTCTCAACTGCATCTTCGCCCGCCCCGGCACGCCCGTCTTCGTGCCAAAAGAGGCCCTGACCGCCCCTCGCCGCCTGACCGTCATCGGCGACGTCGCCTGCGACCCCGACAGCGATTACAACCCCGTGCCGGTCTATTCCCAGGCCACCACATGGGACGCGCCCGTCACCCGCGTGCACGACACGCCCCCGCTCGACGTCATGGCGATCGACAACCTGCCCTCGCTCCTGCCGCTGGAATCCTCGCAAGACTATGCCAGCCAACTCTTGCCATCCCTGAAAACACTGGACAAACTGGACGCCGGAGTGTGGGCGCGCGCGGAACGGACCTTCCGCGAGCACGTTTGAAGGGGACACCAACATGACAATCCACTGGTGTGGCACCGGCCTTTCGGCGGTGCCCGGCCTGCGCAGGCTGATCGAGTCGGGCCATTCCGTCACCGTCTGGAACCGCTCGCTGGACAAGGCCGAGGCGGCCGTGGGCGACCTCACGAACCGCATCCGCGCGTTCGATTTCGACATGCTCTCGTCCGAGGTTCAGGAGGGCGACATCGTTGTCTCCATGCTGCCCGGCGACTGGCACGTGCCCATCGCCGAGATGTGCATCAACAAGGGCGCACATTTCGTGTCCTCGTCCTACATCGCCCCCGAGATGCGCGAACTGCACGCCAAGGCGCTTTTGCGCGGCGTTTCCGTGGTCAACGAAATCGGCCTCGATCCCGGCATCGACCACCTCATGGCCCATCACCTGATGGCCGACTACCGCGCCTCTCACGCCTTCAACCCGGAAAACGACCTCAGCTTCCTCAGCTATTGCGGCGGCATCCCGAAAAACCCCAACCCCTTCCGCTACAAGTTCAGCTGGTCGCCGCTTGGCGTGCTCAAGGCGCTGCGCTCGCCCTCGCGCTCGATCCGCAACTTCTCGGAACTCAACGTCCAGCGCCCCTGGGACGCGCTTGGCACCTACACCGCGCCCCTGCCCACGCCCGAGACGTTCGAGGTCTACCCCAACCGCGACAGCCTGCCCTTCCTCGACGATTACGGCTTCGAGCCCGCGTGGCGGGTCAAGGAATTCGTCCGCGGCACGCTGCGCCTCGACGGCTGGTCCGACGCCTGGGCCGATGTCTTCGCCGAGATCGAAACGCTCGAAGGTCCCGAAGGCGAGGCAAGGCTCAAGGAAATGTCCGACCAGTTCTGGCGCGACAACGCCTATGGCGATGACGACCCCGACCGCGTCGTGCTCTGTGTCGACCTCAAGGCCGAACGCGGCGGCGACGCCGTCTGGCACAAGACCTTTGTCATGGATGCCTGGGGCGACGCGCGCGGCACGGCGATGTCCCGGCTGGTGTCGGTCCCGGTCTCCCTCGCGATCGAGGCCGTGGCGCAAGGCGAAATCCCCGCCGGCGTCAGCCCCGCGCCCAACGACCCCAGGCTGGTGGAACGCCTGCTGTCAGAGGTCGACCGGCTGGCGCAGCACCTTCAGGTCGTGGACCACCTCGGCTGACGACCTTGCAAAAGGCGTAGGGTGGGCGAAAGCCTACGCGCCACCCTCACCACTGTGGCCCCGGTCCTAGAACCGGTAGGACATCCGCAGACGATAGGTCATGCCGTCGACGCTGCCCGAGGGGGACACGTCGTCGAACTCGTGGTACAGCGCATCGGCGCCCGCGACCCATTTCTCGCTCAGCTTGAAATCGACCCCGGCACCGGCCACCCAGCCCCAGCTGTCGATGCTGATCGCACCGCCGCCACCGCTCATGTATGCCGCGCCGCCGGTACCGTAGACGAACGCGCTGCCGGTATCGAGGCCGACGCGCAGGCGCAGGCGGGAAATCGAGTCCACATCCACGGTGTTGAACGAAATATCGGTAAAGTCGATATCCCCCTCGACGCCGTAGACCAGCGTGCCGCGATCCCAGTTGTATCCGGCGTGAACACCGCCCAGGAAGCCATCGTCGTCAAGGTTGATGACCTGCGGAATGTTCGCCCCGGCAGGCGGGGGCAAGGTTGCGTCCAAGTCGAAATCGCCGAAACCCAGCTGGACACCGACATACGGCCCGGCCCAGTCCGAAACCGGCACGGGCGGCGGCGCCACGTAGGGATCCGCGGGCGGCGTAAGGTTGCCCGCCAGCGCGGGGGCGGCCGTGATGGAAACGATGGCTGCGACGACGACAGATGCTTTCATTTCATCCTCCTGAAAACGCCTTTGCGCCGGAGCATACCACATCCCGCGCCATTTCGGGCGCTCTCCGCGCGGCCGGCTGCATTTTCCCGCCCCCGCGGGCAAAGGCGCAACACTGCGTAGGGTGGGTGATAACCCACCTGTGGGGGGGGAAAACCCACCACGCCGCGAAAATCACCCGCCGCGCACCAGGTCGTCCTCGTCGTCCTGCGCCGACAGGCCCAGCTCGTCCAGGCCGTTCTCAAGGTGATCCGACAAATGCGGCGTGCCCAGAAGGTAATCCGCCGTCGGCGTCGTGGCCTCTTCCCGCGCGGTCGCCTTGGCCTCTTCCAGCTCGTCGGCCCCGAAGCTGCCGCGCCCGATCCACATCAACGCCACCAGGCTGGCCTGTTCGTCCTCGGCCAGCCGCTCGATGAACGCCCTCAGCTCTCCTTCCGCGCGGTCCAGTTCGCGCGACATGAGGATCACCTGGGCGACTTTGTACGTGCTGATATCCAGCATGTCCCGACCTCCTTTTCCGTCTCTCAGTCTAGCGGAAAACTGGTCTCAAAGACAGGCCGCGACCTTGATCTCACGCAAACAGGCGGAAATATAACCAGTTGGGCAGGAACCGCGCGCCGCGGAAAACCAGGCTGAACCAGCTGGGAAAGTTCCGGTCGAACGCGTTCTCATCGTTCATCAACTCGAACATGATCTGAGCGGCCTCTTCGGGCTCCATCAGGCCCGGCATTTTGAAATCGTTCTTGTCGGTCAGCCGCGTGCGGATGAACCCCGGATTGGCGCATTGCACCAGAACGCCCGTGCGCCACAGATCGGCCCGCATACTCTGCGCCAGCGACATGATCCCGGCCTTGGACGCGCCATACCCTATCGCCCCCGGCAGGCCGCGAAACCCGACCAGCGAGCCGGTCATCACGATATGCCCGTGATCGCGCGCGACCATCTTCGGCACCACGTGGTTCAGCACCCGCACCGTGCCGGTGAAATTCACATCCGCCATCGCTGTGACCTGCTCGGGCTCCCACTCGGTCGCCTTCATCGGCCAGTAGACCCCGGCCAGCGTCACCACCCCGTCGATCTCGCCCACCTCTTCGGCGGCGGCCTTCACGCTCTCTTCGTCGGTCACGTCCACGGTCACGACACTGGATCGCCCCGGCAGCATCTCCGCCACCTCCTTCAGCCGGTCCTCGCTGCGCGCCGACAGGATCACCTCCGCCCCCACCGCGCTCAGTTTCCGTGCCAATGCCGCGCCAAGGCCTTCGCTGGCACCCACCAGCCAATAGCGTTTTCCAGTCCAGTCCATTATGCCGCTTTCTGAATATCCGTGTCGTCCAACTTGTGCAGGGTCGCCACAAGCTCGGCGACCTTGATCCCATACTTGCGGAACTGGCTGCGGTTCACAATGGTTCCAGCCGGCGTCAGGTACATCCAGTCCTCGACGCTCAGAACATGACCACCCGCCTCGGCGGGCAGGCGAATATCATAGCACAGCTGCACCGCCGCCCCCGCGTGCCGTCCCTGCCCTGTGCCGACCACGTCATCGGCCTCGGCCCGGATGCGTCCGTCATTGCCCAGCTCCAGCCGCCATTCGCGCTCCTGCACCGTGCCGCTGTCATAGGTGAACCGCTCGGCCATCACGCCCTTGTTGCCGTCCCAGCTTGCATCGAACCGCGCCGAAAACCGCGACGCCACGCGCCCCAAGGGCCCGTAGATCACCCCCTCGCAGCGCATCGCGCCGTTCAGATGCTGGCGCAAGTCGAACCGCGGCAGCGTGTCGGCATAATCCTCGACCCTTTGCGCCCGGAACCCGGCGAACCGATTGCGCAGCACCGCCACCCCCGTGGCCAGCGCCGCCCCGCACATGATCAGAAATCCTTCGAACATCATCTCCGTCTCCCTGCTTCAACCATGGCGCCCGCGGGCGCGTCCCCGTCCCCGGGCGCCGTTGCCAGCAGCGCAATCGCTGCCAGTTTCAGAACGCAGGGCACCGCCCCGTAGAGCAGGCTCAGCGCCCACAACGCGTCGTCCGAATTCTCCTGCCCCGAGGCATAGCCGACCGAGTCCAACAGCGGCAGCAGCCCCACCGCCGCAATCGCCAGCGTGATCTTCGACACGAAGGACCACAGGCCAAAGCCCTCGGCCGCCCCCGGCGACACCTCCGCCATCCGGTCCGCGAAGAGCGCCGGCAACAGCGTCATGTCCGCCCCCAGCGCGATGCCGGTCAGCACGCAGATAACCGCAAAGGCCCAAATGTCGCCCGCGCCCAGCATCACGGCAAAACCGAAGGCCCCAATCGCCAGCACCATCGCCCAGATCAGCACCCGGCGCGCGCCATGCGCCTCGGCCAGCTTGCCCCACACCGGCGCCGCCGCCGCAGCACTCAGGAAAAACACCAGCAGCAGCGGTCCTTCCCAGCCCGGCGCCGCCAGCCGGTCCTCCACATAGAACAGAAACAGCGTCGAACTCACCGCCACCGGCGCCGAGTTGGCCAACGCGACCAACAACAGCCGCCGCGCTTTCGCATCGCGCAGCACCGTCCCCAGTTGCGAGGTCACGCCCTCTTCGGGCGGCCGCCCGCGCCACTCGGTGCCCATCGCCCACAGCGCCACCAGCCCCAGCCCGGCAAACGCCACGGCAAAGGCCGCGTACCCGCCCAGCGCCACGGGGGCCACGGCGGCGGCACAAATGCCCAACAGCGCCCCGGTCTCGCGCCACCGCGCAACGCGCAGGTGCCCGCCCGTGCCCATACGGCCTGCCACCGACACGCCTTGAGCATAGAAACAGATCGTCAGGTAGCTGAACGCCGAAAACACCAGCGTCAGCATCACCGCGAACCACCACAATGGCGGCAGCATCGGCTCGACCGAAAACAGCCCCAGCATCCCCGCGATCATCGCCACCCCGGCGATCAGCACGGTCAGCCCGCGATAGCCCGCCGTCATCGCCGACACCCGGCCCAACAGCGGGTCCTGCACGAAATCCAGCAGGCGCAGCACCCCCAGCACCGTCCCCAGCGCCGCCAGCGACACGCCGTATTCGTCCACGAAAAACTTCGGCGCGTGCATATACAGCGGCAGCCCCGCCGCCGACAGCATCGCCGCAAAGAGGGCAAAGGCCGGCAAGCGCGGCGCCTGATCTGATCCGCTCACCGGCTCACATCCTGTGCCGGCGGCTCGGGCCGGTTCTGGAACCTGGCCCCCTTCCACCACAGCTTCAGCGCCTGCCAGTGGATCAGCGCCAGCACCCGGCGCGACCCCAGCGGCCGCCGCGACAGCGCCTTCAGCACACCCGCCGCGGTCAAGGCCCTGCGGTCCCCCACCAGCGTCGCGATCACCCCGTCCTTGCCCCGGCTCAGGTCGATCCAGATCCCGATCCGGTCGGGCCGGATGTCGAAGCGAAAGGTATAGTCGCCTTGAATCGTCTGGAACGGCGAAACGTGAAACACCTTCTGCGCCCGCAGCCTGTCCTCGGGGCCGATCGGGCTGCGGTCATCGTGGTGGCACAGATAGGAATGCCGGTCGCCATAGGTGTTGGTCACCTCCGCGATCACCACCATAAGGTCATCCGCCGCACTGTAGCACAGCCAGAACGCCACCGGGTTGAAGATATGCCCCAGCACCCGCGGCTGGGCCAGCAATTCGATCCGCACCGGCGCCGCGAACTGGTGCGCCTCCAGCACCTCGCGCACCCACGCAGCACCGCGCCCCTGCCCCGGCAGGCCGCCATGATCTCGGTCCCGCAGGCTGAACAGACCGGCGCGGTTGCGCCCGAACACCCGACTCTTCGGCAGCGCCGCTTCCGCATCCACTATCACGTAGTCGATGCTGTACCGGAACGCGTTGCGGATATCCCCCTTGCGTCCATGCCACGTATGGCCCGCGATATGGTCGGGTCCATTCACGCCGCCGCCGCCGCGCTGTCCCGCGCCAGGATCGCATCGGCCACGTCATAGGCGCTCGACAACCCGTCCTCGTGAAACCCGTTCTTCATCCAGGCCCCGCAGAACCACGTGCCCGCGTCGCCATTGATCCGCGCCACCTCGGCTTGCGCTCGCAGCATGTCCATGTCGTAAACCGGATGCCGCAGCACCGTCTGGTCATAGATCATCTCGTCCCGTATGGGCCGCGTGCTGTTCAGCGTCACGAAATGCGGATCGTCTATCGGTATGGGCTGCAAAGAGTTCATCCAGTAGGTCAGGTCGATCTGCCCGTCCCGCTTGGCCGGCCCTTCCATGTAGTTCCACGACGACCACACCGCGCGCCGCTTCGGCATGACGGATGTATCGCAATGCAGCACAACGTCGTTGGGCTGGTATTTGACCTTGCCCAGCGCCGCCCGCTCCTCGGGCGTCGGATCCTCCAGCATCTTCAGGCTGTCATCGCCATGCGTGGCGAATATCACCTCGTCGAAACTTTCCCACTCGGCGCCATGCGCCCGCACCTCGACGCCACGTTGCGTCCGCCTGACCCCGGCAATCGGCGCACCCGCCCGGATGCCCACGCCCAGCCCCAGCAACGCCGCCTCCAGCCGCGTCACATACGCGATCGACCCGCCTTGAACGGTGTACCACTGGTGCTGCCCCTCGTAGCCCAGCAGCGCGTGGTTCTCCATGAACCGGATCAGCGCGTGCGCCGGGAAATCCATCACCTTCTCCGTGGGCGTCGACCAGATCGCGCCAGTGAACGGGCTCAGGTACCGCTCGCGAAACCACTTCCCCAGCCCCATCGTCCGCAACAGCTCGCCGATACTGGCCTCGGGATGGGCCTCCGCCGTGCGCACCGCCCGCGCGTTAAACCGAAAGATGTCGCGCAGCATCATCCACATGCGCGGGTCCAGCACGTTGCGCGTCTGGGCAAAGAACGCCTGCGCCCCGTCCAGCCCGTACTCGAACCGCGTGTCCCGGAACGATGCGCCAAAGCTCATCTTGCTTTCCACGACCGGCACGTCGAGATCGGCGAACAACTGGGTCAGATGCGGATAATTGGCATGGTTGAACACGATGAACCCTGTATCCACCGGCTGCGTCCCGTCCTTGCCCGCCATCCTGGTCCGCGCATGTCCGCCCAGTCGCGGCTCGGCCTCGAAAAGCGTGACATCGCAGGTCCCGGCCAGCCGCCACGCGGCCCCCAATCCACTGATCCCCGCGCCGATGACTGCGACTTTCTTGCGCGACAACGCAACTTTCTCAACTTGCATTCCGTGTAGTACCCTTAATTGCCCCTATTTAAGGTACGACCATGCGTCGAAATCGGATGCAAAGAAAACGTCTGAATTTTTTGATCCGATCCGGCAACGGTCGCGTAGCAAGGATATGTTCAGTGACGCTGACGCCATCGAGATCACCGGCCACCGTGCCGACACCCCGCCTCAGGCGGGCGTGCTGCTTTCACTCCGTGGCAACGGCAAGAGTATTGAACCGGTGATAGAGAAGACGGAAGAGCATACCCAGGACTGGGCGCAAGTCATCGCCCGGATACGCGATCAGCGCGACCGCGCCGCCTTTCAGCGGCTGTTTTCGCATTTCGCCCCGAGGGTCAAAGCCTTCCTGATGAAGTCCGGCACGGACGCGGCGCTGGCCGAAGAATGCGCACAGGAGGTCATGGCGACCCTCTGGCAGAAGGCCCACATGTTCGATCCCTCCCGCGCCAGCGCGGCGACCTGGATCTTCACCATCGCGCGGAACCGCAGGATTGACGCGATCCGCAAGCAACGACGACCCGAGCCCGAGGAATTGCCCTGGGGCCCGGAGCAGGAACCGGACCAGGCAGATGCCCTGGCCCTGCAACAGGAAAGCGAAAAGCTGGGCGCCGCCATCGCGCAGCTGCCCGAAAAACAGAAGGACCTGATCGAAAAGGCCTATTTCGGTGACCTCACCCACTCCGAGATCGCCGAACAGACCGGCCTCCCGCTCGGGACCATCAAATCGAGGATCAGACTGGCGCTGGACCGCCTGCGCCACCAGATGAAGTGAACACGACGATGACAGACACGATCAAACACCACCTGAGTGACAAGCTGCTCATGGGCTATTCTGCGGGCACCCTGCCCGAGGCGTTCAGCCTCGCGGTGGCGGCACACATATCCATGTGCGACGAATGCCGCGCCCGGCTCGAGTCCTTCGACGCGGTCGGCGGCGCCCTGATGGAAGATTGCGGCGATGCCGCCCTGTCCGACACCGCGTTCCAGGACACCCTGGCCCTGATCGACGCCGCCGACCTCTCCGCCCCCGAAACCACCCAGACGGCCACCGGCACGCTGCCGCGCCCGCTGCAGGACTATATCGGCGGCGACCTCGACGCGGTGAAATGGAAATCCGTCGGCATGGGCGTGAAACAGGCCATCCTGCCCACCTCGCGCGAAGCCACGGCCCGCCTGCTCTACATCCCCGCCGGCGCCGCCGTGCCCGACCACGGCCACCGCGGCACCGAACTGACACTGGTGCTGCAAGGCGCCTTCGCCGACGAGGTCGACCGCTTCGGCCCAGGCGATATCGAGATCGCCGACGAAGAGCTCGACCACACGCCAGTGGCCGAAGTGGGTGCCGACTGCATCTGCCTCGCCGTCACCGACGCCCCCCTGCGCTTCCGCGGCCTTATCCCCCGCATCGCGCAGCCCTTCCTGCGGATCTGACATTTCTTTGCTGGCAGCTTAACCGCCTGCCGGTCCGCTATGAGGGCCAAACCCAAGGTTGGCCACAAAAGCCGCTTGATCGCCAGGCCGTCGCACCAGACCAGAGGTGCGAAGTCCAACGTAGGCACGTCTTCGACGTGACCGGCGGTGGGTGGCCTTCCACCTTGTTCCCGCGCAACACGTCTCTTTCCTTACGTCGGCTGTGCGGGACCTTTTTGCGGTTCACGACGGAGGCGAGCGTAAGCCCCTGGGGTGGCGATCCGACGGCAACTATGAAGCATTTAATGCCTGCCAAACACATCCTCGGAAAGATCGTTGCGCTCAGCCTCAGCCAAATCGCCAGCCCGAGGGAGGGGCTGACGATGGCCGGGCCGCTTCGCGGCTGTCAACCGGCTGGGTGCTCAATACTAGTGTCTTGATCCCGACATTCGTTGCGGGCAACACGGATGTCGGCAGTGCGGACGAAGTAAGCTTTCGCTGTGTACTGCACCAACGGCAGCAAAGTGCAACTTCCAAAACGGCTACACAGGCATCGGGCTTTGATGCGCACAGCGTTGGCGTCTGAAAGGCGCCCTCTGAAGGCGCCTCTTCTCGTTATACTTGATTGTTGCGGCTAAGATTTCTTGAAGCGACGAATGGCGCCCAATCCACCGAGGCCACCGATCAACAACCATCCAGCCGCTGGAAGCGGAATGGGGCTGGACGGCGACGGGTCCCCTTTGTACCAAGCATTCACATGCGAAAAAGCATTTCCCGCTGTGACTTTTTCGTAGGTAAACCAAGTCCCCGAAAGAAGTGCATCAGCGTCCAAAGCATAGAATGCATAGCCGTTACCGTGTTTGATAGAGAGGCCAAGCATCGAGTAACCATGGGGGTTCAGAATTGACCAGACGTTCAAATTGCCCGCGCCGTCGCCGATAGTTAGCGACAGTTTGCCGTCACCCTCATTAGTCGAGTCCTCAGGATTAGATCCCTGCACCTCAGCTCCCGAGGTCCAGCCAGCCAAGGAAATAAGACTTTTTTTGCCTGTGGAGTTTCCAAGATCGCCGCCCTGATCCCCACACATCGAACCGGGATCAGTAACGGACAAATCGACAATGCCTTGCGTTGCAGAAAACGATTTTCCTCCACACGATTCAATCGTCGCAGCACCAGCTCCACCAGCGAGCACCGATCCCAGGACTGCAGCAGCGGCAAGTTTACCTAGTACAAGATTCACCATTATTTCCCCCAAACGTTTACTTACCGAAAATCACAGCGGGCAGACCGCCAAGCTCTCCAAGCTTCAGAATATAAGCTGGTTTAAAATACATACCTAACAAAATCGCCACATTCCTGCCGCATTCAAGCGAATTCGCAACCTGAGAGGCGCTACTTCGGAGATAATCCCCCTAAGGTTGCTTGTATTGTTACTTTTCGGACGCGATGAAGAAATTGAAGTTCGTTCGAAGTACGGCCTGTAGCGATTCGCTTCGTGAGCTGCGAAAGCCTCGGCGCATTGAAGGCCATTTCTCGGCATTCTCTTTGGGCCGTGTCCTACCAAGCTTCGGATCCCTACTTCCCGAAAACGGACTTTAGCTGCGGTACAGAAAATCGGTGAAGTCGGCTCGAAGCGGACAGTCCACCTGGCCGATGTCATCAGGCCAATCGGTACGGGCTCTGACCGTCGAGGGCGGCCCTCCGCCCGACGAACCGAGCCACCGGGCGCCCCCGTCCCGGGCTTGACCCGGGACCTCCCGGACACGCGCCGACCCTCCGCACCTTCCGTTAACCCACCGCCGCCTGACACTGGCACCGCCGCGATACCACCCGGATACCGACGCGATACGGACGCGGTTTCGGACGCTCCGGCGGGCTTAACCCTTGCCATACCTCTGCACGAAATTCCGCAGGATCATCTCCGGCGCGAACACGTCCGCGGCCCGGCACATGGCGATCAAATCCTCCGCATCCTCGGGCGGGAAATAGCCCCGCTCGCGGTAGATCCTGATCCGCGTCTCGAACCCGTCCGCATCCGCCTCGGGGTGGAACTGCGTGGCATAGACATTCTCTTTATACCGCAACATCTGGTAGGGGCATGCCTCGGACCTCACAAGGTGCACACATCCCTCTGGCAGATCCTGCAACGCCTCCTTGTGCCCCACGAAAGCGTCGAACGCCGTCGGCACGCCCGCCAGCAGCGCATCGTCCTTGCCCTCCGGCGTGACTTCGCAGGCCGATGTGCCCACCGCCTCGCCAAAGGCCCGCTTGCTGACATCGCCCTGCAGGTGCGCCCCAAGGATTCCGATCCCGTAACAGCAACCCAGGAAAGGAAAATCCCGCTCCGTCACCTTGGGCATCAGCCCCAGAACATCCGCTTCGATCCGCGCCTCGATCTCGGATTTTTGCTCCGGCGCATCGCTCACACAGCCCGGACCGCCCCCGACGATCACACCCGAAAACGCATCCAGATCAATGTCTTCCGGCAACCTCTCCCGGTCCATCCGGATCCGCCGCGCGGCGCCGGCCTCCAGTCCGCCCTTGCGCAGGATCGCCGCGAACTCGTCGTCCGACGCCTCGGTTTCCGGACGCAGTTGCAGGATCAGGAAAGGCTTGGTCATGGTCCATGGCTCCGGCAAGGGGTCCTCTCCATTGGCCTCATTCCGGCGCGCAGGTCAACCCACCCGCATCCCTTGACCCCGCTTGGCAATAGAATACCCTGCGCCACGACCGGCCGCCGCGAGGGATGCAACGGTGCCATTCTGCTACAGACATGATTTCACGGCGTTATTACGCACCGCAAGGGGTCCGGCATGAGCCGCTCCCTCAGCCTCGCGGCGTATCTCGCCTATGCCCGTCGCGGCCCGGCCAGGCCCTACACCCCCAGCCGGGAGCGCCCCTCCGGCCCGTTGTTCTGGGCTCATGCCGCCGACAGCGGCCACGCCGGCGCCTTGCTGCAGCTCTTCGACCGCCTGCGCCTCTTCCGTCCGAAACTCTCGCTACTGCTGACCTCCACGGACACGCCTTCGGCCACGCCCTATCGGGACCGGACCGAAGTCATCTTCGAACAACTGCCCGAAGACAGCGTCGCCACCGCCGAGGCGTTTCTTGGCTGTTGGCGTCCCGACATCGCCCTCTGGACAGGTGGCGGCCTTCAGCCCGCCCTGCTGGATCGCACCGCAGAAATGAGCATTCCCATCGCGCTTGTCGATGCCACCGAAGCCGCGCTGGCGCGTCCCGCCTGGCGCTGGTTTCCCGACCTGCCCCGCGCCTTGTTGCGCCAATTCGACTTCGTCATGGCCCGAGACGAGGCCTCGGCCCGCTTTCTGCGCCGCATGGGCGTGCCCGAGCGCGTGGTCTCGGTCACCGGCCCGCTGCTCGAAGGCACCGTGTCCCTGCCCTACAACGAGTCCGACCGCGCCGACCTCGCCGCCACGTTGCTGGGCCGTCCGATCTGGCTGGCCGCGATGATCCGCCCCGAAGAGATCGAGACCGTGCTTGACGCCCATCGTGAGATCAGCCGTTTCTCGCACCGGACCCTGCTGGTCATGGCGCCCGAAACCCCGGAAGAGACGGCGCCTTTCCGCGCCGCGCTGGAGGATGCCGGAATGCGGCATATCACCTGGTCCGAAGGCGCGCTGCCGGACGAGACCACCCAGGTGATCCTGGCCGACACACGCGGCGAAATGGGGCTTTGGTACCGCCTTGCTCCGACCACCTTTCTGGGCAGCTCGTTGGTCTCGGGCGCGCATGGATACGACCCGAACGAACCCGCGGCGCACGGCTCGGCCATCCTTTACGGCCCCAATATCCGCCGGTATCTCAACAGCTACTCCCGCTTTGCCGAGGCCGGCGCGGCCCGCATCGTTCGCGATGCCGAAACCCTGGCCGCCGCGGTCAAACGCCTGATCCCCCCCGATCAGTCCGCCGGGATGGCCCATGCGGCATGGGAGGTCGCCTCGCGCAGTGCCGGGCTGACCGACCGTATCGCCGACCTGCTGAACGACCGGCTCGACCGGCTGGAGGAACATTGATGCGCGCACCCGGCTTCTGGGACACCACCCCCGACCGGCCCGGATTGCGGGCACGGCTATTGTCGCCCCTGGGCCGCGCCTATGCCCGCGCCACGGCCCGTCGCGTGGCCAGGGCGCCGGAGTTCCGCGCAGAGGTTCCGGTGATCTGCGTCGGCAACCTCAATGCCGGCGGCACCGGCAAGACGCCAACGGTGATCGCGCTCGTCCAGCACCTGCAATCGCGCGGCAGGACCGTCGCCGTCATTTCCCGCGGCCACGGCGGCGCGCTCGAAGGACCCGTCGAGGTGAACGAGCGCAGCCACACCGCCCGGGATGTCGGGGACGAGCCCCTGCTGGTCGCCGCCTTCACCCGGACCTGGATCGCCCGCGACAGGGCCGCCGCGGCAAGGGCGGCAGCGGCCTCGAACCCGGATGTGATCATCATGGATGACGGTCACCAGAACCCGTCTGTGGCGCGCGACCTGTCGCTTGTGGTGGTCGATGCGGTCAAGGGCTTCGGCAATGGCCGTTGCCTGCCCGCCGGCCCCCTGCGCGAGCCCGTGGAAACCGGCCTCGACCGCGCCGATCTGCTGCTGTCGATCGGCCCCGACGCCGCGCAGATCGCGTTTCGCAAGACCTGGGGCCACGTCATCCTGATCCCCCACGTGAACGGCAGCCTGGACCCGTTGCAGACCGGCATGGACTGGACCGGCACGCGCTTTCTCGCTTTCGCGGGCATCGGTCACCCAGAGAAATTCTTCGCCACCCTGCGCGGACTCGGTGCCGACCTTTCGCGGGCCGAGGCGCTGGACGACCACCAGCCCCTGACCGAGGCGCTGATGACCCGGCTGGAAAACGAGGCCGCGCTCATCCACGCCCAGCTCGTCACCACCGAAAAGGACGCCGTCCGCCTGCCCCCGGCCTTCCGCCGCAAGGTGCTGACCCTGCCAGTCCGTCTCACCCTTTCCGATTGGTCGGCAATCGAGGCAAAGCTGAAAAACCTCGGCCTCTGACCCGGCTTTTTCTTGCCCTAAATACTCAAATCAAAAAATAGAGCGTGGCGCAGCCACACAATTTGATCACGCCGGGTCATCCTCGCCCAGCTTCGGCGAGGCTCGTCCCAGCGACAGATCCGCATCGGAGAACCGCATCGGGCTGCGCACGCCCGGCACGCCGTCCACCTCCACCTTCAGGCCCCGCGCCACGACCTGCGGATCGGCAAACACCTCGGCCATGTCGTTGATCGGCCCCACCGGCACGCCCTGCGCCTCGCAGCCGGCTTGCAACTCGGCCTTGCTCAGCCCCTTGGTGTACCCGGTCAGCGCCTCTGTCAGCGCATCGCGATGCGCCACCCGGTCAGCGTTCGTTGCGTACTCCGGCGCCGCCTTCACGTCCGCCGCGCCCAGCACGTCGCAGAACCGCCCGAACTGCGCGTCGTTGCCCACCGCCACGATCAGGAAACCGTCCGAACATTCGAAGACCTGGTAGGGCGACAGGTTCGGATGCTGGTTGCCCAGCCTTTGCGGCGGCGTGCCCGTGGCAAGGTAGTTCATCGCCTGGTTCGCCGTCACCGCCACCGCAGTATCCAGAAGCGCCATGTCGATATGCTGGCCCCTGCCCGTCGCCTGCCGCTGGTGCAGCGCCGCCAGGATCGCGGTGCTGGCATAGACGCCGGTGAAGATATCCGTCACCGCCACGCCGACCTTCACCGGCTGGCCTTCGGGATCGCCGGTCATGCTCATCAGCCCCGACATGCCCTGGATGATATAGTCATACCCGGCTTTGCCCGCATAAGGCCCGTCCTGCCCGAACCCGGTGATCGAGCAATAGATCAACCCCGGGTTCACTTTCGCAAGGCTAGGGTAATCCAGCCCGTACTTGGCCAGCCCGCCAACCTTGAAATTCTCGATCAGGATGTCGGCCTCCGCCACCAACTCACGGACACGGGCCTGGCCCGCCTCGGTGCGGAAATCCACCGTGACGCTCCGCTTGCCGCGGTTGCAGGAATGGAAATAGGCGGCCGAACGGTCGCCGTCACGCTCAATGAAGGGCGGTCCCCACTGGCGCGTGTCGTCGCCCGTGGGGCTTTCCACCTTGATCACTTCTGCACCCAGGTCCGCCAGAACCTGCCCGGCCCAGGGGCCGGCCAGGATGCGTGCCAGTTCGACAACCTTCAGGCCGGCCAGCGGCGCGGGCTTCATTCCGCCAGCTGTTCGTCGATCATCGCCTTCAGCTCGTCATAGGACATGTTGGAATGCGTCTGGCCATTGATCACCAGCGTCGGCGTCGAATTCACATCGTCGGCCTCGGCATTCTCCTGGAACCACGCCACCAGCGTCTTGGCCTTGTCGGCGTCGTTCAGGCAGGCATCCAGTTGGTCGTCGTCCAGCCCGGCGACCTTGCCGATCTTGCGCAGCCGCTCGGCAATCGCCACCGGGTCCTGCCCGTCGCCGATCCAGTCCTTCTGCTGGTCATAGATCATCTCGGTGATGCCAAAGAACCGCTCTTCGCCGCCGCAGCGCGCCACCATCGACGCCCAGAGGCCATAACGGTCGAAATAGACGTCGCGATAGGTGAAATGCACCTTCCCCGCGTCGATATACTCGGATTTCAGCTGCTTGAACTGGTTCTCGTGGAAATTCGCGCAATGCGGACAGGTGAAGGACGCGTATTCGACAATCTTCACCGGCGCGCTTTCCTCGCCCAAGGTCATTTCCACGATCGAGGACGTGTCGATGTCTTTCGCCTCCGCGTCGGACGCCTCCTGCGCATTGGCGGCGCCCGGCAGGTCGATCACACCGCTGCTTTCGGTGGGTTTGCCGGTCTGCCCGCTCAGCCACCAGCCGCCGCCGGCCGCCAGGACAAGGGCCGCGGCCCCGGAAAGAAGCACGTTTTTCATTTCATCACCTTACGATTTCTGCGTGTTGCTTTTCGTTAATACGTTCCGGCCCAGCTTTTCCAGCGCATCGCGCAGTCCCGCATCGCCCACGGGCTGCGCCAGCCTGGCGGCCGCGGCCACGGTCATCTCGCTCGGGGCGGGTTTCTCGACCGCCTTGGGCCGGTGCTCGAAACTGGCCTGCCCTTCGGCAAACCCGGTGGGCGCTGTCTGGGTGATCTGCACCCGCGCGATGGCGTTATAGCCATAGGCCGTGTTCACCCGCTCGCGCAGCGTTTCCTTCTGCATCTCCAGCATCGGCGCCTGCGCCCCGGTGGTCAGCACGACCAGCGTCGCGCCCAGCCCATGCCGGGGATAGGTTACCTTTACGGGACGGCAGATGGCAGCGATCTCGTCGCCGGCAATCTCGGGCCAATGGGTCACCACGCGCGACACCGCAAAGCCCCGGCTCTCGGAGGCTTTCCGGATCTGCGCCCCAAGCAGGGCACCACTGCGCTTGAAGCCTTTCGTCGTGCCCCGGTATGCGGGCATGGCTGACCTCCCGTTTCCTCGCCCTAATGTAGGGGGTATGAGAGTGAACAACAAACGCAAAGCTGGCAAAGGCGGGATAACAGATGCGTGACAGCGAGATGAGCGCAGAGCTGCTGGACTGGTACGACCGCCACGCTCGCCAGATGCCATGGCGCGTGCCCCCCGAGGCCAAAAAGGCCGGGGTGCGCCCCGATCCCTATGCCGTCTGGCTGTCGGAGGTGATGCTGCAACAAACCACCGTCGCCGCCGTCAAAAGCTATTTCGAACGCTTCACCGCGCTCTGGCCCACGGTCACCGACCTCGCCGCTGCCGAGGATACGCAGGTCATGGGCGAATGGGCCGGCCTTGGGTATTACGCGCGCGCCCGCAACCTGCTGAAATGCGCCCGCGTCGTCGCCTCGGACCATGACGGTCAGTTCCCCGGCACCGCCGCCGAGTTGCAAGAACTCCCCGGCATCGGCCCCTATACCGCCGCCGCCATCTCGGCCATCGCTTTCGATCAGCCCTCGGTCGTGGTCGACGGCAACGTCGAGCGGGTCATGGCCCGCCTGCACGACATCCATACCCCCCTGCCCGCCGCCAAACCCGAACTGACCGAAGCCGCGGCAAGCCTCACCCCGGCGCAACGCCCCGGCGACTATGCCCAGGCGGTGATGGACCTTGGCGCCACCATCTGCACGCCCCGCTTGCCCGCCTGCGGCATCTGCCCCTGGCGCACCCCCTGCGCGGCGCGCACGAATGGCACGCAGGCCGATCTGCCCAAAAAGACCCCGAAAAAGGCCAAGCCCACGCGCCTCGGCATCGCATATGTCGCTCGCCGCGCCGATGGCGCATGGCTGCTGGAACGCCGCCCCGACAGCGGCCTTCTGGGCGGAATGCTCGGCTGGCCCGGCAGCGACTGGTCCGACGCCCCCACCCCCGCCCCGCCGCTGGAGGCCGACTGGCAGATGCTCGACGCCGAGGCGCGCCACACCTTCACCCATTTCCACCTGCGCCTGAAGATCGCCCTTGCCTGCCTTGGCCCGGACGCGGACAGTCCCTCCGACACCACCCGCTTTGTCCCCACCCACGCCTTCAAGCCGACGGAGTTACCCACCGTCATGCGCAAGGTTTTTGACTTGGCCCGCGAACCCTTGCAAGACTGCGCCGCGAACACGTCCTGAGGCGATTTGCGCAATCGCCCCGCCCCCGCGCATCGCGTTATAATCGCGGGCAATAAGGTGAAGGCCATGCAGACCACCACACCCAAGTATCTTCCCGCCGAAAAGGTCGAAACCCTCAGGCGCGCGCTGCCCTTCTGGGCCGCCTTCTCGCTTGTCCCGCTGGCGATCGTCAGCGCCACCCAGGGCGGCTGGACGGTCTTCCTGCTGCCGCTCTTCACCTGGTATTTCTTCGCCGCGCTCGACACGGTGCTGGGGCTGGAGCTCGACAATCTCGACCCCGAAACGCGCCAGCAGCACATCCGCATGTACACCGCCGTCACCGTGCTCTGGCCGCCGGTGCAGTTCTGCCTGCTTTTCTGGATGATCTGGTACGCCACCGGCCCCGGCGACGCGCATCTGAACGCTTTGGAAACCATACTGCTCTTCTTCGGCATGGGCGTGATTTCCGGCACGGTCGGCATCAACTTCTCGCACGAACTCATGCACCAGAAGGGCAAGGGCGAGCGCTTCCTGGGCGACGCGCTCCTGTCGATGGTCCTCTACTCGCATTTCCGCTCCGAGCACCTGCAGGTCCACCACCGCCACGTGGGCACCCCGCGCGACCCGGTGACGGCCCGCTACAACGAAGGGTTCCACCGCTTCTTCCCCCGCGTCCTGCGCGAAAGCCTGCTGTCTTCGTGGAAGGCCGAAAAGGCGCTGCTGGCCCGCAAGGGCCAGCCGTGGTGGGACCTCGGCAACCCGTTCTGGAAATACTGGGCGCTGCAAGCCTTCATGCTGCTCCTCGCCGCCCTCATCGGCGGCTGGATCGGCCTCGCGCTCTTTGTCTGGCAGGCGTTCATCGCCATCTGGCAACTGGAGCTGGTCAACTACGTCGAACATTACGGACTCACCCGCAAGCACCTGGGCGACGGCAAGTACGAGCACGTCAAACCCCAGCACAGCTGGAACGCCGCGCAGAAGGCGTCGAACTGGCTGCTGATCAACCTGCAACGCCATTCCGACCACCACTACAAGCCCAACCGCCGCTTCCCGCTCCTGCAGAACTATTCCGAGGACGAGGCGCCACAACTGCCCTACGGCTACCCGGTGATGACCGTGGCCGCGATGATTCCGCCCTTGTGGCGCCGGGTGATGAACCCCCGCGTCCGCCGCTGGCGCGAGAAATACTACCCCGAGATCACCGACTGGAAGCCCTACAACAAGGCGCTGAACCCGCTCCCGCGTTAGTCGTAGACTCTGCGCGGGATTAAGGCGCAGCAAGCGCGCATCGCCCGTCCCCACTCCCCAAGAAAAAACCCCCGCTGCATCGCAACGGGGGCTTTCAAACCTAAACGAAGGCCGGTCGTTCAGCTTTCGTATTTCTTCTTGATCGGCTTCCAGATCCGCTTGTTCGTCAGGTACAGAAGCACCGACAGCAGCGTCAGGAAGATAACCCCGGTCAGGCCCGCCTGCTTGCGGTCCATCATCTTGGGCTCTGCCGTCCACATCAGGAAGGCCGCGACGTCCTTGGCGATATGGCTCAGGTCGTTGTCGTGACCGTCGGCATAGTCCACGTCCTCACCGTAAAGCGGCGGCGCCATGGCGATCCAGCCGCCGGGGAACGCCTCGTTCTCATAGAACGTGGTGCCGGCTTCTTCCTTGGTCTCGCCGGTATAGCCGGTCAGGATCGAATAGATATACTCCGGCCCACCCATGCCTTTCACAAGCTGGTTGATGCCCGTGCCCTCGGGCCCGTGGAATCCGGCGCGCGCCTTCGCCATCAGGCTCAGGTCCGGCGCGGATTCCATGTTCGAGCCGGGGAAATGGTCGACCGGGCGTGCCGCGCGGAAATCATCCAGTTCCTCGTCAAAAACCTCGTAATTCTCGGCATAGGCGCGCACCTCGGCCTCCGAGAAATGCGGTCCGCCTTCATCGCCCAGCGTCCGCAGCGGCACGTATTGCAGGCCGTGGCACGCCGAACAGATCTCGGTATAGACCTGCAGACCGCGCTGAAGCTGGAACTGGTCGAAGCTGCCGAACGGCCCCTCGAACGAGAAGTCCACGTCCTTTACGTGGCCCTCACCGCCCGCGGCCATCGCGCCACCGGTCGAAAGGGCCAGGGCGGTAACTGCGCTGATCGCGACTGTCTTGAACATTTGCCTCGTCCTTTCTCTTACTCGGCCGGGCTGGCAACGGTGGCCGTGCCGCCGCTTGCCGCCTTGTGCGCCTCGAAATCCGCCTCGATGGTCTCGGGCTGCGGCAACGGTTTCTCGATCACGCCCAGCAGGGGCAGGATGATCAGGAAATACGCGAACCAGTAGGCCGACGCGATCAGCGAGTAGGTTGCATAGGGCTCTTCCGCCGGACGCGCGCCCAGCCACATCAGCACGACGAAGTCGACCGCCAGCAGCCAGAACCACCACTTGAACATCGGACGATACCGGCCCGACCGCACCATCGAGGTGTCCAGCCACGGCGCCAGCGCCATCACGGCGATCGCGCCGAACATGGCCAGCACGCCAAAGAACTTGGCGTCGATGATGCCGCCGGTGATGAACGATGCGAACTGCACCACCCACACTTCCGACGTGAACGCCCGCAGGATCGCGTAGAACGGCAGGAAGTACCATTCGGGAACGATATGCGCCGGCGTCGCCAGGGCGTTGGCCTCGATATAGTTGTCGGGGTGGCCCAGGTAGTTCGGCATGAAGCCGACGATGGCAAAGAACACCGCCAGGATCACGGCCAACGCAAACAGGTCCTTGATCACGAAGTAGGGCCAGAACGGAACGGTGTCCTTCTCGGCCTCGGCCTTCGAGGTGCGGCGCACTTCGACACCCGTGGGGTTGTTGTTGCCCGTGGTGTGGAACGCCCAGATGTGAACGGCCACGAGGGCGGCAATCACGAAGGGCAGCAGGTAATGCAGGCTGAAAAAGCGGTTCAGCGTGGCGTTGTCCACCGCCGGACCACCCAGCAGCCAGGTCTGGATCGGCTCACCGATCAGCGGGATCGCCCCGAAGAGGCCGGTAATCACCGTGGCACCCCAGAACGACATCTGCCCCCAGGGCAGCACGTAACCCATGAAGGCCGTGCCCATCATCATCAGGTAGATCAGCATGCCCACGATCCATGTGATCTCGCGCGGGGCCTTGTAGGAACCGTAATAGAGACCGCGGAAGATGTGCAGGTAGACCGCGAAGAAGAACAGCGACGCGCCGTTCATGTGCAGGTACCGGATCATGTGCCCGCCGTTGACGTTGCGCATGATGTGCTCGATCGACGAGAACGCGTAGTCGACATGCGGCGTGTAATGCATGACCAGAACGATGCCGGTGATGATCTGCAACGCCAGGCAGAAGGTCAGCACGATGCCCCAGATCCACATCCAGTTCAGGTTCTTGGGCGTGGGAATCATGATGGTGTCGTAAAGAAGACCGACAATGGGAAGGCGGCGGTTCAGCCACTTTTCACCGCCGGTTTTCGGTTCGTAATGGTCGTGAGGAATTCCAGCCATCGTTGTTATTCCTTATCCCAGCTTAACGGTCGTTTCATCGACGAATTCGGCCACCGGCACCGGCAGGTTCTCCGGCGCGGGTCCTTTGCGGATGCGTCCCGCCGTGTCGTAGTGCGACCCGTGGCAGGGGCAGAACCAGCCGCCTACGCCGCTGTCCAGCACGTAATCACCGGCATTGCTCAGCGGCACGCAACCCAGGTGCGTGCAGACGCCGATCTGCACCAGCCACTCGCCGGTCTCGTCCAGCGCGCGGTTCTGGTCGGTGGCTTCGGCCTCGCCTTGCAGGTTCTCGTTCCGGGCAATCGGGTCCGGCAGGCTCGAGACATCCACATCGCGCGCGGCCTCGATCTCGGCCTCGGTGCGACGGCGGATGAAAACCGGCTTGCCCAGCCACTTCACCGTAAGCTGCGAGCCCTGGTCGACGCCGGACACGTCCACCCGGATCGAGCTGAGCGCCTGAACGTCGGCAGAGGGGTTCATCTGGTCGATCAGCGGCCAAACGGCTGCCCCGACCGCCACGGCGCCGGCGCCGCCGGTCGCGTAGTAGATGAAATCTCTGCGTGTGCCTTCGTGATCTTCTGCGTGGGACACGAGCCAATCTCCAATCTGTCTGAGCCTTCTCGGCAAACTCCCGCAAGCGGCGAACGGACGACTCCCCGTGCCGCGGTCAATCGGGTATTTATCCAACGATGACTGAGGCGTCCAGTGCACAATGCCAATCATTTGACGAGGGCGCTCTTGTGTCGCGCTTGTGGCGTCTGGACAGCGGGTGTAAGCACGGCGCGACCCGCCCTTCTGCTTCAAAGGCCCGTATCATGCTGAATTCCGTTCGTGTTTCCCTGTTTGCCCTCGTCGCGATGGCCAGCCCCGCCGCCGCCGAGATCGAGCTCAGCTTCTATCTTGGCGCGCAAGGCGTCACCGAAAGCTCCGCCAGTGGCGTCCTTCCCAACGGCGGCGGCGCGTTCAACCGCAACATCGGCTGGGAAGGCAAGCCATTCGACGCGCCCATCTATTACGGCGGCCGCGCGATGTACTGGACCGACACCAACTGGGGCTTCGGGCTCGAAGGCACGCACACCAAGGCCTACATGCCCGCCGGTGACGCCGCTGCCGTCGGCCTCACCCGGTTCGAGCTATCGGACGGCCACAACATCTTCACCGCCAACGTCATGAAACGCTGGCCCGGCGCCTTCAACCAGGGCCGGTTCACGCCCTATGTCGGCGGTGGTCTCGGGGTCGCCGTCCCTCATGTCGACGCGCTCGCCGTTGGGGCCACCAACCGGACCTTCGACTACGAGAACACGGGCGTCGCGGTGCGCGGCATCGCCGGCATCAAGTACAATTTCACCGACCGCTGGGCGCTCTTCGGCGAATACCAGATGACGTATTCCGAGAACGACATCACCATCGACGGCGATCCCGGTCAGCCTGACGGCAAACTCAACACCGACCTGCTGACCCACGCGGTGAATTTCGGCATCAGCTACAGCTTCTGAAGCGTTTCGCGACAAACCTGCATCACAGCTTGTCGTGAAACGCCGCGAAACTCTCGGTCTTGGCAGGCGTTTCGACTTTAGCTGATGGCTGAGGGTAAAGGGGAAACGCTTTGAGGTCTGGCGCGCTCCGTCGGCGCGCGCTATTGACCCCACATGAAACCGAAACGCCCTCCCCGCTCCGGCGCGACACGCAGCATCGGCCTGATGCTGCTCTGGGCGTTCGTTTCCGTCTTCACCGCCTTTTCGTCCTTCGCGCCGGGCACCATGCCCCAGTTCCAGCCCGGCGGCATCACCGTCGTGCTGTGTACCGGCGACGCCCAGCGCAGCATCACCGTCGATGAAACCGGCACCCCGGTCGAGGCCGAGGATGTACCCTGCCCCTGGGTCACCCATGCCAAGGCCTCTGATCCGGTCACGGCCCCGATCCTTGCGGCACGCCCGATCCGCGCCACCCATCGCGACGCCGTCCTAAACAACGCGGCAGCGCCGCTTCCGCGCCCCGGCTTCCCCCCGGCGCAGCCCCGCGCACCCCCTGCCTACCTTTGATCTGACTGCACTATACCAACTGCTTCATTTCAAAGGAGAACCTCATGGTTTCCGACCCTACTCCCATGGGCGCGGTCCCGACCGCTGCGCATGACCCGCAGAAACTCTACCGCGCCGCGTGGCGCTGGCACTTCTACGCCGGGCTTTACGTCATTCCCTTCTTCGCCCTTCTGGCCATCACCGGCATGATGATGCTCTGGATCGCGCACCTTGACGGCCGCGACGGCGAACGCATCCCGGTCACCGCGTTGGAGGCGCCCGTTGCCGTCTCCGACCAGGCCAAGGCGGCCCTCGCCGCCATCCCCGAGGGCGAGCTGCGCGCCTATATCGCGCCCCGCACCGACGATGTCGCCGCCGTCTTCCGCGTCGACGATACCACCGGCCCACAGATGGTCGCCGTCGATCCCTACACCGCCCAGGTCATCGAAAGCTGGCCGCGCCGCAGCGGCTGGTACGACTTTGCCGACAGCCTGCACAGCGACATCAGGCTCGGCGTCACCGGCGACCGGATGCTGGAAATCGCTGCCTCCATCGGCATGGTCCTGATCGCCACCGGCCTGTACATGTGGTGGCCCCGCGGCGGCGGCACCTGGCGCGAGGCTCTGTTGCCCCGGCTTGGCCGTGGCCGCGCCGGCTGGCGCTCCCTGCATGGGGCCGCCGGCTTCTGGATCTCGATCATCCTGATCTTCTTCCTGCTCTCGGGCCTCTCGTGGACCGGCATCTGGGGCGCCAAAATGGTCCAGGCCTGGAGCCAATTCCCCGCCGAAAAATGGGACAACGTCCCGCTCTCCGACGCCACACATGCCAGCCTCAATGCTGGTCGCGCCGATGTGCCCTGGGTGCTGGAACAGACACCCCTGCCCGCCTCGGGCAGCCTGGCCGGCACCGACGGCCTCGCCCCCGGCACCCCGGTCAATATCGACAGCATGGATGCGCTCGCGCGCCGGATCGGCTTTGACGGACGCTACCAGATGAACCTGCCTTCGGGCGACACAGGCGTCTACACCTTCGGGCGCGATTCGATGAACACCGACGACGTGAACCCCACGACCGACCGCACCACCCATGTGGACCGCTACACCGGCCGCATCCTCGCCGATATCCGCTACGAGGATTACTCGCTCGCGGGCAAGGCCATGGCCGTGGGCATCGCCCTTCACATGGGCACGCTGGGCCTCTGGAGCGTTCTGGCCAACACCGCTTTCTGCCTGACGGTGCTGATGCTCTGCGTCACGGCGGTGGTGATGTGGTGGAAACGCCGCCCCTCAGGCAGCACCCGCCTCGCCCCGCCGCCGATGCCGTCAAACATGCCACTATGGTCCGGCGCGGTGCTGGTGGGGCTCTTGGTCTCGCTGGCCTTCCCGCTGGCGGGCCTGACGCTGATCGGGGTCATCGCGCTCGACGTGCTGGTGATCTCCCGAATCCCGCCGCTGCGGCGCCTGCTGACCTGAACCACATGGAATGGCCCGGGGATCTGCCCCGGGCCGCTTTCTTTGAACGCTGCGGCTCTGCGACCCGACACAAGGGCATGTTCAACGCAGAGGACCACACAATGAAACGCGACAGCTTCCAGTTCATCGACAGTGCAACCGACGACCTCACCGGCACCACATCCACCAATAAGGGTGTATTCAACTTCGGCGGCCGTCCCGACCTGCCCGGCGACTTCACCGATGGCGAAGACAGCCACGATGGCGCACCCGGAGGCCGCGTCCTGCCCGGCGAGGTGCACGGCACGAAAGACGACGACCATATCTTTGACACCAATACAGCCGATGGCTCGCGATACTACGGCTTCGCCGGCGACGACACGATCGAAACCGGCGCGGGAAATGACAGCGTCTTCGGCGGGCTGGGCAACGACGTGATCATCGCCAATGGCGGGAACGACGTGATCGTTGGCGGCGAGGGCGACGACAACCTCTACGGCGAGGCCGGCAACGACAGCATCCACACCGGCGACGGCGCCGATATCGTCTTTGGCGGCACAGGGGACGATTTCATCTACCTGACCGACGACGGCGATGTGGACAGCGTCTATTTCATCCAGGGCAACGGCAACGACGTGATCGACAATTTCGAAACCGGCATCGACCAGGTCGGCATCGGCGGCTTCGGCTTCACCTCCTTCGCCGACATCGAAGGGCTTATCACCTATTCCGGCGATCAGGCTCTGATCGACTTCGGCAATGGCGACACGATCATCTTCACCGGCCTCGAAGCGCCGCTTGCCGCCGACGATTTCATCTTCTGACCTACTCGGGCGCGGTGGCCTTCATGCTCTCGCGCTCCGCAAATGCTGCGAACCAGTCGTCCAGGGCGTCATTGCCCTTGCGCCAGCCCCGGTCGCCCAGCCTGAAATCAAGGTAGCCCAGCGCGCAGCCCACCGCGATCTGCCCCGCATCCAGCGGCCCGCGCAGATGGCTCATCCACCGCGCGTTGATCGCCGCCACGCTGCGCGCGACCTTCTCCCACTGCGCCTCGATCCACGGCTCATAGACCATGTCCTCGGGCCGCACCCGCCGCTCGTAGACCATCGCCAGCGCCGCATCCAGGATCCCGTCCGCCGTCGCCTCCAGCGTCAGCGTCTCCCAGATCCGCCCTTGCGGATACAGCTTCGTGCCCGCCCGCGCATCGAGGTAGCGACAGATCACCCGGCTGTCATAGAGCGTCGGCCCCTCGTCCCGGATCAGCGCCGGGATCTTGCCCACCGGGTTGGCCGCCGCCACCGCCGGATCGGTCGCCACCGGCGTGGTCGACACCTCGACCATTTCGACCTCGTCGATCAGCCCGGTCTCGATCAGGGTCACCTTCACCTTGCGCACATAGGGCGACGGTTTGGCGGAAATCAGTTGCATCGCGCAGTCCTTTCAAAATTCGTCTCAAGCTACGCCGGCGGACTGGCCGGGTCTAGCCTTTCGCATCCCGCATCAGCGCCGCCAGCGCCCCGATCTCGACGCCCATCCCCGACGCCTCCACCGCGTCGGCGGCCCGCAGCCGCACGTCATCTTCCTTGTTCTGGTTCAGCTTCCACGTGCCGTGGATCTCGTCCACCCGCATCCGGCAGGGCACGATCTGCCGCATCATCCGCGCCATGACGTCCGGCGTCATCTTGTCGGATGTCCAGGGCCCCTTCGGCAACAGCTGATCCTCGAAATGCGCCGATTGCCGGTCCAGCAGGTCGCGCAGCTCGTCCTCGGGGCGCAGCTCGACCTCGCCCACCAGATGCACTGCCACGTAGTTCCAGGTCGGCACCTGGTCCTCCGCCCCGTACCAGTCCGGCGACACATAGGAATAGGGGCCCACCACAGCCAGCCGCGCGCGCAAGGGCTCAGAGAGCGCCCGCGCAATCGGGTTCGACCGCACCAGGTGAAACTCCGCCGCCGCCCCATCCTCCGTCAAAAGGAACGGCACATGGGCCATCAGCGGCGCGCCCTCGGCCTCCACCGCCAGTATCCCGAACGCCTGCGCCCGCGCAAAAGCGATGTTGCGCGCTTCGGGCGTCTGGCGAAAGATCGGGTTGGGATGCATGGCGGGTCTCCTTCGCGCTCACCATGTCGCGGCGCGCCACGTCCTGACCAGCAAAGAATTGTCCCCGTCACAATCGCAGCGCGTCACGGCTCCCGCGCGAGCGCGGCGGTGTCATGATACTCGACGATCTCGGTGATCTGCCCGTCCCTGACCGCAAAGAACAACGCCAGCCGCGTGTCGAACTGCCGCCCCGTCCCCTTGTGCGTCGCCCCGTGCGCCACCTGCGCCGCCGCCCGCTCGCCACTCACGATCAGGTCCACCATCCGATAGCCGGTGATCTCCCACCGCGCCAGGATCTCCCCCACCGTGTTATAGAATGCCGCCTTGCCCGACACGTCACAGGTGAACTTTCCGCAATCCGGTTGCCCGTTGATCCGATACCTCAAATCCTCGGCCAATAGCGCATCCAGCGCGGCGGTATCTCCGCCGGCATAGGCCTCGACAGCCTTTTCGATAACATCCTGCGTCTGCATGCGCGCCTCCCAAGGGCCGACCGCCCTCAGACTAGCACAAGGCCGGGTCCGCCGTCAGCCGCGCCGCGTCATGCCCGGTCACGCGCGCCGACACGATCTGCCCCTCTGGCTGGTCGCTGCCGAACGTCACCTCGGTGAACTGCTCGGTGCGCCCCATCCGCGCATTCTCCAACAGAACCCGGTGCACCCGCCCCTGCTGTTCGTCCAGGTGCCGCGCCACGCGCGCCGCGCCGGCCGACCGCAACCGTGCCGCCCGCTCCTTGATCGCCCGCCCGTCCACCTGCGGCATCCGCGCCGCAGGAGTACCCGGGCGTGGGCTGTAGGGAAAGACATGCAGCCAGGTAAGCCCGCACTCCTCGACCAGCCGCAGCGAGTTCTCGAACGCCGCCTCCGTCTCGGTCGGAAACCCGGCGATGATATCCGCACCAAAAGTCATGTCGGGACGCAGTTTGCGCGCCTCCTCGGAAAAGCGGATCGCGTCGTCGCGCAAATGCCGCCGCTTCATCCGTTTCAGGATCAGGTCGTCACCATGCTGCAAGCTCAGGTGCAGATGCGGCATCAGGCGGCTTTCGGTGGCGATTGCCTGCATCAGGTTCTCGTCCACCTCGATCGAGTCGATCGAGGAAATCCGCAACCGGGGCAGATCCGGCACCAGCTTCAGGATGCGCATCACCAAATCGCCCAGCTTGGGCTCGGCGGGCAGGTCCGCGCCCCAGCTCGTCAGGTCCACACCGGTCAGCACCACCTCGTTATAGCCCCGGTCGACCAGCCGCTTGATCTGGTCCACCACGACACCCGCCGGCACGCTGCGCGAATTACCCCGGCCGTAGGGGATGATGCAGAAGGTACAGCGATGATCGCAGCCGTTCTGCACCTGCACATAGGCCCGGCTCCGCGTGCCGAACCCGTCGATCAGGTGCCCCGCCGTCTCGGTGACGCTCATGATGTCGTCGACTTGAACCGCCTCCGTCTCGCCGATGAAATCGGCGGCGAGGCCAGTCCAAGTGCCGCGCACCATCTTCTCGGTGTTGCCGATGACGGCATCCACCTCGGCCATGGCGCTAAAGGTCTCCGGCTCCGTCTGCGCGGCACAGCCCGTCACGATCAGCCGCGCGTCCGGGTTTTCACGCCGCAGCTTGCGAATCTCCTGCCGCGCCTTGCGCACCGCCTCGGCGGTGACCGCGCAGGTGTTGACCACAACGGCGTTCTCCAGCCCAACCTCTCCGGCAAGCTCTTTCATGGCTTCCGTCTCGTAGGCGTTCAACCGGCAGCCCAGCGTGGTGAAAACAGGCGCGCTCACGACGCGGCCCTCAGGAAATCCGCCGTCAGCACCCCGTCGCAGACATGCATCGTCGGCCCGGTCATCCACACGCCATCCTCGCGCCAGTCCACCCGCAGCGTCCCGCCATCGAGATCGATCCGCACATCGCGTCTCGTCAGCCCCCGCCGCGCTGCCGCCACGGCCACGGCACAGGAGGACGACCCCGAGGCCAGCGTCATTCCCACGCCCCGCTCCCACACCCGCATCCGGATGTGATCGGGGCCAATGACACTGGCCACCTGAACGTTGGTGCGCTCGGGAAACAGCGGATGATGCTCGTAGCGTGGGCCGAAGCTTTCCAGCGGGATCGCCTCGGCGTCGTCGACGAAGAAGGTGCAATGCGGGTTGCCCATGCCGGTCGCCACCGGACCGCCCTCGATGGGCAGTTCCAGCGTGTCCATCTGCTCGGACAGCGGCACGCCCTGCCAGTCCAGAAACGGCGCGCCCATGTTGACCGAGGTCAGACCATCGCCCGCCTCCACCGCGTAAAGATCCCCCCGCGCCGTGGTCAGGTGCAGGCTTTCCTTGCCCGTCTCGTCCAGCAGATACCGCGCAATGCAGCGCGTCGCGTTCCCGCAGGCGGCGGCCGTCGTGCCATCGCTGTTCCAGAACTCCAGATGCGCATCGCCCGCACCCTCGCGGATCACCGCCAGCTGGTCGAATCCGATCCCGCGATGCCGGTCGCCAAGCGCCATCGCCAGCGCCGGCGTCACCTCCACCGACCTCGCACGCGCATCCACGACGACAAAGTCGTTTCCCAGCCCGTGCATCTTCATGAAGGGCAATCCGGTATCCTGCGCAACGCTCATGGACGCGCATATAAAGCGCCCGCGCAGACGAATCCAGCCACAGCGGAAAATTCCGTGCAATTGGGGCTTGACCCCCCTCTCCCCTCTTTCTAGATAGGCCGCCTAGTGGGCCGTTAGCTCAGTTGGTAGAGCAACTGACTTTTAATCAGTGGGTCGCAGGTTCGAATCCTGCACGGCTCACCACTGAAATCAAGGTCTCGGCGCCTGGTACGCGATGGTCGCGGTTTTGCGTGTCTGATAAGTGTCCGAGATAATTTGCGCGATTATCGGATTGGATTTAGTCCGGAAATCCCGTGCCTTCACCCGCCAAATTGACACGATTCGTTGCATCTCTTTCTCGTCAGAGGGGAGGGCTTCCAAGCCGCCCGAGACCAAAGGCTTTTCGCACCGTAAAAAAAAGAATTTTGGCATCTGAGACGAGCGGTTTCTACGTGATCGCCAAGGGTTCGCGAACGAAAGCTCCTCATCTGCAAAAGTGCAACTAGAGCTTAGTTCGCTAATTTACGGGATTTGCAGCGACAGGTCGGCCTGATCGAAACGTAATGGCCGCCTCTATGTCCATTGGAAAATCATTACAGCCTTCTGCAAATGCTAACCCTTGCCAAGAACACTCTATGCGACCCGACGTGATGCAAGTTCCGTCCGCTGCACAGTTCTCGGCGCGCATTCTATTGAAAACCCATTTGTTTCCGCCACCAACAAAGAATTTCACCTCACAGCCAGCAGGGGATCGGTCGTAGGAGAACGTTTCTGAGCCTTGTAATGTCAGATCATACCTCTGCTTGATGTCTCTGCATATTTCAGCCACCAGGAAATCTACAGCAAGCTTCTCATAGACATCCGTCAAATCCGATTCCTCAGGAGAAAAGCCAGTAGATTTGGAAATAGCAGCCATGATTTCCGGCTTAACGTCGGCGGCTCTGAGAGTACCTTCAATACGTCTAGGTTGACCTTGTTTCGCATCCCACTCGAACTTAATGAAGCGCTTGCCGATCCAGGTAAGTGTAACGGTCATCTCTCGAACAATACACTTTTCAACGCCTCGATAGTCACGTGCACGAAGCACCATGCGATAGGTCATGTTTTCTATCACTTCGAGTTTTCGAAAGCATCCGGTATGTTTCTCAACTATCGTAAGTGCTTCGCCGCGATTGATCCGGGATTTTGAGTCATTCAGTATATTGACGTCGAAATCTCCGTGGCTCGCGTCGAAGTCAACCTGGTTCAGTCTCGACAGCAAGTCCAGTACGGTCGGATTAGTCCCATCTAGAACCAGCACTGGCGCTCTATCGTGTATCACGTTCAGGACCGCGGTTGCTTCTTCGTTGCCGCATCTCTCGGCGTTTTCTAACGCTCCAAGCAGGTAACTCCAATCTTGAGAGGACATCTTTTGCCTAACGCTGGGATCCAAAGACGAAGGGTCGTTAAATCCGTATTCTGAGAGAGCTTCGAGCGCGTTGGCATAGTGGCGTTGGGCAACTTCGCCTAGGTCTCTTGACCAGAAAACCTCGCCCCCGGAGCGAGGCGTAACCCTTTGTAGACAGGCTTCTGCCACGGATACTTGGCAAGCAAGTGCAAAAAGCGCAAAGGACAGCAGCTTCATTCGTGACCCCCCCTAGTCAGCCGAACCTCTTTAGTTAACGCTTTTCATTGGGACAAACGCAAGCTCGACGCGATGTCTGACATCATCCGCGATTGGTCTATTCATGGCGCAACCTCACTACTCGGCACGTGTCTTCTGTTTTCTTGAATTCGGACACAGACCTTCCGGCCAAGTATCCAACCGGTCAAAATAGCGAAACAAATCTTCTTGGGTCGAGCTGAACTTCCCACTCTTCGCCGATGAACTTCAATTCCAGATCCGTTTCAGTTCTACGGGAATTGCCCAGACCGCGAAGTGCGGAAGCCATGTCGCCATGGAGACCACCAAGTCCGGTGTTTACCTCGTCGCGAACATCCAAAGAGAACGTTACCCTGCAAACTGCAATCCCTCCGTCTTGGTCACATCCACCAAACTCGGAAATCTGGTACTTCATGGTTACAAGCAGATACTGAACACGTCCGCCGTATAGTCTGGCCGTATTCTTTCCGAATTCAATTTTGCTGACCAAAGCGACCACATCATACAGAAACAGGTCCAATGCCCGCTGCACCTGAACATGATCAATTGGTTGCAGGTCGAGCGATTTAAGCTCTTGCAGGCGTTGCTCAGCCCTTAGTCTCGCAGCCTCCTTCCGGGCTTCTCGTTGTTGTTGCCGCAATCGCTCCTGCTCCGCTCTCTCTCTTTCAAGAGCCAATTTTGCGGCTCTTGCGGCATCGATGCGTTGGACCAGCTTTGTCAGGGCCTCCTCTGCATCTGCATGTCCAGCCCGACTTGCAATTGTCAAAAGCTCGATTGCGAGTTTCTCCCTCTCATTCTTTTGGATCCTGGCGCTTCTGCTCAGTTTGAAGTCGCCGCCTTCCACCAATCGCAGACCTACAATTGCGGCTGCATCGGGGTGCCCAAGTCGCGCAGCCGTGACCAAGTCATTGTCCCAACCAGTGGGCGCCCATGTGTAAGCAAGCCATGCCGCCATCGCATCTTCGGGCGCCAGTGTTTGCAGAATGTCTCTGTACGCGGTGGTTCTGGAAATGTCGTCGACGAACGGAAGTTCGCCAAGCCTTTCAATCAAGCGCACAATCCCGGTCCGCTTGTTCGAACGCACTCTCTTACGGATCGCGGCGTTCAGGTTGTCGAGCATCGACGGAGTAATTTCGCTGTCCAGAATATCGCCCTGTGCATAGGCGATAAGCAACAAATCGTCAGAAGCCGCTTTGACATCGACATGGGTCATGCGCTCGTTGGCATACTTGGAATACACCCGGCCAGGATTTGGCAGAAGGTAGATTTCGAATTGGCCAATTGAAGCCGATGCCAAACGCAAGAAATGCTGTGCACTTTTCAGATTCTGCTCGACTCCCACACCCTCCAGGAAGGCGAACCCTAGGTAGAAACTTGCTTGGTGCTTCAGATCATTCAGCCATCTCGCGTTGCTTGCACCCGAGGATACTCTGAGTTCTGACAAGTCCAACAGTTGCTTCAGATCGTTCGCTGGAACAGACTTGCTCAAATCACACCTGAGGTCCGCTCCGCCATAAGCGTCTTTTTTCGCCGTGCAGATTGAAGGGATCTTCACACTGCCGGCTTGCACCTCCGCGACCACATCAGGTTCACGAATGCATCTGCTGCCCAATGATGTCGACGTCTTCTTGCATTCAAAAGAGCTCTTCTCACGTTTGGCCACAATGGTGCTGCATCCGCCAGCCAATATCCTGCCCGTGAAAGTGTCATCTTCTACCACCCCTTGAAAACCAACCATCGAAAAACGTGGCGGCCGTTCTATCCAGGCATCCGGAGCGAATTCGAGTTCCCGGTCATATTTGTCATTGCTCCGACGCAGGTAAAAGACACCCCAAGGAGAGAACGGGTCTGCTCTGTTTCCAAACTCGAAAATTGCAAAGCCTTCGAGCTTGAAGCGCCCTCCGACAACCGTCAGGGTGACAGGCGTCTGTCCCTGAGAACAATTGTAATGCCCGCTGAAGACTCCCGCGGATTTGTTGCCCGGCCAGTCGTCGAGTAAACCGCGCAATGTGGCAACGGGATTGCCGGAAACCTTGCTCTTTGGCTTAAGGTAATCGACCAGTTGTTCAGCCGCACTTACGGTTTCTTCATTTGATTCGCCGTTGACTGAAACGTCCGATGAACCTGTGGCTACCAAAATACTTTGTACAATTCTGATATCGCTTTCGCTCTGTGCGTAGCATGCTTGTGCAAACACAATCGCAAACGTCGCCCACAAACTACGCATCCTAAGTTCCTTTCTATTCAATCAATAGACGCCAAAAGAAAATACGAGCCGCTGCATTTGCCCATGATGCACAGAACCTCTTAGTACTTGCGGCAACCTCCAAAAATCGCGGCCGCGTTCCCCATCGAATTGTCGATCCAACCCAATCCATTCATGCCCGCACATCGGTCGTTCTGCACGACAGGTTGTGCGATTGGGTCTTCAGGAGCATTTGCTGCCGCGTAAGCAAAGAGAGCAAGCGCGGCTACGGCAATAGCAACGGTTCTTTCGTGGCTCATCTTCCGCCGCAGCAGCGTTTCTACGCGGGCCAACCGCCCACGCGCCGAAGGCGACCCTTGGGAAAGGGCAAGTGTCAGCATGCCGTGGGCGGTCTCAAGTACTGTTTTGTCCTGCGTATCGATAACGCCGGCCGTGCCGCGTCCAGTGCTTGCAAATGCAAGTGAAAGCCATGCGTAGTCGCTAAGCGCTTCGGCATGACCTTGGGATGCAGCCCTGCCGTACCAAGCCATTGCGGATTCCATGTGTTCCGGGAAGCGCAGGTTACTGTCTCCGGTAAGACTGTAGAATGCGTGCGCAACCAGATACTGGGCTTGGGCATCTCCAGCGATGGCCAGCTCAATAACTTGTCGGTTGGCTGGCGTTATTCCAGCAATCAGTCGCATTGCTTCTGCCCCATCCCTTTTACCATCCGCACCGCTCAGAAGGCGTCCGGCCAACACACGTTTTGCATCCGTGTGACCTAGCGAGGCAGCCTTCCTGAATTGCTCCGTGATAGCAGCTTCGTCCCTTTGGCTCGGCGGTCGGCTTCGCAACTTATATGCCTTTAGAATAGCTTCGACCGCTTTCGGGTCTAAGCTCCGAAAATCCAGCGGGGATGCCCCCGGATCATAGCCCAGTTCTACAGCATAGTTCTTGTTCGCAGTTGCCGCGACACCCCTTCGTTCCGTTCCGAAACCCGAAGCGTAATACTCGCCGACGAGATAGATTGCAGGTGGATAGTCGAACTCAGCAGATGCTCGCTTGGCCGATTGGTACGCCAATTCCGGTGAGTGGAAAGGCCCTGGTTGCCGGTAGATCAAGCTCATCAGTAGAAGAGCGTGGGGATCGTTTTGGTGCTGTTTCGCGACTTCTAGTGCTTCTTCCAGATCGCCAGCACGAAACAACGTCTCGGCATGTTCGACCTCGCCGGTTTGCGCCAAAGCTTTCTCGGCAGTGATACACAGGCTTGCCAAAAGGCATATAAACGCGAGTGAAAGAGCTTTACGAGCATTTTTCATTTTTATGACTCCATTCAAATTCTCAAATAAGAATTATTGTACAGAGGTATCGTGCTGGAAAAGAAAAATTCTCAACTGTGCCCATATTCTTAAAGTGGTTTTGAGATGATGCGCACTCTAGCCGTTGAGCCTTTGAATCAGTCCAACGAGAAGTTGAAATTGTAGGCATCATCTAGCAAGTTACTGCGACGCTTGGAAATTCCTCGTGCTTCGCCTGTCTTTGATGCAAAGGTGAGCAAGGAGTATCTTGAGATCCCAGATCTTCATGTGGCTGATAATACTGTCTAACGTCAGCGCCAATGGGACAGTTGAGGGCGGTTTGATAAGAGAGGGTTTCTGGCACATCGTAACCACCAAGGAGTGGAGATGAGACAGAAGCCCGGAACACGCAGGATGAGTCTCGGCGTCTCCGGCCCTCGCCACCCGCGCGCGTCCCGCCGTCATGGGTCACCGAGGACAGGCCCAGTCGAACAAGCGCCACAGCGGGCAGGAACCCCGGAACGTGACCCCGTCGCGGAACGGGAGCGTCGCGGCACAGCAGCGGCCTGCCCGTTCAGAGCATGGTGACCACGAACGAACCCCGGCCCGCCCCTATCCTGCGTCGGTGCCTTTGGCGGAACCGCGTCCGAACCTGAACAACCTGGTCACGATCACGAAGAACAACGGCACGAAGATGACGCCGAGCACCGTGCCGGAAATCGTGCCGCCCAGAACACCCGACCCAATCGCGTTGCGCCCGCCGGACCCTGCGCCAGAGCTCAGCACCAGCGGCAGAACCCCCAGCGAGAACGCCATCGAGGTCATGATGATCGGGCGAAAGCGTTGCCTTGCCGCCTCCACCACCGCGTCGATGACACGCTCACCCGCCACATGCCTGTCGCGGGCGAACTCCACGATCAGGATCGCGTTCTTGCCGGTCAGGCCGATCACGGTCAGCAGCCCGACCTGGAAGAAGACGCCATTGTCGAATCCGCCGAAGAAGGCCGCCGACAACGCGCCCACGACGCCGATCGGCATGGCCAGCATGACCGCGAACGGGATCGACCAGCTTTCATAGAGGGCCGCAAGCGACAGGAACACAGCCGCAAGCGATAGCGCATAGAGCAGCGGCGCCTGGTTGCCCGATTGCCGTTCCTCCAGCGACAGGCCGGTCCAGGACAGCGCGAAACCCGGCGGCAGTTCCGCGGCCAGGCGCTCCATCTCGGCCATCGCCGCGCCGGTCGACACGCCGGGGGTCGGCGCGCCCTGCAACTGCATCGACGGGATGCCGTTGAAGCGGTAGAGGCCCTGCGGCCCGTAGTTCCACGAGCCCTTCGCGAAATTCGAGAACGGCACCAGGCCGCCGCTGGCATTGCGCACCCGCCACTTGTCGATGTCGGACGGAATCGCGCGATCGGGCGCGTCGCCCTGCACGTAGACGCGCTTGATCCGGCCCTGGTCGATGAAGTCGTTCACGTAGGACCCGGCCCAGGCCACCGTCAGCAGCTGACCGACGTCGCTGGCCGTCACGCCCATCGCGCCCGCCTTGCGCCAGTCGATATCCAGGTTGAACTGCGACGCGTCCTCCAGCCCGTTGGGCCGGGCCGACGCGATCAGCTCGCTCTGCGCGGCCAGCCCCAGAAGCTGGTTGCGGGCCTGCAGCAATTCCTCGTGGCTCTGCCCCCCGCGCGCCTGGAGGTACACGTCAAACCCCGACACGTTGCCAAGCTCGATCACCGAGGGCGGCACGATCGGGAACACCATCGCGTCCCTGATCCCGCTGAGCGCGCCATAGGCCCGTCCCGCCAGGGCCTGCACGCTCTGATCGGGCGACTTGCGCTCCTCCCAGTCCTTCAGCTGCACAAAGGCGATGCCCATGTTCTGGCCGCTGCCGGCAAAGCTGAACCCGACGACGCCGAACATCGAGTTCACCGTCTCGGTCTCCTGGGTCAGGTAATACTCCTCGACCTGTTCCAGCACATCCAGAGTCCGCTCCGCAGTGGCGCCGGTCGGTGTCTGGATCAGGGTGAACAGGATGCCCTGGTCCTCTTCCGGCAGGAACCCGGTCGGCGTGCGCGTGAACAGGAAGGCCATCGCGACCGCCAGCGCCAAATAGACCAGCCCCACCCGGAAAGGCCGCTTGACGCTCCAGGCGACGGTGCCGCCATAGCGCTTGAGCACCGCGTCGAACCCGCGGTTGAACCAGCCGAACGCGCCCTTGGTCCTGTCGCGGTCCTTGTGCTTCAGGATCGTCGCGCACAGCGCGGGCGTCAGGGTCAGCGCCACCACCACCGACAGCGCCATCGCCGACACGATCGTGATCGCGAACTGCTTGTAGATCACCCCGGTCGAGCCGGGAAAGAACGCCATCGGCACGAACACCGCCGACAGCACCAGCGCGATCCCGATCAGCGCGCCGGTGATCTGCCCCATCGACTTGTAGGTCGCCTCGCGGGGCGGCAGGCCCTCTTCCTCCATGATCCGCTCGACGTTCTCGACCACCACGATGGCGTCGTCGACCAGCAGGCCGATCGCCAGCACCATGGCCAGCATCGTCAGCGTGTTGATCGTGAACCCGGCCGCCGCCAGAACGCCGAACGTGCCCAGCAGGACCACCGGCACCGCCAGCGTCGGAATAAGCGTCGCGCGCAGGTTCTGCATGAAGAGGAACATCACGAGGAAGACCAGGATGATCGCCTCGAACAGCGTCTTGATCACTTCCTCGATCGAGATCAGCACGAAGGGCGTGGTGTCGTAGGGAATGACGTATTCCACGCCTTCGGGGAAAAACTCCGCGAATTCGGCCATCCGCGCCTTCACCGCCTCGGCGGTGTCCAGCGCGTTGGCCCCCGGGGCCAGGCTGACCGCAAGGCCCGCCGCCGGGTCCTGGTTGAAACGCGCGATGGTGGCATAGTTCTCGGCACCGATCTCGACACGCGCCACATCGTCCAGCAGCACCAGCCCGCCATCGGTCTCGGCCCGCAGGACGATCTGCCGGAAATCCTCGGGCGAGGTCAGCAGCGACTGCGCGGTGATCGTGGCATTCAGCTGTTGCCCCTCGACCGTCGGCCTTGTGCCGAACGCCCCCGCCGAAATCTGGGCGTTCTGCGCCGACACGGCGTTCACCACGTCGGCAGGCGTCAGCTCAAAGGCGGCCAGCTTGGACGGATCCAACCAGATCCGCATCGCGTATTGCGCGCCGAACACCTGGACCGACCCGACCCCCTCGACCCGGCTCAGCTCGTCGACAAGGTTGGTGACCATGTAATCCGACAGGTCCACCTGGTCGAAGCCGTCCCCGCGCGAGATCATCCCGATCACCATCAGGAAGCCTGCCGAGGATTTCTCCACCGTCACACCCTGCCGCTGCACCGTTTCCGGCAACAGCGGCGTGGCGCGCGACAGCTTGTTCTGCACCTGCACCTGCGCGATATCGGCATCCGTGCCGGTCTCGAAGGTCAGTGTGATGCTCGACTGCCCCGCCGATGTCGAGTTGGACGAGAAATACCGCAACCCGTCCAGCCCGGTCATCTGCTGTTCGATGACCTGCGTCACCGTGTTGGCCACCGTCTCGGCTGAGGCGCCGGGATACGTCGCGTTGATCGTCACCGAAGGCGGCGCGATTTCCGGGTACTGCGCAATCGGCAGGATGCGGATCGCCAGAACCCCGACCCCCATGATCAGGATCGCGATGACCCAGGCAAAGACCGGGCGATCAATGAAAAAGCGCGCCATGGGATATGATCCTTATGGGGATGTCTTCTCGCCCGCCTCTGCGGGCTCTTCGGTTGCGTCGCCGGTCGCCTCGGCCTCGGGGGCCGGGCGTTCCTCGGGGGCCACGGTGGCACCTACGCCGGTCTTCTGGAACCCGGCGACGACCACGCGGTCGCCGTCCTGCAGGCCGCCGTTGACCACCCAGTCGGCACCGCGGTCCTGAAGGATGCTCACCTGGCGCTCCTCGACCACGTTCTCGGCCGTCACAACCCATGTAAACGGGCGCCCGCGCCGGTCGCGCTGCACCGCTTCCTGCGGCACCAGCAGCACGTTCTCGGCGGTACCGACCGGCATCTCGACCTGAACGTACATACCCGGCAAGAGCAGCCGGTCGGGGTTGTCGAACTGCAGGCGCAGCACCACCACGCCGGTCTGCGGATCAACGTTCGGCTCCGCGGCGGTGATCGTGCCGGTCTCGTCATATTCCGACCCGTCCGCCAGCGTCAGCCGCACCGTCGTATCGGCGTTGGTCAACTGGTCCTCGGTCTGTCCGCGCGTCCACCGCAGCAGGTCGGCAGCCGATTGGGTCACGTCCACGTAGACCGGGTCGATCTCCCGGATCACGGCAAGCGGCTCGGCCTGACTGGCCGTCACCAGCGCGCCGGGGCTGGTCCGCGCCAGGCCGATCTCGCCCGAAAGGCGGGCCTTGATCGTGGTGCGTTCCAGCTCGATCTCCGCCGACCGCAACTGCGCCTCGGCCACCTCCACCGCTGCCGCCGCCGTGTCCCGAACCGCCTTTGCCTCGTCGAAGGCCCGTTCGCTCGTCACGTTGCGCTCGCGCAGCTCCACCAGCCGTTCGGCCTCGACCTCCGCCGCATCCAGCTGCACCCGCGCCTGCGTCACCGCGGCCTGGGCCTGTTCGACCGCGGCGGAATAGGTGGCGGAATCGATGCGAAAAAGCGCGTCGCCGGCCTCGACAAAGGCGCCTTCCCGGAACAGCCGTTCCGTGATGATCCCGTTGACCTGCGGACGCACCTCCGCCTCCGCCGACGCGGCCACCCGCCCCGGAAGCGTCGAGGTCAGCGTCACCGTCTTCGCCTGCAAGGTGACAACCACGACCGGCACCGGGTCCTGTGCCTGCTGCGATAGGGCGCGTCCGGCGAACAGGCTTGACACGGTCAGGCCCAGAACGACGGTTGCGATGGCTAGGATGGAGCGGTTCATCATGCGTTTCGACCCCCGATTGCGGATGTTTACCGCGATGTCTTAACTAGGTTCGTTCCGTAAACCCTTCCGTTCAGTTTATCCATAGCAAACCGCACTTGCCTGCCACGCGACAGCACCGCGTGGCAGGATGGCCCAAGGTTTGAGCACTCCGGCCACGACCGCCATCCTCCCGCCCCGACCCCCTCGTGATCGTGACCGTCCTGGCCCTCAGACGCCCCTGCCACAACGCCTGGCCGCAGGAATCACGCGCCGCGCCAGCGGGCGACCGGGACAATCTTCGCCGCGGCGGTTGCGGTCATTCCGGCGTCACCTCGGCGCCGCCTTCTCCATTGGGAAAGGTCGACCGCCAGAGTGCGATGAAATCCCGCCGCTTGTGCCGATCGAGCCCCACCAGCAGAGACGGCGTCAATGCAATGGGCCGGAAACTCGTTTCCGCGGTGTCCGGCAGGCGCAGGTACTCGGGTCCTCCCTCCTCGGTACTCACGATCAGCTGCGCCGATCTCAGAGCCGACCGTCCGGCCTCGGACAGCAGGAAATCCAGGAACGCGCCCGCCAGGTCCGGCTCGGCGGCCAGGCGGGGGATCAAGGCGGCGCGGGCCAGAACCAGCGTGTAATCATCCGGTGCCACGGCGACGATGTCCGGGTTCTGCTCGGCCCGCGCCAGGGCATAGGAGCCCAGGACGTTATAGGCGATCAGGTAGGTGCCATCGGCCACCCCGTCGATGATCTCGGCCGAACAGCAGGTGGCCACCGCCCCGCTGCGCCCGAAGGCTTCGATCAGGCTGCCGAACGTCGTGGCCTGTTGCGCATCCGCAAAGGCGAAAAGATACCCCAGCCCCGAGGCTTCGATATCGTAGGTGGCGACCCGGCCGCGAAACCGGCTGTCATCGGGCCGCAAAAGGTCGATCAGGTCGAACCGGGACCGCGGCACCTCCGCATCGTCGATCAGGCGCCTGTTATAGACGATCACCGCAAGTTCGCGGGTGATGCCGAACACCTCGTCACGCCAGTTGGCGACCTGCGGCAGACGCGCCGTCGCGGCCGACCGATGCGCCCTGGCGCATCCGTCATTGGCCAGCTTGAACTGAAGGTCGACCGCCGAACTGATCACCATGTCGGCGGCCTCGACGCCTTGTCGGCAATCCGCCACTGTCACCTGGAACAGGTCGTTCGAACCCCATTGCTCGTAGTCGATCCGCGTATCGCCGCGGCGTGACGCGAAAAGGTCCATCACCGTCTCGAACCGGGCGATGTCGGTTGTGCCGCGCACCAGAAGACGGCGCCCGGCATCGGCCGGACCATAGGATTTCACGGCTTCGGGCGCCGGCTGGGCCACCGCCGCGCCGGCCAGCATCATCACGAACATCAAGCCGATCGGCTTCATGCCTCCACCTCCCTGACTTTCGGAAGCTCCACGAAAACCTCGAAGCGGTCGTCGGCGGGGCGCCGGATCTTCATCCGGCCGCGATGCGCCTGCGCCACGGCACTGACGATCGACAGCCCCAGCCCGGCACTGGTCGAGGACACGCCGGACCGTTTCGCAAAGCGCGAGCCCGCATCCGCCCACATCTCCTCGGCCATCCCGTCGCCCCGGTCGCGCGCCCCAAGTCGGAACGTCGCGCCGGCATCTTCCACGAAGACGGTGATCGGCGGCTTGCCATAGGCGACGGCATTGTTGATCAGGTTCTTGCAGGCCTCGATCAACGACAAGGCGTCGCCGTCGCAGATCATCGGCTCCTCGGGCAGGTCCATCCGCACTTCGAGTTCGGCGCCTGTCAGCGTCTGATCGAACTGCGCGACGGCCTCGCTGGCCACCACCCGCAGATCCACCGACGTCAGTTCGACACTGTCCGCACGGTGAATGATCATCGCGTGGTTCAAAAGCTGGTCGGTCAACTGGCTCAGGTTGCGCGACCGTTCATGGATCCTCTCGACGATACGCCTCATTTCTTCGGCATCCGGCGCCTCTCGCGCCAACTCGGCCTGCGCCCGAAGCGCCGCGATCGGGGTTCGCAACTGGTGCGAGGCGTCGGCAATCAACGTGCGCATGATCCGCAACTGACGGTCGATCCGCCCGATAAAGCGGTTCAGGGCCGCCACCAGGCTGGCAATCTCCTGCGGCACCTCGACATCCACCGGCGTCAGGTCGCGACTGGAACGTGCCGCGACATCACGCTCCAGCCGGCGCAGCGGGCGCAGGGCAGAGTTCACCGCCAGGAAGGCCAGCCCCGAAACCACCAGCCCGACCGCCGCCACGACCACCAGCGCGTTTCGCGTGACCTGCTGCGCCAATTCTCGGCGCGCCTCGATGGTCTGTCCGACCACGACGTCCACCGCACCCAGGAACGACCGCTCCGAGAACAGCCGCCTGACATGCGCGTACCGCACAGGCTCGCCGGCAAAGCTGCCGCCGAAGAACCCGTCGTCCCCGTCCGGAGGGTCCACGGCGTCATACCCCGTGATCAGCTGCCCCCGGTCATCGAACACGGCATAGACCACGCGGTCCCTTGGTGCGAGCGACAGCAGATCGAAGGCCGAGACCGGGATATCGACCATGATCTCGCCGCCACGCAGCCTCAGCGACCCGGCAATCTGGTTGGCCGCCCCGACCAGCAGCCTGTCATACGAATTCTGTGCCGCGCTCCGGCCATAGGCATAGGCCGCCAGCGACACCGCCACGCCGCCGATGGCCAGCACCACCGCCAGCGCCACACCAAGCCGAAAGCTCAGAGACCCGGTCAGCCGCGTGCCGCTCCGCGCCCTACTCTCCATCGACCATCTGGTAGCCAAGCCCCCGCAGCGTCTTGATCGTGATCCGGCTGTCGCACAGCTTTTTGCGCAACCGCCCGACATAAAGTTCGACGGCGTTCGGGCTGACCTCTTCGCTGTTGAAGGAATAAAGACGCTCGAGCAGCGTATCCTTCGTCACCACGCGTTCGCGGTTCGCCAGCAGGATCTCCAGCACGTTGAACTCGCGCCGGGCCAGCGAAACCGGGCTGCCCTTGACCTCCACGGTCAGGCCCGCCGGATCGAAGGTGATATCCCCGAACTCGATCCGCCCCGAGCGGTCCATGTCGTGCCGTCGGAACATAGACCGGACGCGGGCGTGCAACTCGCGCAGGTCGAAGGGCTTTATCAGGTAGTCATCCGCCCCCTTGTCGAGCGCGGCGACCCGGTCCTCGATGTCCGAGCGCGCGGTCAGCATCAGCACCGGCGTCGGTTTGCCCCGACCCCGAAGGCTTGCGAGAATATCCGTGCCCAACCCGTCGGGCAGGCCGATATCAAGGATGATGACGTCGTAATCCTGCACCGCCAGCACGTCCGCGGCCTCTTCGACCGAACCTGCGTGATCGACCGCATCGCCGCGATTCGCAAAGCTCGCGACAATGGCATCCGCCACGTCAGCGGTATCTTCCACCAGAAGCAGACGCATCTCCGCTATTGTACCTCCCTGCCCGCAGCATCCGCCAATTCTGAAAGAAATTCCAGTCGTCTGACGCCCGCCGCGCCGATGGGCCCGGTATGACAGCTTCACGACAGGTTGAGACGGTAGCAAGGACGGCATCGAGAAAATAACAGCATGAATGGAGGAGATAATGCTGACACTGAAGATGACCCGGCGCATGGCGCTGGCGGCGGCGGCCGCTGTTGCATTCACCGGACCGACCCTCGCCGACGACACCCAGGTGCTCGACAGCGTCCACTTCCTGATCCCCGGCGGTGCCGGTGGCGGATGGGACAGCACCGCGCGCGGCACGGGCGAGGCCCTGACGAAGTCCGGTCTGGTCGGCACCGCGTCCTACGAAAACCTGTCTGGCGGCGGCGGCGGCAAGGCGCTCAACTACCTGATCGAGAATGCCGAGAGCAACCACGACACGCTGATGGTCAACTCGACCCCGATCATCATCCGGTCGCTCACCGGCGTCTTCCCGCAAAGCTTCCGCGACCTGACGCTGGTCGCGGGCACCATCGGCGACTACGCGGCCCTCGTGGTCCACGCCGACAGCGACATCGACACAATGGAAGACTTGGTCACCAGGTTCGCGGACGATCCCAACGCCACCGCCATCGGCGGCGGGTCCGTGCCGGGCAGCATGGATCACCTTGTGGCCGCGATGACGATGGAAGCGGCCGGCCAGGACCCGCTTCAGATGAAGTACATTCCCTACGACGCGGGCGGCAAGGCCATGGCGGCGCTGCTCTCGGGCGAAATCGCCGCCCTGTCGACCGGCTTCTCCGAGGCCGTGGCGCTGGCAGAGGCGGGCGAGGTCAAGATCATCGGCGTGACGTCAGACGAACGCGTCCCGGCGTATGACAGCGCGCCCACGATGAAGGAACAGGGCATCGACACCACCTTCGTCAACTGGCGCGGATTCTTCGGCGCCCCGGGCCTGCCCGAGGAAAAGCTGGCGCAATACCAGGAAGCCCTTTCCAAGATGTACGACACCGAGGAATGGGAAACCGTGCGTGCGCGCAACGGCTGGGTCAACATCCACAACTCGGGTGACGACTTCCAGACCTTCCTGGAAAACCAGGAAAAGCAGATCGGTGACCTGATGAAGAAGCTGGGCTTCCTCTGATTTCGACGGGTCTGCGCGAGGGGGCAATCCCCTCGCGTTTCTCCGGGCATTGGCAACCGGAACGCGGAAAAACCGCAAGGTCCCCCGTCCGAACGGAACCGGCCTGCGCAGCCCGCGACACCTCAACCCTCGACACCCCGTCTTTCGCATTGCCGGACGTGTCCCGGGCAGCCGCCCATGACGGCGGTCCCGGGTCCCGGCCTTCCCGCAGCAACACGAACCAACCGAAGGAGACATGACATGGCCCTCGATCGCTGGATCGCCTTCGTCATCCTGTGCGTCGCATCGGTTTATGCCTATGCCGCTTTCTTCACCATGGACGACCTCCTGCCGCCCTTCATGCAGCGCAATCCCATCTGGCCGTCGACCTTTCCCAAGGTCCTGTCGGTCCTGGCCATTCTCACCTCGCTGATGATCGTGCTGGGGTTCGAGGCGCCGCCCGAAAGGTCCGCCAAGCCCGAGATCGATTATCGGCGTCTCGGCGATTACCACATCTTCCAGGCACTGACATTGCTGGGTCTGATGGTGGCCTACGCGATCTTCCTGCGGCCCGCCGGATTCCTGCTGTCGACGGTCGGCTTCCTGTCGATTGGCGGCATCGTGCTGGGCGAACGCAAGCTCCACATCCTGATCCCCGTCGCGGTCTTTGCCACCGGCATCGTCTGGTACCTCGTCGACCGGGTTCTGGGGATCTTCCTCAGCCCGCTGCCCTATTTCATGTAAGGAGGCTGACCGATGCTCGAAGGACTTCTTATCGGCCTGCAAACGGCCCTTTCAATCCAGAACCTGCTGATGGTCATCGCAGGCTGCCTGATCGGCACCTTCATCGGCATGTTGCCGGGCCTGGGCCCGATGTCGATCATCGCCATCATGATCCCCGTCGCCATTTCCATGGGCGACCCCTCGGCGGCGCTGATCCTGCTGGCCGGCGTCTATTACGGCGCGATCTTCGGCGGCTCGACCTCGTCGATCCTGCTCAACGCGCCGGGGGTCGCAGGCACCGTGGCCAGCAGTTTCGACGGCTATCCGATGGCGCGCCAGGGCAAGGCTGGCAAGGCGCTGACCATCGCCGCGATCTCCAGTTTCGCCGGCGGCACGATCGGGGCGATCCTGCTGATGATCTTCGCCCCTGCCCTGTCGTCCGTGGCGCTCCTGTTCCACTCGGCAGAGTATTTCGCGCTGATGGTCGTGGGCCTGTCGGCCATCGCGGCCTTTGCCGGCACGGGCCAGGTGGCCAAGGCGGTGTTGATGACCCTGGTCGGCCTGATCATGGCAACGGTGGGCGAGGGTGCGCTCTTCAACATGCCGCGCTTCACCATGGGGCTGATGGACCTGCAGTCGGGCTTCGGCTTCATCACGCTGGCCATGGCCATGTTCGCCCTGCCCGAGGCGCTGTTTCTCGTGCTCAAGAAGAAAGACATGGGCGGCGACGGCGGCGGCAAGATCGAGAACCTGCGCATCTCCCGCAAGGAAGGCCGCGCCATAGCGCCCGTCATCGGGCGGCAGTCGCTGCAGGGCTTCTTCATCGGCGTGCTTCCCGGTGCCGGCGCCACCATCGCCAGCTTCCTGGGCTACGCGGTCGAGCGCAACCTCGCCACCAAGGAGGAACAGTACGAGTTCGGCAGGGGATCAATCAAAGGCCTCGCCGCACCGGAAACGGCCAACAACGCGGCCTGCACCGGGTCTTTCGTGCCGCTGCTGACGCTGGGCATTCCGGGGTCCGGCACCACGGCGATCCTGCTGGGCGCGCTGATCGCGCTCAACGTCACGCCCGGCCCGCGCCTGATGGTGGACGAGCCACAGGTGTTCTGGGCGGTGATCATGTCGATGTTCATCGGCAACCTTGTGCTGCTGGTTCTGAACCTGCCGCTGATCCCCTACATCGCCAAGGTGCTGAGCATTCCGCGCAACTACCTGATCCCGTTCATCCTTTTCTTCACTTTGATGGGCGCCTATATCGGCCAGAACAACGCCACCGAACTGCTGATCCTCGTTGGCTTCGGCGTCTGCGCCACGGCGCTAAAATTCGCCGACTATCCGCTGGCGCCGCTGCTAATCGGGTTCATCCTCGGCCGGATGATGGAGGACAACTTCGCCCGCTCGATGCAGCTCTACGACGGCATGGGCTTCATCATCGAACGCCCGATGACGCTGGCGCTCCTGGTGCTCGCCGCGCTCCTGGTGATCCTGCCCAGCTACCGCGCGCGACGCGCGGCGGCCCGCGCCAAGGGCGTGGCCGAAGGCGACTGACAAACGGTCAGGGCGATGACCTTCATCGCCCTGCCGCATCCCGAAACATCGCCCGTTGCCTGCCCCGGCCTCCGCCGGTGCCGACCGACGCGGGCTAGATGTTCATGCTGTGCTTGTCGTACCAGAAGTCTTCGAGGTTGCGCGCATGCCGCCCGCTTGCGCGCTCCGCGCTTTCATGCGCCTGCGCCAGGGCATCCACCGCACTCTGGCCGGACTTCCACACCAGGCGAACCTGCTCCCCGGCCGACACGAACGCGTTGATCGGCGACCCGTCGTTGGAATACAGGTCCATGCTGCGCATGATCAGGTTCACCTGATCCGCCAGCGTATCCGGCTTCAGTTGCGATCCGCATTCCAGAACGCACAGATACGTGCCGTTCCCGGCATAGGAAATCAGCGCTCCGAACTCTTCCAGGGCGATCGAGATCGCTTCGGCCACATCGGTCACGATGCATTCGTATTCGTACCGCGTCGATGTCCGGTGCAGCTCTTCGATGTTGCGGATGGTGAACCCGATGATGGAGGAGCCGAACAGCTTTTTCCTCGACATCAGCGACACGTAGTTCTCCATCGCGAGATACGTGATACACCCGTCCACGTCCTGAACGAAGATCGGTTCGTGCAGGGCCAGCGTGGTCGAATCCTCCGGGATCACCTCGTTCCTGGGCTTGGCGCTGATGACGGCCTGCCGGCTGTTCTTGGACATGTCGCCAATCAGCTGGATGCGGCCGCGCAGGTTGTCGATATCGAACGGCTTGGTGATATAGTCGCTGGCGCCTGCCGCGAAGGCCCGGTCGATATAGGACTTGTCGGTCATTGCGGTCAGCATCAGGATCGGCGTCAGCTGATACTCGGGCTTCGACCGCAGGGTCTGACACAGCGACACCCCGTCGGTGTCCGGCATCTGAATGTCGATCAGGAAACAATCTATCGCCGGGGTCTCCGGATTGTCCAATAGCTCCAGCGCCTCTGCGGCAGAGGTCGCGGTGATCACGGTATGATCCCCTAGCGTCTGGATGATCAGCTGAAGCAGCTCCAGGATTGTCGGTTCGTCGTCTACAGCAAGTAGATGCATTTTCATCGCTCCCAACAGGCCAAGCGGTTTCGGGTCCTGTTGTTTTCGGTTGCGCGTTTTACCACTTAACAGTCAGTAAACGGTTGGATATCGGCTAAATTAAGACAACTTTAAGGTGATTTTTCTCCCCCAGGACCGCCATCACTGGCCGGGGCCCGATATCCAGCGGGCTGTACGACGCCATGCGGGCTGTCGCAGGCCCGGACGGGGCAGCATTGATGTTGTCATGCGTGGCAATGCCAAGGAAATGCGCAACCAGGTCCAGATCGACTGAACCATCAAAATTTAGCGAAACCAGCATGACATCTCCACGATTCTCGCACTTCAGCGCGTCATGGCAGGGGGTTTCGCCGACGAATCGGGTTGTTTTTTGTCAGAACCGGGACATTTCTCCTGCAAGTCCGGCGTCTCCGCCATATACCTGCCACACTCGGCCGTTGGCGCATCGGACTGGGGCGAAAACGCCGGCCGCCGTTACGCCAGCGTGACGCCATGGGCGCGAAGGTCCGCGCTGGGGCGATGCCCAACGGGCCGTAAAATACACCTATAAGATGATGATCGCCGGAAAGCGCCGCAAAGCAGCGACCGACCGTGCCACGCGCGTTGACCCTGTCCGACAACAGAGACCGGCTGATGTGGCTAATCCGCCTCAGGATTAACCTGAAATGGAAACAATATCGCCTAATTCAACCCGCTGTTGCGCTTGTGGGTTGCAATATCGCGCTGACATATTAACAATTCACTAATGTAATTATTGGTTTGCGATTGTTTCCGCAAAGAGCTTGGAGGCCCTGCGCTCCCCCTCTCAAGCATATTCGGAAGGACAGGTAAGTTGTGAACTATGGTGAAGTCAAGCGTCCCGGCCCTGCGTCGAATGCCGACTGGAGCGCTTACGCAGCGGCCTACGACCTGCTGTCGAAGCACAACCCAGAGTATAAGGCCCTGATGCAGGAGTTCGAGGACTTCCTGTCCGGAATCGAGACGCCCGGGATCATATACGACGTTGGGGGCGGAACCGGAAACTATACCGAGATCGCGGCGCGCCTCTGCCCCGGCAGCCGCATCTGCCTGGTGGAACCCGATACCGGCATGATGCAGGCCGCCCGGGCGAAACTGGCCGCCCGCAAGAACGTCACCTACCAGAATGTCGGACTGGAAAGCGCCGAGGCGCCAGAAAAGGCCGATCTCGTGATTAGCGTTCATTCGCTCTATGCGATGCCCGACCCGCGGCAACGGCTGGTCGACATCCGCCGGATGCTGCGTCCGGGCGGGTTGCTCTTTCTCGTCGATCTCGGCCGTCCGATGAATGTGCAGGACTGGCGCCGGTACCTGTTCACCACGCTCAAGAAAGAACACGGGCTCATCCGTACGCTGGAAATATTCTGGCAGGCCCGGCAGATCGCCAAGCAGAACCAGGCGATCTTCAAGGCCCAGTTGAACGGCACGTACTGGACACACACCCCGGCAGAGATTGCGTCGGCCGTTACGGCGGCAGGCTTCGAGATCCTCGACCAACGATCCGTCTATCGCGACTACAGCGACCTTCTGGTGTGCCGCGCCGCACCCTGAGAACCGCAGAATTTAAGGAAAGCCCATGTACGAGCAAGTCATCGAGGCGCTCAAGCCGGCGCGTTACTCCGTTCTCACGGACGACGACGATCTCGAAGAGCTCTATCGCCTGAGATACACGTGCTACCGCGCCGAAAGCACCGTGTCAGCAAGGGCGGACAAGAGGATGTCGGACCCGTTCGACGAGACCGAGAACTGCGTACATGTAGCGGTCAGGATCGACGGCACGATGCTGGCCGCGGTCCGGCTTCACCTGCTGTCGAAACTGTGCTGGAAATCACCGACCCTCGAGGTCTTTCCGGAACTTCTGGACGAGCTCAAGCAGGAAAGAACCATCCTCGACCCGACCCGCTTCGTGATCTCGTCATCGGCACGCCGGCAACGGATCCCGTTGAACTTCCTGACGTTGCGGATTCCGTTTCTCGCGTCGATCTTCTACGACGTCGACCTGGCCCTGGCCCCGGTACGCGCCGAACACACGGCGTTCTACCGTCGCTACCTGGGCTACGAACCCGCACTCGAGCCGCGCAGCTATCCCGGCCTGACCAAGCCGATCCAGCTTCTGACGGCCAACTTCAAAGAGCAGCGGGAAAAGGTCCTGGCCCGCACGCCGGTCTTCGGCCCGATCGAGGATATTCCGCACGCGAACATCCAGTTCCCGTCGCTCTCCGGCGTCTACGCGGCGTCCAAATCGGGCAGCTCCGAGGCAGCATGACCTGACCTTTCGCCGCCCTGGCGAACCGCAGGCTGTGCAGGCCCCAGGGCCCGGCCCGCGTTCTTTTTAACGAGTTAACTGCAGTAAGAGAAAATGCGCACGATCCAGTCTGCCTTGGATTGTTCGACGAAATACCGCTTTCTGCCCGATTAAGGGCAGAATTTAAACAAATAGGGCCTGTAGGTCGAAACAATCCGTGTTGCGACAGAGGCAATCATGCGAACGCTACTAAGGACTTGGTCCTCGCCGACAGACTGGTTCTCCTCGCAAGGCCGCGAACAGCGGATGAAGGATTATTTGACCCTTGCCAACGAGCTGATCTGGCAAAGGCAAACCAGCTTCTTCACGGCGGCCTTCCTGGCAGCGTTCTATTTCGATCCGGTCTCGATCTTCGCGTGCTACGGCATCGTCGTCCTGACCGAGATCCTCGATCAGATCCTCGGCGCACGTGCCAAGACCTGGGATGGCAAGGACCCGGTTCTCGGTCGGAAACTCCTGACAGCCATCGCCATCAACACCACCGTCAGCGCCCTGGCGATCAGCGTCTTCATCGCCAACATCGCCGTCCAGCAAACCACGGGGGGCCAGTTCACCTCGCTGTTCTTCCTGTTCTCGGCGTCACTCTTCGCGGCAATGCACAACAGCCAGATGATCGGCATCCTGATCCTGCGCCTTTCGATCTATGGCATCACTTTTCTCTTCATCGCGTTCCTGGACGTCGTGCGGTACGCGCCGCCGATCACATCCCCGATCTGGCTTCAGTTCTTCACGATCATGTTCGTGCTGTTCTTCATCGCCGACATCTCCGCGAAATTCTATCGCGGCTACCAGGAACGTCTGAGACAGATGAAACTGATGGAGGAAGAGCACGACCGCACAAAGGCGGCGCTGGAGGTAAAATCCCAGTTCCTCTCCACGGTCAGCCACGAATTGCGCACGCCGCTCACCTCGATCATCGGCTCGCTCGAACTGGTGAACAACGGCGTTCTGGGAGACATTCCCCAAAATTTCAAACCCGTCATCGACATAGCCACCAAGAACAGCCGACGGCTGGCCAACCTGATCGATGATCTGCTCGATCTGCAGAAAATCGAAGCCGGCGAAATCCGCTTCAACCTGCAGCCGATCTGCGCGAACGACCTCGCCCGCGAGGCCGTCGACTCCATCTCGGGCTATGCCAGCATGCTCGGGATCAGCCTCGAGATGCAAAGCTGCAAGGACGAGTGCTACATCAAGGGCGACCAGAAACGGCTGATCCAGGTGATGAACAATCTTCTGTCCAACGCCCTGAAGTTCTCCAAGGAGGATGGCGCCGTGAAGGTGCGTGTCGAAAACGTCGCAAGCCGAGTCCGCATCTCGGTCGAGGACAAGGGCACGGGCATCCCCGAAAACGCCGAGGAGCGCGTCTTCGGCAAGTTCAGCCAGATCGACTCCTCCGACGTGCGCAAGGTCGGCGGCACCGGCCTTGGCCTCAACATCACCAAGCAGATCGTCGAACACCACGACGCGCGCATCGGATATGTCAGCGCCCTTGGCGTCGGATCGACGTTCTATGTGGAATTCGACCGGCTTGAAGACGCGGACGATACCGACGGGATCTCCGGCAACGTCTCCGAAGTCGCCTAGTCCAATCCCCCTCCGGCAGGTTCAAGCGCTGTCGTCCGGGTCCGGCGTCCCCTAGGTAGCTGCGTGACCTCGTTCGGTCCGGGCCCCGCCGCGGGCAACCGCCCATAAGAAAAGGCGCGGAGCAACCTCCGCGCCTTCCTTCAGGCTCATATGTCGGGGCGCGCGCCTCAGAAATCCACTTCGATGGCGCGGCCTTGCTCCACGGCCAGATCCACGACGCTCGCCGCCACGGCCAGGTCCTGCAAGCCCACACCGGTGCCGTCGAACAGCGTGATCTCGTCATCGCTCGTCCGCCCCGGATGGGTGCCGTTGATCACCGCACCGATCTGGTGCACGTCGCCCTCTGTAATCAGGCCCTCGCCCACCGCGTGCTGCGCTTCCCCGATGCTGATCGACTGCGCCACCTCGTCGGTGAACACCGTCGCCTTTTGCAACAGCGCCGCCTCGACCTCCTGCTTGCCCTTGGTGTCGGTGCCCATGCACGCCACGTGACAGCCCGCGCCCACATGATCGGCCATCAGCGTTGCGTCAAAGGACGAGGTGATCGAGATGATCACGTCCGCCTCCGTCATGCCGTCCAGTTCCACGGCCTCGAAGGCCACGCCGGCCTCCTTCGCGACCTTCTCGATATTGGGCAGCATCTCGGGGTGGTAATTCCAGCCGATCACCTTCTCGAAGTCCCGCTGCTCCAGCGCCGCACGCAGCTGGAACGTCGCCTGGTGCCCCGCACCGACCATGCCGATCACCTTGGCATCCTTGCGCGCCAGATGCTTGATCGACACCGAGGACGCCGCGGCGGTGCGCAGAGCGGTCAACAGGTTGCCCCCCACCATCGCCTTGGCCTTGCCGGTATCCGGATCGAACAGGAACACCGTCGATTGATGGTTGATGATGTCCCGCTTCTCCAGGTTGTTGGGCCAGTACCCCCCGGCCTTCAGCCCCAGCGTCAGGCCCGCCTTGTCGAACCCGCCCTTGAAGCCGTAAAGCGCATCCTCATGCCCGATCGCCTCGCGCACGACGGGAAAGTTGTACGCGTCACCCGCCGCCATCGCGGCGAAAACCTTCTCGACGGCATCGAACGCCGCCTCCCGCGTCATCAGGTCTGCAATCTCGCGCTCGGGAACAATGATCATCTTTTGGGGCCTTTCAAAAAAGCGGGGTCAGCGCGCAGCCAACCCCGACAGTCTCAGGAAGATTTGGGTTTAGTAGGCGTGGCCGCGGGCCGAAACCGGCCAGACGGTCTCCACCTTGCCATTGCGCACACCCACGTACCAATCATGCACGTTGGCGGTCGGGTCGCAGTGGCCCGGCACCAGCTTCAGCTTGTCGTTGACCTTCAGCGCGCCGCCGGGGTCCTTCACCACGCCGTGCTCGTCCGAACACTTGATGTATTCCACGTCGTCCCGGCCAAAGATCACCGGCAGGCCACTATCGACCGACTGCGCCTTCAGGCCGGCATCGACAATCGCCTTGTCCGCCTTGGCGTGGGACATGACCGAGGTGAGGATGAAGAACGCGTTCTCCCACTCGCTCTGGTCGATCCGCTTGCCGTCCTTGTCCAGGATGCGGCCGTAATCGGCGTCCATGAACGCGTAAGATCCGCATTGCAGCTCGTTATACACGCCCGAATTCGACTCGAAGTAATACGACCCGGTGCCACCACCGCCGACGATGTCACATTCCAGCCCTTCGGCCTTCAGCGTGTCGACCGCGTCCTTCACCATCGCCACGGCGATGTCGATCTTTTCTTTGCGGTCGTTGTAATCGTCCATGTGTTGCATCGCGCCCTGATAGGCCTGGATGCCGGTGAACTTCAGCCCCGGGGCCGCGTCGATCGCCTTGGCGATCTCCACCACTTCGGGCGTCGTCGTCACACCGCAGCGCCCCGCGCCACAGTCGATCTCCACAAGGCACTCGATCTCGGTGCCATGCTTCTGCGCCGCCGCCGACAGGTCGTCAACGTTGGCCAGGTCATCCACGCAACAGATCGTCCGCGCGCCCAGCTTCGGCAGCTTGGCCAGCCGCTCGATCTTGGCCGGGTCGCGCACCTGGTTCGACACCAGCACGTCCTTGATGCCGCCACGGGCGAACACCTCGGCCTCGGATACCTTCTGGCAGCAGACGCCACACGCGCCGCCCAGCTTTTCCTGCAATTTCTGCACGTCCACGGATTTGTGCATCTTGCCGTGGGTGCGGTGGCGCATGCCGTGTTCCTTGGCATAGTCGCCCATCTTCTTGATGTTGCGCTCCAGCGCGTCGAGGTCCAGCACCAGGCAGGGCGTCTGGATCTCGGATTCGTCCATGCCCGGCTTGGCCGGAATATCGAAGCCCACTTCGAAATCATCGAGATTGCTCATGTCTTTCATCGGATCTCTCCCTATCCATGAATGTCTTTGTCACGCAGGGCCACGCCGCCCTGCCGGCTCATATCGTCTACATAAGTTTCCTATCGGAAACCGCAACCGGGTGCAAAGGGATCACGTCATCCACGGCAGCTTGTCGAGGTCCACGTTCCCGCCGGTCACGATCACACCTACGCGCTTGCCCTGGAAGGCAGCGGGGTTCTTCAGGATCACCGCCAAAGGCACGGCACAGCTGGGTTCCATGACGATCCGCAGGTACTTCCACGTGATCTTCATCGCGTCGACGATCTCGTCCTCGCTCGCGGTGTACATCTCGCTCACGTGGTTCGACACGAAATGCCAGGTCAGGTCCTTCAGCGGCACTTTCAGCCCGTCCGCGATGGTATCCGGCGCGTCATCGGCGATGATATGCCCCGCCTTGAAGCTGCGATAGGCGTCGTCCGCCTGCTCCGGCTCGGCCGCGATGATCTTCACCTCGGGCGCCAGGGTTGACAGGGTCAGGCAGGTGCCCGAAACCATGCCGCCACCCCCGATGGGCGCGACCATCATCTCGAGGCCATCGACCTGCTCCATAAATTCCTTGGAACACGTCCCCTGCCCAGCGATCACGCGCGGGTCATTGTAGGGATGCACGAACTCGCCGCCGGTCTTTTCCTGCACCTCGGCGAACACCGCCTCGCGGCTCGACGTGGACGGTTCACACTCCGTGATCGTCCCGCCATAGCGCCGCACGGCGTCCTTCTTGGCTTGCGGCGCGGTGCGCGGCATCACCACGTTGCACGGGATGCCCCGCCGCCCCGCCGCATAGCTCAGGCACAGCGCGTGGTTGCCGGACGAATGCGTCGCCACACCCTTCTCCGCCTGCTTGTCGCTCAGGCCGAACACGGCGTTCGACCCGCCACGGACCTTGAACGCCCCCGGCTCCTGGAAATTCTCGCACTTGAAGAACAGCTCCGCCCCGGTCAGCTCGTTCAGATAGTCAGACCGCAGCACCGGCGTCCGGTTGATATGCGGCTTGATCCGCTCGTGCGCGTCCAGCATGTCCTGGTATGTGGGGATATACATCTCCGCTCCGTCTTTCATTACGCGGCATCCTTCTTTGCCAGGGCCGGGCGCTTGCGCCACACGTCCTGTGCCGCGGCCACGCCCGAACCGAGTTCTATGTCGAGGCCCAGGTCGACCATGCACATCTCGGCCACGCCAAGACCCGAGATCATCATCGCGTCGGTCAGGCTGCCAAGGTGGCCGATCCGGAACACCTTGCCGGCTACCTCGCCCAGCCCCACGCCGAACGCCATGCCATAGGCATCGGCGGCATGAGTCACGATGTCGGTCGCGTTGAACCCATCGGGCGTACAGATAGCACTTACCGTGTCCGAGTAAACCTCGGGCGACGTCGCGCAGAGCGGCAGGCCCCACGCCTGCGCCGCCGCCCTGACACCGTCGGCGATCCGGGTGTGACGGGCGAAAACCGCCTCCAGCCCCTCGTCCAGCAGCATGTCGCAGGACACTTTCAACCCGTTCATCAACCCGGCGGCGGGCGTGTAGGGATAGGCGCTGTTTGCATAGCCCTTCAGCATGTCATGCACGTCAAAGAACGTCCGGTGCAGTTTGGCGCTCTTCGTCGCCTCCATCGCCTTTTCGCTGAATCCCACGATGGCCAGCCCCACAGGCAACATGAACCCTTTTTGCGAGCCGGTCACGGCCACGTCCACGCCCCACTCGTCCATCCGGAAATCCATCGACCCGATCGAGCTGACGCCGTCGACGAACAGCATCGCGGGGTGGCCGGCGGCATCCATCGCGGTGCGGATCGCGCCGATATCCGACTTCACGCCGGTCGCCGTCTCGTTATGCGTGGCCAGCACCGCCTTGATCTCGCGGCCCTTGTCGGCCTCCAGGATCTCGCCATAGCGCGCGGCGGAAATGCCCTCGCCCCAAGGCGTCTCGTCAATGATCAGGTCCAGCCCGTGCCGTTCGCACATGTCGATCCAGCGGTGGCTGAACATCCCGTTGCGCGCCACCAGCACCTTGTCGCCCGGCGACAGCGTGTTGGTGATCGCCGTTTCCCAGCCGCCCGTGCCGGTCGACGGAAAGATGAACACTTCCGCATTCTTCGACTTCAGGACCTTTTGAACGCCCGCCCGCGCGGGATGCAGGATGTCCCCGAACAGCGCCGAGCGGTGGTCGATCGTCGGCATGTCGCACGCCTTGCGCAGGCTCTCGGGAATGTTGGTCGGGCCGGGAATGAACACCGGATTCTGAAAACTCATGGATCTCTCCTCCAAAACTCACCCCTTGTGTACAGACGTCATGCCCGCTTGAAAATTTTTTTGAAATCATTTTTCATTTTTCGACATTCTGATTTTATTTATACTTGTCAGATGCTTATATTTTTCATAACGTGAATTAATATTTCAAAAATGTTTGAGGCACCTCATGGCCACCCCGAATCCCTCCCCCAAACGCGCCCGCGGCCGCCCCCGCGGCTGGGACGACAAGACCGACCAGAACACCATCAAGTCCCTCGACCGCGCCATGGAGGTGCTCGATTACGTCAGCCAGCACCAGGGCAAGGCGCTGTCCGAGCTTGCCACCGAGATGGACCAGTCCCCCGCCACCCTCTACCGCGTGCTCGTCACGCTGGAGACGCGCGGCCTTGTGGAATTCGACCCCGAGGAACAGGCCTGGCATATCGGCCCGCAGGCCTTCATCATCGGTGCCCGCTTCCTGCGCCGCACCACGCTCGTCGAACGCGCCCGCCCCGTGCTGCGCCGCCTGATGGAAGTGACCGGCGAAACCGCCAACCTCGGAGTCGAGAAATCCGGCCAGGTCCTCTTCGTCAGCCAAGTCGAAACCCACGCCAGCATTCGCGCCTTCTTCCCCCCCGGCACGCTCTCGCAGATGCACGCCTCGGGCATCGGCAAGGCGCTGATGGCCGAAATGGACGACGCCCGCCTCGCCCGCCTGCTCGACAGCCAGCCCCTGACCGCCTTCACCGAACACTCCATCACCGACGTAGACACCCTGCGCACCGAACTCGCCCGCACCCGATCGCGCGGCTATTCCATCGACGGCGAAGAAAAGAATATCGGAATGCGCTGCATCGCCGCCCCGGTCTTCGATTTCAACAACGAGCCTGTGGCCGGCATTTCCGTCTCCGGCCCCACCAGCCGTGTCGGCACCGGCGATATCGACCGCCTCAGCGCCGCCGTGATGCAGGCCGCGACCGACCTGACCACGGCCATCGGCGGCGTCACCCGCCACGATCCCGGCACCTGACTCTTCCCTTTCCGCAGCGGCTTGGCTACGCCTTCCTTCAGAAGAAGGAGTCAGCCCATGGACCGCGCCCAGATCGTGCACGAAAACTTCCTGTCCCGCACCGGCGCAGGTGACTTGCCTCCGGGCCGCGACGCTTCCGGCCCGTTGGACGCCGACACCGCCCGCCTGATATTCCGCGCCCAATGCCTGTCCCGCGCGCTCGACGGCCAGGCCCGCGTCATGCAGAAGGCAGGCCAGGGCTACTACACCATCGGCTCTTCGGGCCACGAAGGCATGGCCGCCGTCGCCGCCGCCCTGCGACCCACCGACATGGCCTTCCTGCACTACCGCGACGCGGCCTTCCAGATCGCCCGCGCCCTCCAAACCGGGCACGAGGACATAGCCACGGACATGGCCCTCTCCTTCGCTTGCTCCACCGAGGATCCCATCTCCGGCGGCCGCCACAAGGTGCTTGGGTCAAAGGCGCTCAACATCCCGCCCCAGACCTCCACCATCGCCAGCCACCTGCCCAAGGCCGTCGGCACCGCCTATTCCCTCGGCCTCGCCCGCCGCCACGCGCCGGAACACGAACAGCTCGCGCGCGACAGCATCGTCATGGCCAGTTTCGGCGACGCCTCCGCCAACCACGCCAGCGCCCAGGCCGCCTTCAACACCGCCGCCTGGACCGCCTACCAGAACGTCCCCCTGCCGCTGCTTTTCGTCTGCGAAGACAACGGCATCGGCATCTCGGTCAAGACCCCCAGGGGCTGGATCGCCGCCAATTTCGCCCACCGCCCGGGCCTGACCTACATGGCCTGCGACGGGCTCGACATCTACGACACCTTTGCCACGGCCCAGCGCGCCGCCCACCACGCCCGCACCCACCGCCAGCCGGTCTTCCTTCACATCCGCACCGTCCGGCTCTATGGTCATGCCGGCGCCGACGTGCCCACCACCTACCTGCCCAAATCCGAGGTCGAGGCCGACGAGGCCAACGACCCCCTCCTGCATTCCGTCCGCCTGCTGGACAAGTCCGGCATCCTGACCCCGCAGGACGCCCGCACCCTCTACACCGACACCTGCGCCGAGGTGGAAAAGACCTGCGACCGCGCCGCCACCCGCCCCCGCCTGCAAACCGCGCAGGATGTCATGGCCTCTCTCATCCCGCCCAAGCGCACATGCGCCCCCACCAACGGCCCCACGCCCGAGGCCCGCACAGCAGCCTTCGGCCCCGACCTCAAGGCGATGGACGAGCCGCAGATCCTGTCGCGCCACATCAACTGGGCGCTCACCGACCTCATGCTCACCCACCCCGAAATCACGCTGATGGGTGAGGATGTGGGCCGCAAGGGCGGTGTCTACGGTGTCACGCAAAAGCTGCAAAACCGCTTCGGCCCCGCCCGCGTGATCGACAGCCTGCTGGACGAGACCTCGATTCTCGGCATCGGCATCGGCATGGCCCATAACGGCTTTTTGCCCATCCCCGAAATCCAGTTCCTCGCCTACCTCCACAACGCCGAGGATCAGCTACGCGGCGAGGCCGCCACCCTGCCTTTCTTCTCGAACGGCCAATACACCAACCCCATGGTCCTTCGCATCGCGGGGCTGGGCTATCAGAAAGGTTTCGGCGGGCATTTCCACAACGACAACTCCGTCGCCATCCTGCGCGACATTCCCGGCCTGATCCTCGCCTGCCCCTCCACCGGCGCCGACGCTGCGATGATGCTTCGCGAATGCGTGCGCCTGGCACGCGAAGAACAGCGCGTCGTTGTCTTCCTGGAACCCATCGCGCTCTACCCCATGCGCGACCTCACGGAGCCGGACGACAACGCCTGGCTCACCACCTACCCCGACCCGTCCGAGACCATCCCCCTTGGCCAGGTCGGCCAGCATGGCGACGGCACCGATCTGGCCATCGTCACCTTCGGCAACGGCCACCACCTCTCGCGCCAGGCGCAAGCCAAACTGGACGCCGACGGCATCAAGACCCGGGTCATCGACCTCCGCTGGCTCTCACCGCTCCCCGGCCCCGCCCTCCTCGACGCCGTGAAGGGGTGCAAACGCATCCTGATCGTGGACGAAACCCGCCACTCCGGCGGCGTGGCCGAGGCGCTGATGGCCTTCTTCACCGAGCACACGGACATTCCCCACAGCCGCCTCACCGCCACCGACAGCTTCATCGCCACCGGCCCGGCCTACGCCGCCACGATGCCTTCGGCGGAGTCTATCCTCGCCACCGCGCGCAGCCTCTGCCGCGGCTAGACCACCCCGGCTTTTTCTTGCAAAAAATACTCAAGATCCCCACGTGAGCCACGTGGCGCAACGCCCGATCCGTTAACACCGGAGGCCCGCAGAAATCGCACCGTCGGAATACCACTCGAATACCGACGCGATACCGACGCGGGTTTTTCCGGCCAAACCCCTGATTAACCAAGTGATTCGCAGGCCTACGCCAGCCCCGGCAACCACAGCACGATGATCGGAAACGCCACCAGCAGCCCGATCGTCACCGCGTCCGCGATGAAGAACGGCATCACCCCCTTGAACACGTCCTGCACGCTCAGGTCCGGCCGCACGCCCGCCACCACGAAACAATTGAGGCCGATGGGCGGCGTGATCAGACAGAACTCCGCCATCTTGACCACCAGTATCCCGAACCAGATCGCGCACATCTCGCCCGACATGCCGAAGGCGCTGTCCTCGACGCTGACGAACTCGCCCCCGTTCAGTGCCATGACCGCCGGATAGACCACCGGCAGCGTCAGCAGCAGCATACCGATCGCGTCCATGAACATGCCCAGCACGGCATAGGCCAGCAGGATGCAGATCAGGATCAGCATCGGCGACACGGTCAACGAGGTGATCCAGTCGGCAAATGCCGACGGCAACTCGGCAAACCCCAGGAATCGCACGTAAATCAGCACGCCCCAGATGATGGTGAAGATCATCACCGTCAGCTTCGCGGTCTCGATCAGTGCCGATTTCAGCTCGCCCAGCCGCATCCCGCGCCAGAGCGCCATCAGGAACACGATGAACGCCCCCACCGCGCCGCCTTCGGTGGGTGTGCCCCAGGCATCGCCAAAGGGGTTGTAGACGAAGAAGATGATGATCACGACCACCGCCACGATGGGCAGGGCGGCGGGCAAAGAGGCGAATTTCTCGCGCCAGGTGAACCCGCCCACCGGCGGCCCCACGGACTTGAAGATCAGAGCGATCCCGATGATCAACGCCGCATAGACCAGCGCCGAGAACGCGCCGGGGATGAACCCCGCAAGCAGCAGTTTGCCCACGTCCTGCTCCACGATGATGGCATAGATCACCAGGATGGCCGAGGGTGGAATCAGGCTCGCCAGCGTCCCCCCGGCGGCCACGACGCCGGCAGCGAACTGTTTGTTATACCCAATTTTAAGCATTTCGGGGATAGCTATACGGGCAAACACCGCCGCCGTGGCCACCGACGCGCCCGACACCGCCGCGAAACCGGCGGTGGCGAAAACCGTCGACACGGCCAGTCCCCCCGGCACCCAGGCGATCCATCGCTTGGCGGCCTCGAACAGGGCGCGTGTCAGGCCAGCGTAATAGGCCAGGTACCCGATCAGGATGAAGGTCGGGATCAGGGAAAGTGCGTTCGCCGACACCTTGGAATGCGGCACCTGCCCCGCGGTCTTGACCGCCACGGTCAGCGCCCACCAGAAATCCTCGCCGCCGAAATCCTTTTTCGACCAGAAGATGACGATCAGTCCGACAAAGCCCGCAAGCCCCGCCGCGAAGGCGACGCGCATCCCGATGACCACCATCACCAGCATGAATCCGGTGGTCCACAGCCCGATGGTGATCGGATCCATCAGTCGCGCCCTTCCAGTTGTTCGGCCTCAAGCGCGGCCTGCTCGGCCACCGACATCGTCAGCGGCACCGCCACGGGCCGCTCGAGGCCAAGCGCAAAGGCACGCGCATATCCCACCGCCTGCAGGATCAGGCGCAACACCAGCACGCCGAAGGCGACCGGGACGACCAGTTTCGCAGGCCATACCGGCAGGCCGATGTCGATCGTGCTGTCGCGCGAACACAAGGGCCGCGCACAATCGAAGGACCGGTCGAAATGCGCCCAAGCCCCCCAGACCAGCGCGATCATCAGAACCAGCGCCAGCAGAACCGTGATGAACTCCAGCAGCCAAAGCAGGCGACCATGCAGGTTCCCGATCAGGATATCCATGCGAATATGCCCGCCCTCGCGCTGCACGTAAGAGATGCCCATGATCGCGATCAGCGGCATCAACACCTCGATGTAATCCACGTATCCCGCCAGCGGCGCCTCGAAGAACTTGCGCCCCGACACCGAGTAAGCCGCGAGAAACATGAGCGAAAATGCAGCAATCCCGCTCAACAGCGCCATGAACCGCTCCACCGGCAGCAGCGCGCGGTCCAGCCGGCTCAGCAGGCTGCTGTCGCTCAGGACGGTCGAAGCCCCCGCCATCCCCTACTCTGTCCGTTCCACGGCGATGCTCAGGGTGGTGCCCAGCCCCTTGCCGCCAAAGCTGGTGGTCACCGTCTTCTTCAGCACGATGCAGGGCCAGTTCTTGCCGTCGACCCACAGGTTCCACGACTGCCCGACATCCGGGATCGGCGGCGCATAGGCGGTGGCCGGGATGCGATATTCCTCGGAATGGATCTTCTGACCGTCCGGGTCAGTGACCTTCAGAAGAATGATCAGCGGCTGTTGGTTCACTTCTACGACCATGCTCGGCACCCTTTATAGAAAAGCCGTCCGGGGTCGGCGCCCGGACGGCCAGCCGCGCTCAGTTCGACGCGCGATGCTCTTCCAGCGTGCTCTGCACGAGGTCATACAGCTCCTGGCCCGGCAGGCCCTGTGCTTCCATTTCCTCGATCCAGGCTTCGCGCGCGGGGTCCGCAGCCTGCGCCTTGAACTCTTCCTTCACGCTGTCGTCGATCATCACCTTCTCGACGCCCTTTTCCTCCAGAACGCTGTCCCAGCGCTTCAGAAGTTCGGCATAATTGGCCAGGTAATGATCCAGCGCCTCGGGCACAGAGCTGTCCAGCGCCTCGCGGTGTTCGTCGCTCAGCCCTTCATAGGCGTCGATGTTCACCACCACCGGGCAGTTCACCGTGCCGGGGTTCAGGTTGGCTGTCCACCAGTCCGCCTGGTTGATCGTGCCAAAGCTCAGATGCGCGTGCTGGGCAAAGGAAACAGTGTCGACGACGCCCGACTCCATCGCCTGGTAGGCTTCGGTCGCGGTCACCGAGGTGGGCACCGCACCCACCGCCTTGAACGCCTCGCCAAGGCCGCCGGTGGCGCGCACCCGCATGCCTTCGAAATCGGCCAGTTCGTCGCGCGGCTCGCCCGTGCCGACAAGGTTGTATTGCGGCATCGGCGAGGTCATCAGCAGCTTGGCATTCCACTGCGCCATCTCCTCGGCGGCGGCCGGGTGGTTGTACACGGCAGTGGACACGGCGACCTCTTCATCGAGGTTGGTGACACCCAGGAACGGCAGCTCCAGAACGGTGATCACGCGGTTCTTGTCCGGGTGATAGCCGGCGCAGAACTGCGCCATCTCGAACGCGCCGATGGAAATCCCGTCAAGGTTCTCGCGGTTCTTCGACAGGCCACCATAGCTGACGTTCATGGTGAACTCGCCATTGGTCTTTTCCGCGACCAGCTCGGCCAGCTTCTCGACATGCTCGGTGAAGGCACGGCGCTTGCCCCAGACGGACACGTTCCATTCGACGGCCAAGGCTTCTCCGGCAAACGCAAAGGACAGCGCGGCGGTGACGCCGGCTCCGATCATCTTGTTCATTGGTTCTCTCTCCCTGTTTGTGGCAAGAATACTAAGTGTCTCGACCCACGACGCAACAGGGTATTTTTGGGTAGATTTGTAGCAAATCAAAAGAGCCGCCCCGCATGGGACGGCCCTGAATGGCAGTTCGTCGGAGTGTCGGCGCCGCCCTATTCCGCCGCGTCGCGCCGCGGCAGCACCCAGTCGAGGCGCGGGAAATGGCAGGTGTATCCGGCCGGAAACCGCACAAGGTAATCCTGGTGTTCGGCCTCGGCCTCCCAGAAATCGCCCACGGGCTCGACCTCGGTCACGACCTTGCCGGGCCACAGGCCCGAGGCGTTCACATCCGCAATCGTGTCCTCGGCCACGGCCTTCTGCGCGTCGTTCACATAGTAGATCGCCGAACGATAGCTCATGCCCACGTCGTTGCCCTGCCGGTTCAGCGTGGTCGGGTCGTGGATTTGGAAGAAGAATTCCAGGATCTGCCGATAGCTGATCTGGTCAGGGTCGAACCAGATCTCGATGCCCTCGGCATGGGTGCCGTGGTTGCGGTAGGTGGCGTTGGGCACGTCGCCCCCGGTATAGCCGACACGGGTCTTGCCCACGCCGGGCATCTTGCGGATCAGCTCCTGCATGCCCCAAAAGCACCCGCCGGCCAGCACTGCGCGTTCCTCAGCCATTACACGTCCTCCACTTGATCCAGGTAGTCACCATAGCCTTCGGCCTCCATCTCGTCACGCGGGATGAACCGCAACGAGGCCGAGTTGATGCAGTATCGCAGGCCGCCGCGGTCCTGCGGCCCGTCGGGAAAGACGTGGCCGAGGTGGCTGTCGCCATGTGCGCTGCGCACTTCGGTACGAACCATGCCAAGCGAGGCGTCTCGCAGCTCGGTCACATGCGCCGGCTCGATCGGCTTGGTGAAACTGGGCCAGCCGCAGCCGCTCTCGAACTTGTCGGACGAGGCGAACAGCGGCTCGCCAGAGACGATGTCGACGTAGATGCCCGCCGCCTTGTTGTCGTTGTATTCGCCGGTGAAGGGCCGCTCGGTGCCGTTCTCCTGCGTCACGCGGTACTGCTCCGGCGTCAGCCGTGCCACGGCGTCTTCTGTTTTCTGGTAGGTCATGGATACCCCCGTTTTTGCGTTCTCCAGAAAAATGGCCTGTGTCGCCCGCTTTGCAAGCCCCGGACGCGGGACCGTGATTGAACCGAAACAAACATCTCCGCGACCCATGGGCATGATTGCGAAAGGATCAGGCCATGCACACCCCGACATGCGACAGCTTCAGACCGGCCCACGTCCAAAAGACCCGTGACCAATCCGGTGGCGCACCAACCCACACCCAGTTTCTGCCTCCAGACCGCGCGACTCAAATTCTGTTGCAGCAGTTTCTGTAGGACCCGCACAATGCCCAATTTCGCGGCAGGACCCACGCGGCCATGGCGATGCTCCGCGCACGACGTGCTTTGCGCGTTGTTCCCGGACCCTTCTACTGATATGTTACACATCGCGCGCAGAGAAAATTTGAGGAATGTGATGACACTGTCTTCGGTCTTAGTCGTCGAGGACGACCCGGTGATCTGTGTCGGGCTGGAGGTCGCTCTGAGTGACGCTGGCTGCCAGTCGCTGAAAAGCGCGTGCAGCTACGAAGACGCGCTTGCCGCCATCAACGCGCGTTCCTTCGATTATTGCATTCTCGACCTGGATCTCGGCAATTCCTTCAAAGGTCCGTTTCCCAACGAGCCGGAAGGCAGGCGCCTGCTTGCGATACTCCAGTCACGGGGCGTTTCCACCGTCGTTTACAGCGGCATCCTCGATGAGCAGCGGCGTATCCGGGATCTTGACCCGTCGGTGATCACGATCGACAAGACCGAGCCTGCACAGACGGTGATCGAGGCGCTTGGTCGTTTCAAACGCTCGAACGGCGTTCTCGCCTGACCGGTTTCAGTTCCGCACGGCGCCCAGGAACTTCTCCAGATCCGCTTCGGTGTAAGGCTTTTCGATCACCAGAACCTCGTGCAGGTCGGATGGCAGATGCTGGCGCCCATGGGCCGTTAGGAACGCGAAATCCACACCGTCCCGAAACAGCCGCCGCGCAAAGCCGGAACTGGTGCGGTCCTTGCCAAGGTTGTAGTCGACGAACGCTGCATCCGGCAGGGACGCATCGCACGACCGCATGGCCAGGTCTTCCTCGCTGAAGGGGCCGACCACTTCGTGCCCCATGATTTCCAGGACCTCTGCGAGGTCAATCTGCAAAAGGGGATCGTCTTCAAGTACGAGAACCTTCATCGCGGTTCCTCCTGGCGCGATCTCACGCCAAATTGGCTAGCGATATCCTGACACGAATGCCGGTATCGGGATAGTCCATTGTTACGGCAGCCCCCTGGGCTGCAAGAATTCGGGTCAGCAACGTGGTGCCGAAACCCGTTGAGGACGGGGGTTTAACGCCGGAAAGGCCCGTTTCGATCCATTCTATCTCCAGACCGTCATCGGTTTTCCAGTTGATATCGAGCTGGCCGTCATCCTGCGACAGGGCGCCGTACTTGCTCGAATTCGTGGTCAACTCGTGAAATGCCAGCGCCAGCGTCTGCACCAGGCGCGGCGGCAATTGCACATAGGGGCCGTGCATGACGATCGAATCGTTGCGATTGGCGCGATACGGGTCGATCTCCGTCTCGACCAGTTGTTCCAGCGGCATCCCCTGCCAGTTGGCATCGGCCAGTTGCCTGTGCGCCGCAGCCATCGCCCGGATCCGTGCCTGAAGCGCGTCGCGATAGTCCTCCAGCGTGTTCGAGGACCGCCCGGTCATCCGCGTGATCGTCGAAACCGTCGCAAGGATGTTCTTCACCCGATGGTCCAGTTCCGCCGAAATGACCCGCAGCCGATCCGCCTCGGCCTTGCGTTCGGTGATGTCGAGGTTCAGGCCGACCCAGGATGTAATCCGGCCATCGGAATCGCGAATCGGCCGGCCCAGCGCCAGGGTGTGATACAGCTTGCCATCCGCCCCGATGATACGGACTTCCCGCTCCCACGGCTCGCCGCTTGCCAGGGTCTTGCGCCACAACTCTTCGATCTCGTCGCGGAGCGCGGGATCAATGCAGTCGATCAGCCCGTCCGACCGCGCTTGTTCCATCGTTTTCCCGACAAGCTTCAGAAAGGCCGGGCTGACATAGGTCAGCTGGCCCTCGGGATCGTTGATCCAGACTCCAAATGGGATGGATTCGCCAAGCGTGCGGTACTGGTCGAACCGCTCCGCTAGATCGCGCTCCAGGCGCTTGCGTTCAGAGACGTCCAGCGCGGCGGAATAGAACCCAGTCACGTTGCCTTCGGTATCGCGGCGTGGCGCATAACTGACCAGGACATCGCGTTTTTCCGAGTCGGCTCCGGGGCCGATCCTGACCTCGAACGTCTGGTCCTTGCCTTGCAGCGCTGCGGCGATATGCGGGGCGATCGCCTCGTAGGCCTCGGGATTTACCAGGTCGGAAATCCGTTGCCCCTCGATCTCCTCCGTTGAGGCCCCCCAGAATTCGTAGCCGCTGTTGACGAACTCATACCGCTGGTCTGCGTCAATCACGGCAAACAGGATCGGCAGGCTGTCAGCCATGTTGCGCAGCTGCCATCGTTCTTCATCGATGCGCTTCAACGCACGCCCCCGCGAGATCACGAGCCATAACACATTGGCCGTGGCCTGCAGGTAGTTGATGTCATCCGTGTCGAAACGGCTCCGGGACGGATTGTCTTCGTGCACGCCCAGAACGCCCCAGGGTGCATCCGTGGGGCCGATGATCACGCTGACGCCGCACAGGATGTGATGATCCTTCAGCAGGCGGGGCGCAGAAAAACGCCGTTCCTCGCGGAAATCATTGACCACGACCGGGCCGCGCTGCTGCAGCGTATACCCCGCCTGGCTTTCGATCCCCGACCCCACCTTGGATGACCCAACGGTCGCATGGGTCCAGCCGACGCCAGAGCGCAGGGTCAGGTTCAGACCGTCCGGGTCAAGCTCCAGCACCTTCGTGAACCTTACGCCCATATGCTCCGACAAATCGCGCACCGCCATGTCGAAGATGGCCTGAAGCTCCCCCCCTGCCAGCGCCGCACGGCCCAGCTCGGCCACGGCCTGCTGCTGGGCCTCGCGCCGGCGTGCGGCCGCGCGCGCATTCTGCAGGTTCGTGACATCCGTATAGGTGATCACGACACCCTGTATCTGGTTCTCCGAGGTGCGGTAGGGGCGCATGCGGCGGATCCTGTGGTGCCCGTCGTCCGTGCTGATCTCCGCCTCTATCTCGGTCAGCTTCTCCAGGCAGGTCTGCGCATCTTCGATCAGCTTGCTGTCATGCACCCGCATCGCGATATCTTCCGCCGGACGCCCGATATCGCCGTCGATGATGCGCATCACGTCCTTCATCGCCGGGGTGAAGCGGCGGATCAGCAGATTGGTATCCAGGAAGATCACCCCGATATCGATCGAGGTCAGCAGGTTGTTCAGGTCGTTGTTGGTCTGCTCAAGTTCCTCGATCTTGTCCTCGAGTTGACTGTTGACCGTCGACAACTCCTCGTTCAGCGACTGCAGTTCCTCGCGGGAGGTCTCCAGTTCCTCGTTGGTGGACTGAAGCTCCTCGTTCATGCTCATGACCTCTTCGTTCGAGGCCTTCAGCTCTTCGTTAGAGGTTTCCATCTCCTCGATGGTCGATTGCAGATCCTCGCGGGTCGACTGCAATTCGTATTCCAGCGCCGCCACCGCATCGCGTTCTTCGGGATCGGCCTCTTCGCGCGCCTTCTCGCGCGCAGCTTGGTCTTCGGTCGTATCGCGCGGTTCCGACGCGTCATGGAAGTGGATCAGGTAGGCAGGATCCCGGTCCAGCGCGTCGACCCGTTCCCCGTTGATCCGCACGTTCAACTCTCGATCGCCACGCGGCACCCTGAGCGCCTCGGCCTCTGCGTCGGCCTGGCCCGATTGCAGAGCGTGTATCACGAAGCGCAGCTTGCTGCGCATTTCCGGCAAGATCATTTCCGTCAGGAGGCTGGTCGGCTCGCCGGGCGGAAAATCCAGGTATTCACGCACCGGCCCATGGAAATACAGTACCTCGAGCCGCATGTTGACCACGACAGACGCCGGCACGAAACGGTCCATCAACCTGCGCTGCGCAAGGTCCGAAACCGTCGCATAGGAGGTTTCCTTTGCCGCGGGCCTCGATTGCTGGCGCTTGCCGCCCGTGCCAATGGCAAATTTTCCGGGCCGCACGCGCGCGCTGACCGTCTTGCGATAGATCCGGTTGGCCTTGTCTATCGGCACGAACAGCCGGCCGGGACGTTCGGCATTCTCGGAATTGCCAAGCAGCAGGTGCCCCTCGTCGCCAAGTGCGAAATGAAACATCTCGATCATGCGCTGTTGCACATCCGATTCCAGGTAGATCATCAGGTTGCGGCACGTGATGATGTCCAGGCGCGAGAACGGCGGGTCGGAGATCACGTTCTGCGTGGCGAAAACGACAGTTTCGCGCAGGCGCTTGTTGACCATGAACCAATCGTCTTCCTCGACGACAAAGCTCTGCCGTATCCGTTCCGGGATATCCGGCAGCGCGGCCAGCGGATAGCGCCCGGCGCGGGCAACTTCGATGGCCCGCGCGTTCAGGTCGGTTGCAAAGATCTGTACCGGATGCGCCGCGCGCCGGCGGTCCATGCGGGCAAACAGGGTCGCCGCCAAGGTATAGGCTTCTTCCCCGCTGGCGCAGCCCGGCACCCACGCGCGTATCACGTCGTCCTTTTTCTTGCGGTCCAGCATCGGTTCGATCACCCGGTCGGCCAACGCGTCCCAGACTTCAGGCTCTCGGAAAAAGCGCGTCACACCGATCAGCAGATCACGGAACAGGTGATGAACCTCTTCGCTGTTGTCGCGCATGTGCGCAACGTAATCGGACAGCGTTTCGAACTGCCCCAGCCCCATGCGGCGCTGGATACGCCGTTCGACCGTGCCTTTCTTGTAGCACCGAAAATCGAAATCGGTCTGCGTGCGCAAGAGGTGCAGCACCTCGTTGAATCCATCCGGAGCGGCCTTGGCCAGCCCCGCCACCTCTTCCCGCGGCTCGCGCAGATAGGGATGCTTGATGAACTGCGCCAGCCGGTCGGGCATCTCCGCGACCGGAAGAAGGAAATCGACCAACCCGGTATTGGCTGCGCTGCGCGGCATTCCGTCGTGCTCGGCTTCTTCGGGGTCCTGCACCATCACCATGCCGCCCGCGGCCTTGATCTCGCGCAGGCCCAGCGTGCCGTCGCTGCCGGTGCCCGAAAGAACGATACCGATCGACTTTTCGCCCCGCACCTCGGCCAGCGTCCGAAAGAAGTAGTCGATCGCCATCCTCATGCCGCGCTTCTCGACCGGTTCGTCGAGGATCAGGCCTTGATCCAGAAGCCGTATGAACTTCCCGGGCGGAATCACATAAACGGTGTTCGGCGCCAAGCGCATCTCGTTCTCGGCCTGCACGACTGTCATTTTGGTCTGCCGTGCCAGCAGGTCTGCCATCATGCTGGGATGATTGGGATCGAGATGCTGGATCAGGATAAAGGCCGCGCCGGTGTCGTCCGGCATGGAGCGCAGCAGGTTCTTGTACGCCTCCAGCCCGCCCGCAGACGCGCCGATGCCCACGATTGGAAAATCCTTCTTGGCTGGCATCCGTTCTCCTGACAGCAGCACCGCACCTTTGCCGTAACCTTGCACCCCGCTCAATATATGTAGCCGGATCGCGCTCGAGTCACCCCCGCATCGTTCTGTCCATTCCGCGCATCCAGGCGAACAGCCCGAACCCGCAGCGCCGTGGCCCCCACCCGGTCAAAATGCCGTCAAGCGTGGACGGTGTTCTTCGACTCGCCGTGATGAACCAGATCGCGCTCGGCCAGGTCGCGCCGCAACAAGGCGACGTTCCGGCGGTGAGACTTGAAGAAAACGTCGAATGCGTCGCCAATCAGGGGAATGCCGCCCAGTACGGCGTCGATACCGGTATTGAGCGTCATCCGAGCCAGAGCGCGCTTGCGAGCACCAAGACGATGACCTTCGACGATCGTCCAGGCTCCCGGCCCGACAGTCACGAGGTCACCGATGCCGGGCACAAGCCCGAGGATCGAATCCCACCCCACCGGGATACCGACGAGCGGCAGCCGGAACTTCGTGTCGAGCGTGTTCGCCATTCGCTCCAGCCGGGCGAGGCGTCGCTCACGATCCGCATGCATCTCGCCGGACGGCTGACGCGATTGCGGACGCGACCTTGCCGCTCCCCTGTCACCATCCAGATCGGACCCTTGAGGCATCGTACCATTCCTTTCGTCGCCACACTCGTCGCGGCGGGCCAATATCACCTGATCAACTTGCGGAAGACCGCAGTTGTTCCAGCGCTTACCAGCGACACTCGAGACAGTACGTTTCAGGAAGGATTTTGGTGGAGCCTAGCGGGATCGAACCGCTGACCTCCTGCATGCCATGCAGGCGCTCTCCCAGCTGAGCTAAGGCCCCGAACCGATGGTCCGTCGCCGGACCGTCATTTGCCGCCTTCTAGGTAAAGCGGCAGGCGGGATCAAGTGGAAAATCCCGCCCTATCGCAACTTGGTTCAGCTCTCGTCGTCTTCCGACGCAACGTCCGCGATCTCGTCCAGCGAGACGTTGTCGTCATCGTCGTCGTCTTCCAGAACATCATCGCCCAGGTCGACATCGACATCGTCGTCATCATCCTCGATGACCTCGTCGTCGACCTCGTTACCCTTCATCTTCTTTGTCTCGGCGTCTTCCGCATCCGCGGTGATCGTTCGGCTCTTGCCGGAATGCATCTCGACGACCTCGCCCGTGTACGGGCTGACGATCGGATCTTTGTTCAGGTCGTAAAACCGTTTGCCCGTCGTCGGGCATACGCGCTTCACACCCCATTCTTCCTTGGGCATCCTTATCCCCTTCGGTGTCTGTGGACTTGCAGGCATTCGACGTCCCCTGCCATAAGACGTATCAGGTGTCAAAGGCATAAAGTGCGGCGCAGCACTGCAAGAGGTGAGCGGCATATGGGGCATTACGTTCTGCCCGGCAACCCCCCGGTCGATGTGACCCTGCGCCGCTCGGCGCGGGCGCGGCGGATTTCGCTTAGGGTGTCGGGCGTTGACGGGCGCGTGACGCTGACCATGCCTCCTGGCGTGGCCGAGCGCACGGCGCTGGATTTCGCCAACGAAAAGGCCGCGTGGCTGCGCGCGCAACTTTCCCGCCAGCCGGACGTGACCGAGGTGCGAATCGGCTCGGAGCTGCCCATAGAGGGCCGCCTGCGCCATCTCGTACCCGGCTCGGGCCGCCGCATCCAACTGACCGACGACACGCTGATGGTGCCCGCCCCGCCCGAGACCGCGCCCCGACGCGTCCAGGCCTGGCTCAAGGCCCGCGCCCGCGACCAGCTTGCCGCCGCCTCGGATCATCACGCAAAGGCGGTCGGCCGCTCATATGCCCGCCTCACCCTGCGTGACACCCGTTCGCGCTGGGGGTCCTGCACCCATGATGCCGGGCTCATGTATTCCTGGCGACTGATCCTCGCCCCGCGCGAGGTCCTCGATTACGTCGCCGCCCACGAGGTCGCGCATCTTGTCGAGATGAACCATTCCCGCGCCTTCTGGAATATCGTCGCACGGCTTTGCCCGGGCTATGAGGCCCCGCGCCGCTGGTTGCGGGAAAACGGCGCGGAACTGCATCGCTACCGCTTCGAGTGATGCAACGGGATTGACCGCGGGCCAATCCGTGATCACAAATGCGCCATGAACTTTCCGCCGCGTTCCGAAGCCGGGCTTGTCCCGGCCCCCGGCACCGCCCCGACCGGGTCAGCCCATGACCGCGTCTATCGCGGCTTGCGCAGTCGCATCATGCATGGCGAGCTGCGCCCCGGACAGGCCCTGACCCTGCGCGGCGTCGGTGCCGAATACAACGTTTCGATGACCCCCGCCCGCGAAGCCGTCCGTCGCCTGTCGGCCGAAGGCGCCCTGACAGTCAGCAGCTCTGGCCGCCTTGCCGCGCCCGAGCTTGGCAATGAACGGATCGAGGAACTGGCCGCCCTGCGCGCCCTGATCGAGGTCGAGCTGGCCAGCCGCGCCCTGCCCCGCGCCCACATGGCCCTGATCGACCGCCTGCAATCCATCAACGTTCGGATCACCGACCACATCGCTCACCAGGACGCGGTCGGCTACATACGCTCGAACCTCGAATTCCACCGCACGCTCTACCTGCGCGCCCAGGCCCCCGCGATGCTGGCGATGGCCGAAACCGTCTGGCTGCAACTCGGCCCCACCATGCGGGCGCTCTACGGCAAGCTGCAACACAAGGAACCGCCCCGATATCACCGCCTGATCATCTCGGCGCTCAAGGCCGGGGACGAGCCGGGCCTGCGCCTCGCCGTGCGCTCCGACGTGACACAAGGGTTGAAGATGCTGCTGGCCTGACGACGCCTCTGGATGCTCGCGCCCGCCGGCCTATCTCCGGCCCATGACTGCGAAAACCCGTAACAAGCAAGAGATTTACGACGCCGCCGCCACGGCGTGGTGGTCGGAAGAGTTGCGCTGGGTGCGCACGCTCAAAAACCTCGTGCCCGCCCGCCTGAAATTCTTTGACCGGCATATAGACTGGGCGGGCAAACGCGTGCTCGACCTTGGTTGCGCGGGCGGTTTCATGGCCGAGGCCATGGCGCAGCGCGGCGCGCAGGTCATCGGCATCGACCCCGCGAAAGAGGCCATCGCCACGGCCCGGTCCCATGCCGCGCAATCGGGCCTCGACATCCGCTACGACACCGGCGTGGGCGAGGCGCTGCCCTATGACGATGCGGCCTTCGATGCGGTCGTCTGCGTCGACGTGCTGGAGCATGTCTCGGACCTGGAGCAGGTCCTGCAAGAGGTCGCCCGCGTCCTGAAACCCGGCGGGCTGTTTCTGTTCGACACCATCAACCGCAACATGATCTCGCGTCTGGCCACCATCACAGTGGCCGAGGATATCCTTGGCCTCTTGCCGAAGGGCACCCACGATCCGGCGATGTTCATCAAGCCCGGCGAACTGACGGATGGCTTGCAAGCTGCCGGGCTGACCCCCGGCAAGATGGCCGGTCTCGGCCCCACCGGCCTGAACCGAAGGCTGGACTTCACCTTCGGCGTGCTGCCGTTCAGGCAGGTGATCTATATCGGCACCGCAAAAAAACCGGAGACGGTCACATGACGATCCTCGCCCTGCTTCTGACCGCGCTGCTGTTCGGCGGCATGACGCTCTATTCCTTCGGCTTTGCCGCCTTCGTCCTGCGAGCCCTACCGGAAGAAACGGCGCGCCCGCTGATCCGCCGCGCCTTTCCGCATTTCTACCTGTTCGTGCTGGGCACGTCCGGCCTTGCCGCCCTCTGCGCGGCCTTCAATGACCTGCTGTCCATGGCAATTCTCGTGGTCATAGCGCTCACCACGCTCTACGCGCGCCAGTCCCTGATGCCGCGGATCAACGCCGCGACGGATGCCGGGCACTCCAAGCGGTTCAAATTGCTGCACCTTGCGTCGGTGATGATCACGCTGGCCCATATCGCGGGCGCGACATGGGCGCTCATACGGCTGGGCGTCACCCTTTAGGCGGCCAGCCCCTTCGCCCCCATCTTCAGGAACTTCTCGCGCCGGTCCCGGACCAGTTCTTCGCGCGACAGGTCCTTCAGCCCGCCAAGCATCGAACCGATCGCATCGCCGACCGAGGCCATCGCCCCCGTCGGATCGCGATGCGCCCCGCCCTTGGGCTCGTCGATCACCCGGTCGATCACACCCAGCTTGATCAGGTCCTGCGCGGTCAGGCGCAACGCTTCGGCCGCCTCGCGCATCTTCTCGGAATCCTTCCACAGGATGCTGGCGCAGCCCTCGGGGCTGATGACCGAGTAGACGGAATGCTCCAGCATCGCCACCCGGTTGGCCGACGCAAAGGCGACCGCACCCCCCGATCCGCCTTCGCCGATGATCACGCTGACCAGCGGCACACCGGCCTTAAGGCACATCTCGGTCGCGCGGGCAATCGCCTCGCTCTGACCGCGCTCCTCGGCCCCCTTGCCGGGATAGGCGCCGGGCGTGTCGACCAGCGTGATGACCGGCAGATTGAATCGGTCCGCCATATCCATCAGCCGGATCGCCTTGCGATAGCCCTCGGGCCGCGCCATGCCGAAATTCCGCTCAATCCGGGACTTGGTGTCGTTGCCCTTTTCATGGCCGATCACCACCACGGGCGTATCCCGGAACCGCGCCAGCCCGCCCATCACCGCGTGGTCGTCGGCAAAGTTCCGGTCGCCGGCCAGCGGCGTGTATTCCTCGAACAACGCTTCGATGTAGTCCTTGCAATGGGGCCGGTTCGGGTGCCGCGCCACCTGGCATTTCCGCCACGGCGTCAGGTCCTTGTAAAGGTCGGTCAGCATGGTGGCCGCCTTGCGGTCCAGCGCCCCGGCCTCGTCCTCGACATCCATGCCCTCGGTCGTCCGCGCCATCGCCCGCAGCTCTTCGGCCTTGCCTTCGATTTCCGCGAGGGACTTCTCAAAGTCGAGGTAATTGGTCATGCCCGTGCTCCTGTTTCGCCAACGGGATATATGGAAAGGGCCAGAGGGTTCAACTGACTTCGCAAGTTCCGGCTTGCGTGAATCCCGAAAGTGGAATTTATTCCCATTTATGGAATCATCTCTCGCCGTCCCGCCCCCGCTGGCCAGACACATCCGCGACCTGCGCCAGTCGCGCAACCTCACGCTTGCGGATCTGGCCAAGGCCAGCACCATCAGCCGCGCCAGCCTCTCGCGGATCGAAAATGGCGAGGTCAGCCCTACGGCCGACACCCTTGCCAAGCTCTCGACCGCCCTGCGCCTGCCGATCTCGCAACTGATCTCGCCGCTGGAAAGCCGCTTTCAGGCGCTGGTGCCTCGCGACGCCCAGCCGGTCTATCACGATGCCAGCCACGGCTTTCACCGCCGCAACGTCTCGCCTCCCAGCGTCGATCTGCAAATCGAACTGGTTGAGTCAACGCTCGAACCGCACGCGCATATCTCCTACGACCACCCCAGCGTGCCGGGCCACGAACATCATTTCGTGCTGCTGGGAGGCGCGTTGCAGATCACCGTCGACGGCGAGACCCACAGCCTGTCGCCCGGCGACTGCCTGCGCTACCGCCTTCACGGCGTGTCGGAATTTCGCGCCGGACCGGACGGCGCCCGCTACCTTCTGGCGCTCGCATGACCGCGCTCCACATCACCGCGCTGACCGGCCCCGCGCTGCAGCAAAACCTCGACGGTCTGACCCGCCTGCTGATCGACACCGTGGCCGACGGCGCTGCCGTGAGCTTCCTGCACCCGCTCGCGCCCAAGACGGCCAGCGCCTTCTGGCGCAACGACGTCTTTCCGCATGTGACCGCCAACGCCCGCAGCCTGTTCGCCGCCCACCTTGGCGACAAACTTGCCGGAACGGTCCAGCTGATCACCGCCATGCCGCAGAACCAGCCGCACCGGGCCGAGATCGCCAAGATGATGGTGCATCCCACCGCGCGCCGCCGCGGTCTGGGGCGTGCACTTCTGTCCGCCGCGCTGGACCACGCCCGCACCCTGGGCAAGACCAACATCACCCTCGACACACGCAGCGGCGACGTCTCTCAATCGCTTTACGCGTCCGTGGGGTTCGAGGTGGCGGGCATCATCCCCGACTTCGCCCTCGATCCCGACGGGCGCGCGCTGCATTCCACGACCTACATGTTCAAACGGCTTTAGCCGCCCGCCACGTCCAGAACCGCCCGCAGCGCCAACTCCGGCGAACTCAGCACCGGCACGCCCAGATCCTCCAGCCGCGCCGCCGCCCCCGACATCGAGGCTTGCGCCAGAACCACCGCCGCCACGTCGCCCTGCGCGGCCACGGCCTGCCGCACCTCGCCGGCGATCACGGCGTCAAAGGCGTCCGTCTCGCCCGCCTCGAATAGCGGCCAGTATTGCGGCATCGGCAGGGGATAGACCTTTTGCGGCGTCCCTTGCTCGGCCAAGGCCCGCTCCAGCAGAGCGAGACTGGGCGCATAGGTACTCTCCAGACAGAACGCCATCAACACCGGCCCCTGCGCCCCCGCCGCCGCGCGCATCATCGGCCAGTCCACCCGCATCGCGCCCGCGCTCTCAGCCACCGGCCCAAGCGTCGTGCAGGTACACAGAACCGGCCCCGGAGCACGGGCGATCACGCCTGCAATTTCTTGCTCCAGCGCGGCATCGATCCCGTCCTGCGCCCGCTGCAACCAGCGCGGCCGCACCACGTGCTTGAGTATCATATCCGGCGCGATCCGGTCGCGGATGCGATCGAACCGCTCCCGATGCACGTCGGCGGTATGGAGCAGCGTGATCTTCATGGCCATGTCATCGCAGCATCGTCGTTACCGCGCAAGGCCACCCTGTTCGGCACCGGGCCATAGCACGGGGATCAGCGTCGCCACCAACAGCACAGCCATGAAAATGTTGAACTTGCGCAGAGTTCCCGGGTCCTTCAGAAAGCGCTGAACCTGCTGGCCCAGAACGGTCCAGCTTGTCGTGCTGACAAAAGACACCACGAAGAAGGCCCCGACCACCCAGAGGATTGCCGCCAGATCCCGGCTGGTCGCGTAAAGCGTGATCGCGGACAGGGCCATGGTCCATGCCTTGGGGTTCACCCACTGGAACGCCGCCGATTGGAGGAAGGTCAGAGGCCTGCCCTCGGCCTTCGCCTCCTGCGGCGGGGCGGCATTGGCGATCTTCCATGCAAGGTACAGCAGGTACGCGACACTCAGCACCTTCAGGATCACATAGCTGGGCGGCCACAGGTCGAACAACCGCATAACTCCCAACCCGACCAGGAAGATCATGGCAGGAAAGCCGATCGTGATCCCCAACATATGCGGCACCGTCCGGCGAAATCCGAAATTGGCGCCCGATGCCACCAGCATCAGGTTGTTCGGCCCCGGCGTCATCGCCGAGACAAAGGCAAACGCCAAAAGTACAGTGAGCAGATCAAGTGTCATGACGCAAACTTATGCCGAACACCACGGCATGGAATTGTGTTCTTTTGCGTCTGAGCCATTTATGTGCAATCGATTGCACACATGGACCATATAAACGACAAAATATTGCAAGAGCTTCAGCGCGATGGCCGGATCAGCAATCTCGTTCTCGCCGAGCGAGTCGGCCTGTCCCCCTCCGCCTGCCTCCGCCGGGTGCAGGATCTTGAACGCCGCGGCATCATCACCGGCTTTCGCGCGGTACTCGACCGCTCCAAGCTGGGCGTCGGTTTCGTCGCCTACACCACGATCGGCCTCAACGCCCACACCAAGGCCAGCCAGGTCGCCTTCGAGCGCGCCATGGCCATCGCCCCCGAAGTGGTGGAGTGTCACAACATCACCGGCTCGGTCGAATACCTGCTGCGCATCGAGGTCGCCGATCTGCCCGCCTACAAGGCGTTCCACACCGATGTCATCGGCACCCTGCCGCAGGTCAACGCGATCACCTCTTTCGTGGTCATGGGCTCGCCCAAGGATATGCGCGCCTAATCGTCCTGCCGGGCCACCCGCCGGATCGCCAGCAGCGTCAGCGGCGGACCCACGATCTCGAACACCACCGTGCTGGCGATGGTCAGCGCCATGATCGTGCCCGACCAGTCGGGCAGCGTCTCGCCCGCGACCAGCGCGATGCCCACCGCGACGCCCGCCTGCGGCAACAGCGCAGGGCCGTACCACCGCCGCTCCGCTGCGCTGGCCCCGGCCAGCCAGCCGCCGGCTAAACTGCCCAGAACACGGGCCAGCATTCGCAGGCCAAGGTAAAGCAACCCGGCCCAGCCCAGCGCCATCAGCGCCTCCACCTCCAGCGTCGCCCCCGCCAGCAGGAAGAACAGGATCATGAAAGGCCATTGCACGTGTTCGATCTCGTGGAAGGCCCGTTCGTGGTGGCGCGCAAAGTTCACCACCACCGCCCCCGCCGTCATCCCCGCGATCAGGAACGACACCTCCAGCCACAGTGCCATCCCCGCGGTCAGGAACACGATCCCGATCGCCTCGGCCTGCTGCGGCTCTCCCGGTGTCAGCCGTCCGGTCAACAACGCCGCCGGCACGCCCAGCGCCACGCCCAGGGCGACGCCACCCAGGATGTCATGCGCCGCGCCCGCCAGCATCTCGCCCAGGCCGCTGGATTGCGACACCAGCGACAGGACCAGGCTGAACAGGATCAGGCCCCAGACATCGTCTATGGCGACGATCCCCTTCAATGTCTCGGTGAACCCGCTCTTCACACCCGCCTGCCGGATTACGTCGGTCATCGCCGCAGGGTCGGTCGCCGTGGCAATCGCCCCCAGCACCAGCGCCAGGCGCCAGTCCACTCCGATTGCCGTCAGACCGCCCGCGACCACCAGCGCGGTCCCGCCCGCGATGGCCACCGACAGCACCAGGATCGCCCGCCCGTGCCGCGCCAGCGTCTCGCGAGTCAGCGTCCCTCCCAGCAGGAAGGCCACCATCGTCAACGCCACGATCGACAGGATCTCGAACCATGCGATCAGGTCGCCCGGGATCAGGTCCAGCCCGGCCTGTCCGGCGACCAGCCCCAACAGCAACAGCATCGTCACACGGGGCAGGCGTGTGAACCGGCCCGCCTGGTCCGCCGCCAGTCCGGCCAGGAACAGCACACCCAACGCCATCAGAAGTTCCGCGATTTCCATGGCCTCACCCTGCCCGTTAGCAAGCGCAGGTTTCCTTGATCCGCATCAACTCGCCATAACGAAAAACGCCCGGCACGGGTGGCCGGGCGTTTCGCGGTATTCGCGGCCCTCAGACGCGCCCTTTCCAGGGCACCAGCCATTTCTCCAGCATCCGGATGCCGACGTCGATCAGGAACCCGATGACCCCGATCAGGATGATCCCGACGATCACGATATCCGTCAGCTGGAATTTCGACGCGACCATGATCATCATGCCAAGGCCCCGCTCGGCGGCCACCAGTTCCGCGGCCACCACCGTGCCCCAGCAAACCCCCATGGCAACCCGCGCGCCGGTGAAAATCTCCGGCAGGCTGTTGGGAATGATCACCTTGGTCAGCACCTGCAACTTGCTCGCGCCCAGCGAATAGGCCGCGTGCACCTTGGAGATCGCCACGCCCGACACCCCGGCCCGCGCCGCGATCGCCATGATCCAAAGCGCCGCCAGGAACAACAGGATCACCTTGGACTGCTCACCGATGCCGAACCAGATGATCATCAGCGGGATCAGCGCCAAGGGCGGCACCGGCCGCATGAACTCCACAATCGGGTCGAACCAGCCGCGCGCCCAGTTGGTCAGGCCCATGGCATAGCCCAGCGGTATCCCCACCAGCGCCCCGAAGAAGAAGCCCAGCAGAACCCGCTGAAGCGAGATCCACGTGTGCTGCCAGAGTGTATAGTTGCGATAGCCCTCCTCGTTCAGCTCGAAGAACCTGTCCACCGTGACCTCGGGCGCGGGAAGGTAAAGCCGCTGCATCCGGTTGCCGGTCGAGGGCGAGAAGGTCGGCGTGCCCTTGTCGGTCAGCCCCACCGTGCCCTCGGGCAGCTGGATCATCTCGCCCGCCTGCACCTCGGTGCCATTGAGCGCGGTCACGACCGCATCCTCGCTTCGGCCCAGTTCGTCATTGCCCAGGACATTGATCACCTTGTAGCCGTATCGCGGCACCACGATGCTGTCGTTCTTGGCAAACCCGTCGCCCGGCTCCACCTCGGGCGCGGCCGGGATGCGGCCCGGATTGCCCTCGGCATCCACCGTCTGGCTGATATCCTCGCGGTAGACCAGCACGGTCACCTCGGCATCGTCCGCTCGTCCGTCCGGCAGGGTGGAGGTATAGGTGAACGTCACCTCCCCCAGATAGGGCGACGAGGCCTGCGGCAGCGGCAGGCTCGAGTTGGTGAAGGCCACCCACAGCAAGAAGATCGTGATCACCGACAACACGCTGGCCGCCCGGTTCGGACGCACGGCGCTTTCATCGCCAAAGGTGACCGTCTTCAGCGCAGTGAAATCGGCCCGCGCAAAGAACGCTCGGTACAGCGCCGAAACCGCGAGATACGCGACAAAGAACGCGGCCACGTAAAGCGCGAGAACAATGAACCCGGTCATGCGCTTTCCTCCACCCGGCCCATGATCTCTTCTTCCATGTTCCAAATCATCTCGAGGATTTCCTCACGCCGCTGGCCGAACTCGGGGTGCTTCTTCACCTCGCGCAGGTCCTTGCCCACGCCCAGGTCGGCAAAGGGCAGGCGATATTCCTTGTGGATGCGCCCCGGCCGCGGCGCCATCACCAAAAGGCGCTCGCCCAGGAGCAGCGCCTCCTCGACCGAGTGGGTGATCAGGATGATCGTCTTGCCGGTTTCCTTCCACAGCTTCAGCACCAGCCCCTGCATCTTCTCGCGGGTCAGGGCATCCAGTGCGCCCAACGGCTCGTCCATCAGGATAACGTCGGGATCGTTGGCCAGGCACCGCGCCAGCGCCACGCGCTGCTGCATCCCGCCGGACAGCTCGTAAATGGCCTTTTCCTTGAAATCCTTCAGGCCGACCACATCCAGCAGGTGATTGACCGTCGGCATGTATTTCGACTTGCTCTCGCCCTTCATGCGAGGGCCGAAACTCACGTTGTCCCGCACGCTCATCCATTCGAACAGTGCGCCCTGCTGAAACACCATGCCGCGCTCCGCGTCGGGCCCGGTCACCTTGTGATCGTTCAGCGTGATCTTTCCCTCGGTCGGCGCAAGGAAGCCCGCCACGATGTTCAAAAGCGTGGTCTTGCCACAGCCCGACGGCCCCAGCACGCTCAACAACTCACCGCTCTGCAACTCCAGCGAGACGTCCTTGAGCGCCTGCACATGGCCGCCATTCGGCAAATCGAAGCGCATGGAAAGATTGTCGATTTTCAGTGTCGACATGCCTGCCCCCTTCGTTTCTAGATTTTTGATGGTATCGGTTTGCCGCGGGCCAAGCGCGTGGCCCGCGGTCTGTCCTGCGTGAACCGCCTTACTGCGTCGCTTCCAGCGGGCCGGTGTTCACATTCGTCTCGTAAGAGGCTTTGGCCGCGTCGATCGAACCGGATTCCACAAAGACGTTCGCAACGCCCAGCATGAATTCCTGCGCGCCGCCGCCCAGCCATTTCTCGCTCAATTGCTCATCCACGGGCGGGAACACGAAGGTCTCGATGGTGGCCATCGTGTCTTCTTCCGACATGCCCGCATCCTCGGCGATCACCGGCAGCATCTTCTCGTGGTTGGCCTCGTCCGCCCACATGGCGTTGGCCTCGGCCGTCACCTTGAGGAAGCTCGACACCACGTCGGGGTTCTCGGCGATGAAGGATGCCGGGCCAGAGGTCACGTCGAACACCAGGATGCCCAGCTCTTCCTTCTCGGCGCCGGTCAGCAGGACGTTGCCGCTTTCCTTCATGCGGCGCAACGCACCGCCCCATCCGCAGGCCATGTCGACAGCGCCCTGCGCCAGTGCGGCCTGTCCCTCGGCGGGGGCCATGTCGACGACCGTCAGGCTGTCCAGCGACACGCCGAAATGGTCCATCTGCTTCAGGAAGCCGTAATGCGCGGCGGTGCCCAGCGGCACGGCGACCTTCTTGCCGGCCAGCTCGCCCGCGCTGTCCTTGTCGATTTCCAGCGCCGCCGACACGACGCAGTTGTCGTTGTCCGAATAGGACACGGCCACGTCGACGATCTGCAAATCCTGACCCGCGCTGGTGGCCACAACAAAGGGCGGCACGCCCTGGCTCACGCTCAGTTGCACGTCGCCCGACGCCATCGCGGCACTCATCGCGGTGCCGGTGTCGAAGCTGACCCAGTTCACGGTCATGCCCATCGCCTCGTCATACATGCCTTCGGCCTTGGCATACTGGAACGGCATCGGCCATTCGAGGAAGTAGCCGACCGTGATTTCCTGCGCCGAAGCGGATGCCCCGGCCAGAAGGGCCGCGCCGGTGGTGGCGGCCATGAATTTCGACTTGAGTGTCATTTTTCCTTATCTCCCTGGAGTGTCGTTTATTTTTCGTTGCGCCATCCTTGCGGGGGCGTCGTGCGCTGCACGGCAGAAACTATATCACCACGCTGCCCCCGATGGCAGATGCGGCCTCATCCGAGCCGAATTTACGATTCCGATCAATGATTTTGTCTGGCTGGCGGCACTTCTTCCACCTTTCCGAACCGAAGTTTCGGGAAAACCGTCTCAGAAATCAGCAGAATTGCACGAATTCGCCATCACTCTGGACGCAAAGCACAATTTCCTGGACTTAAACAATGACCCCACCTGGCCCTATCGACAGTCGCGGATTCAAGGCTGATTATACGGCGGTCGCACCCGAGTGCACCTACGCGCCCCCGGCCGCCGCGCCGGGCCTGACCTGATGGAGTTTGAGATGGATGGCAACCTGCTGAATGATATCGACAAAGTCGTGGACGCCGACCGCGCCCATGTCTGGCACCACCTGGTTCAACACCAGCCGTTCCAGACCGGCGCCCCCCGCATCATCGTCGAGGGCAAGGGGATGCGAGTCTGGGACCAGCACGGCAAAGAACATATCGACGCCGTGTCCGGCGGGGTCTGGACGGTGAACGTAGGCTATGGCCGCGAGCGCATCGCCAACGCCATCCGCGACCAGCTGATCAAGCTGCCCTATTTCGCCGGATCCGCCGGTTCGATCCCAGGCGCGCTGTTCTCGGAAAAGCTGATTTCCAAGATGCCGGGCATGAGCCGGGTCTATTTCACCAATTCCGGGTCCGAGGCGAACGAGAAAGCCTTCAAGATGGTCCGCCAGATCGCGCACAAGCGCTATGGCGGCAAGAAACACAAGATCCTCTACCGCGAGCGCGACTATCACGGCTCGACCATCGGCACGATGTCGGCGGGCGGCCAGGACGAACGCAACGCGCAATACGGCCCCTTCGCGCCGGGCTTCGTGCGCGTGCCGCACTGCCTTGAATACCGCGCGCAGTGGGATCTCACAGGCGAGGAATACGGCATCGCCGCCGCCAACGCGATCGAGGAAGTGATCCTTGCCGAAGGCCCCGACACCATCGGCGCGCTCTGCCTTGAACCCGTCACCGCCGGCGGCGGCGTCATCACCCCGCCCGAAGGCTACTGGCCCCGCGTGCAGGAGATCTGCCGCAAGTACGACATCCTGCTGCATATCGACGAGGTCGTCTGCGGCGTGGGCCGTACCGGCACCCACTGGTTCGGCTACCAGCATTACGGCGTCGAGCCCGATTTCGTGACCATGGCCAAGGGCGTCGCCTCCGGCTATGCCGCCATCGCCTGCTGCGTGACCAACGAAAAGGTCTTCGACATGTTCAAGGACGATATCGAGGATCCGCTCAACTACTTCCGCGATATCTCGACCTTCGGCGGCTGCACCGCCGGCCCCGCCGCAGCGCTGGAAAACGTCGCCATCATCGAGGAAGAAGGCCTGCTCGAGAACACTACGAAGATGGGCGACTACATGATGGACCAGCTCAATGCGCTGGCCGACAAGCACGCCGTCATCGGGCAGGTCCGCGGCAAGGGCCTGTTCCTCGGGGCCGAGCTTGTCTCGGACCGCGCCAGCAAGGAGCCGGTGCCCGAGAAACAGGCGCAAGCCGTCGTGGCCGATTGCATGGCGCAGGGCACGATCATCGGCGTGACCAACCGGTCGATCCCGGGCTTCAACAATACGCTCTGCTTCTCGCCCGCGCTTATTTCCACCAAGGACGACATCGACCAGATCGTTTCCTCGGTGGACGAGGCCCTGGGCCGCGTCTTCGGCTGACGACACCGCCTGCAACGCAAACGCCCCGCCGGATCATTCGGCGGGGCGTTTCGATTCAAGACCAGATTATTCTGCGAATAATCTTCGCCGGCGTCAGGCCGCGTTGGGTAGGATCACGATTTCCACCCGGCGGTTCTGCGCCTTGCCGTCCTCGGTCAGGTTCGACGCCACCGGCGCGTCCTCGCCCCGGCCGAACGCATCGATCCGGCTGAACGCCACGCCGCCATTCATCAGCACGTCCGCCACGGCATTCGCGCGCCGCTCGGACAGGGCCTGGTTGTGCTCGGCGCCACCGGAATTGTCCGTATGGCCGACGATCTGTACCCGGCTGTCGGGGTAGTTCTGCAGGTTCTGCGCCACCGCAGACAGATCGCTGCGCAGGCCCGGACGCACCGCTGCGCTGTCCACGTCGAACAGGATATCCTGCGGCAACGTCACGATCAGGCGGTCGCCGGTGTTCTGGATGTCGACATTGTCATTGCCGATGTTGTTGCGAAGCTCGGCTTCCTGCCGATCCAGCATGTTGCCGGCGACAGCACCGCCCGCCGCGCCGACAGCGCCGCCGATCAGCGCGCCCTTGACCTTCTTGTCGGCGACCAGCGCGCCCGCGCCCGCCCCGATCAGGCCGCCCAGCAACGCGCCCTGCTTGGCCTTCTGGTTGCGGTCGACAGCGGTGTCGTCAAGGTAGGCCGGGCTGGTGCAGGCCGTGGCCCCCAACATCGACAAACCCGCAAAAAGGGTGACTGTTTTTTGTGTGATGCTCATCCTGATGCCTCATGTTCCAAGCGCCCGTTTGCCGGGTCTGTCATTGATTCTAAGCAATTTACGGCCAAGGCCCAAGCGTTTTCTACGGGGAAACCGGCGGTGATCCGCGCAGAACCGTCGCGACCGCCGCCCAGAGGCGGCAGGAAATGCGCATATCCTGCCCCATTTTCTGCGCAGAAAATGGGCTCACCCGGCCTCGGCCCGCGCAGTTTCCCATGCCAGGATCGCGCGTTTGACAGGCAGGCCCCAGTGATACCCGCCAAGCCCGCCCGACTTGCGCAGCGCCCTGTGGCACGGGATCAGGAAGCTCACGGGATTGCGCCCCACCGCCGTGCCCACGGCGCGCACGGCCCTCGGGTTTCCGATGGCCTGCGCGATCTCCGAATAGGTCGTCACGTGGCCCGACGGGATCTGCATCAACGCCTCCCATACCTTGATCTGGAAAGGCGCCCCGATCATGTAGAGCGGCACTTTTTCAGCCGTCTGGTCACCCGCGCCGAAGGCCTGCAACACCCACGGGCGCAGCATCATCGGGTCCTCCACGAATTCCGCGTTCGGCCAGCGCGAGATCATGTCCTCCATCGCCGCCTCTTCGCCCGTTTCGCTGGCAAACCCGATGCCGCAGATGCCTTTCTCGGTGCCCATCACCAGCGCCAGGCCGAAAGGGCTGTCGAACCACCCCCACGTGATCTTCAGCCCCTCGCCCCGCCGCGCGAACTCGCCGGGGCTCATCGCCTCCCACCGCAGGAAAAGGTCATGCAGCCGCCCGGTGCCTGACAGACCTAGCTCATGCGCGGTGTCCAGCGTCGTGAACCGCCCGGCCAGCAGGTCCTTGGCCTGCCCCAAGGCGAGGTACTGCTGATACCTCTTGGGACTCACGCCCACCCACTGCGTGAACAATCGCTGGAAATGCGCCGGGCTCATGTTCATGTCGCGGGCAAGGTCCGACAGGCTCACGCCCGGCCCGCCCGCATCGATCAGGTCGATTGCCCGGCGCATGACATTGAAATGATACCCGTCGCGGATTTCGGTGTTGATTTCTGCGCTCATGACGGCTCTCCATTCGATATACGGAATGTAGTCACACACCCGCAGCGCCGCGACCCGAATGTTGCGCATCCCGACCAAAGCGGGCACAAGGTAAGCCATGGCCAAGCAACTCGACTACCACACGATCCGCGAGATCTTCACCCGGTTCCAGGAGTCGTCCCCTGAACCCAAGGGCGAGCTCGACCACGTGAACGCCTACACGCTTCTAGTGGCCGTCGCCCTCTCGGCGCAGGCAACCGATGCGGGCGTCAACCGCGCCACGCGCGAGCTGTTCAAGATCGCCGACACCCCGCAGAAGATGCTGGACCTGGGCGAGGAAGAGCTGATCGAGCATATCAAGACCATCGGCCTTTATCGCAACAAGGCCAAGAACGTGATGAAGCTGTCGCGCATCCTGATCGACAAGTTCGACGGCGAGGTGCCCAATTCCCGCGCCGCGCTGCAATCGCTGCCCGGCGTCGGGCGCAAGACGGCCAACGTCGTGCTGAACATGTGGTGGAGCTATCCCGCACAGGCGGTCGACACGCACATCTTCCGGGTCGGCAACCGCACGGGCATCGCCCCGGGCAAGGATGTGGACGCGGTCGAACGCGCCATCGAGGACCACGTGCCGGTGGATTTCCAGCAGCACGCCCACCACTGGCTGATCCTGCACGGCCGCTACCACTGCAAGGCGCGCGCCCCGATGTGCCGGTCCTGCATCATCCGCGACCTCTGCCAGTTCGAGGAAAAGACCATATGAGCAAGTACCAGGCCGTGGGTATCGGCAACGCCGTCGTCGACGTGTTCTCGCAGGCCGATGACGGGTTTCTGTCCCGCATGGGCATCGAAAAGGGCATCATGCAGCTGATCGAGCAGGATCGGGCCGAACACCTTTACGACAGTATGCAGAACCGCACCCAGATGGCGGGCGGCTCGGTGGCGAACACCATCGCCGGGCTGGGGGCCCTGGGCCTCTCCACCGCCTTTATCGGACGCGTGGCCGACGACGCCCTGGGGCGCGATTATGCGCGGGAAATGTCGGATGTCGGAACCGACTTCGTGAACGCGCCGGCCAGCGAAGGCGAGCTGCCGACCTCCCGCTCGATGATTTTCGTCTCGCCGGACGGCGAGCGCTCGATGAACACCTATCTCGGCATCTCGACCGAACTTGGCCCCGACGACGTCGACGACGCGGTCGCGGGCAATGCGGGCCTGCTCTTTCTCGAAGGCTACCTCTTCGACAAGGACAAGGGCAAAGCGGCCTTCCTCGCCGCCGCGCGCGCCTGCCGCGACGGCGGCGGGATGGCCGGCATCACCCTGTCGGACCCGTTCTGCGTCGACCGCCACCGTGCCGACTTCCGCAAGCTGGTAACCGAACTGGACTACGTGATCGGCAACGAACACGAATGGTGCGCGCTCTACGAGACCGACGACCTCGGCACCGCGCTGGAACAGGCGGCATCCGAAAGCGGCCTGATCGTCTGCACCCGCTCGTGCCGGGACGTGGTGATCGTGCGCGGCGAAGACACCGTGACCGTCCCCGTCGATGAAATCACCCCGGTCGACACGACCGGCGCGGGCGACCAGTTTGCCGCGGGCTTTCTCTATGGCCTGGCCACCGGCACGTCGCTGGAGGTGTCCGGGCGCATGGGCTGCATTGCGGGCGCGGAGGTGATCAGCCACTACGGCGCCCGGCCAGAGGCGGACGTGGAGGCGATGTTCAGGGCCGAAGGGCTGGTCTGAGAGAGGCCATTTTCTTGAAGAAAGAAAATAGTTCGGAAAATCCCGAATTTTCCGTGCCGGTTCGGACGGGCCGCGCGTTCGACACGCGGCCACCCGAAAGGCCGGCGTCAGGCCAGTCGAGTATTTTCAGCAAGAAAAAGCCATGGATGCGCTTCCGGGCCGGGCGTCGTTCGGCACGGCGCTGATGCAGACCCGATACCCGGATGCGACTTTTCCTTGCACGGTCATCGGCTCTCCAGCCTGTACCGCAGTGCAATCTTGCCGCGGCTTCGTTAAAATATCGTTCCCGGCTTTTTCTTGCCGCAAATGCTCAGATCACCGCGCTCGCCATCTTGTCGAGGGTTGGGCGAAAGCGTCACGCTCGCCATATTCCCGAGGAGGAGGCACGACGACGAGACAGGCCTGCGCGCGCGGCACGCGCGCCCCGCCTACGCGCCCAGCTTGGCGTGGACCTCGTCCAGGTCGATCTCACCCACAGGCATCTTGTTCGACGGATCGTCGAAATCGTATTTGAACAGCTCGAAATCGCGGTGATAGATTTCCTTCACCAGATGCATCGACAGATCGTCGAAATAATCCTCGACCGGGTGCGCCCGTTTCGGCCCGTGCCCTTCGCTTTCGTTGAAACGCGGGATCGTCTTCAGGTCCACCTTCTTCGGCGTCCGCGTCGCCTTCAGGACATCTGCCATCCCGTCGTTGAACTGCTCCGTCCAGAAAATCCTGTCATAGGTGCCGCCGTTCACGATGAAGGTCGACACGTGCCCCGACATCGACGACCAGTGGATGTCCGGTTCCATCGGGCGTTTCCAGCGGATGGTGTCGCGGGTGAACAGAAGGAACCGCCGAAAGCTCTTGATCTGGTCGAACTCCTGCTTGCCGTCCTCGCCGCCCACCTCAATGCCGTATTTCTGGATCAACAGGGGCACCAGCTTGCCGCGGTACCGCTTGCCGTTGCGCTGGATGCCGCAGATCTTGTCGAAAAAGGACGACAGGATGCGGGTATAGGGGTTGCGCACGCAGGTGAACGCGTAAGACGTGTGCGTGCGCACGTTGGCCTTGATCAGCGGCTGGCTTTCGTCGCGGGCCCATTTGTGCAGGCCATCCGTGGCGTCGTGGATGTCACCGTCAAAGAATTCGCCATGGTCCGAGAAATACATGATCTGCCCAATGGTCGAGCAGGCGCATTTTGGCACCACGCGATAGACCATGCTCTCGCTTTCCGTCATCCAGGTACCGGGAAAGCCCATACGCCTGCCTCCAACCCCGCTGCTTTGATTTTCTCGGGTCAAACCGTGTTTAACCCGTTAAAAAAACCAAAGAAAGCCTGTTTATTCAACGGTCGTTCACCTCTATCACTATAATCAATCGACGAAAGAGCAGGTCAATCGTTTCGCCCATGGCCAGGATCGCCTTCATTCTGCTGTGCCACAAGGACCCCGATGCGATCATCGGACAGGCCAACATGCTGACCGCGGCGGGCGACTACATGTCGATCCACTTCGACGCCCGCGCAAATCCCGAGCATTACAGGAAGATACGCGCGGCGCTGGCCGACAATCCCAACGTCACCTTCGCCAGCAAGCGGATCAAGTGCGGTTGGGGCGAGTGGTCGCTCGTGCAGGCCACGCTGCACGCGATCGAGGCGGCGGTCGATGCCTTTCCCCGCGCCACGCATTTCTACATGCTGTCGGGTGACTGCGCCGCCATCAAGTCGGCCCGCTACGCCCACGATTTTCTCGACGCCCACGATGTCGATTACATCGAAAGCTTCGACTATTTTGCATCCGACTGGATCAAGACCGGCATGAAGGAAGAGCGGCTGATATACCGCCATTTCTTCAACGAACGAAACCATAAGCGACTGTTCTACGCCTCGTTCAACATCCAGAAAAAGCTGCGCCTCACCCGCGAGATCCCAGCCGACCTGCAAATCCAGATCGGCAGCCAATGGTGGTGTCTGCGCCGCCGCACCATCGAGTGGATTCTCGATTTCACCCGCAAGCGCCGCGACGTGATGCGCTTTTTCCGCACCACCTGGATTCCGGACGAAACCTTCTTCCAGACGCTGGTGCGGCACCTCGTGCCGGAAGACGAGATCCGGACGCGAACGCTGACCTTCCTAATGTTCACCGATTACGGGATGCCGGTCACGTTCTACAACGACCACTACGACCTGCTGCTCAGCCAGGACGCCCTGTTCGCCCGCAAGATCAGCGCCGAGGCGACCGAACTGAAGACGCGCCTGGGCGCGCTTTATGCCGACGAGACCGCGCGGTTCAACATCTCGGACGAGGGGCGCAGCCTGTTCAAGTTTCTCACCGGGCGCGGGCGCATCGGCCGCCGCTTCGCCCTGCGCTTCTGGGAAACCGAAAGCACGCTGGGCCGCGAGCGCGAGCTGATGATCATCGTCTGCAAGAAATGGCACGTCGCCAAGCGCATGATCGACAAGATCCGGCAAATCACCAACGTGCCGGCCATCGAGTACCTCTTCAACGAGGAAAACACCCACCTGCCCGACCTGGGCGGCATCCAGGCCACGCTGGGCAAGCGCACGCGCCATCGCCGGGCGCTCATGCGGATGCTGTTCGACTACTTCGAGACCGACCGCCTGATCGTCTGCATGGATCCCGGCAATCTCGACCTGCTCGAGGATTTCTGCAACGACCGCTCCACCACCAAGCTGCTGGAAATCCAGTGCGAGTTCACCGACCACTACCTCGTCGGCCATGCCCGCCGCGTCGGCCTTGCCGGCGAACAGACGCCCAAGGAAACGCTGGAACGCCTGCTGCCCACCATCCGCGGCGACATCAACTTCGAATCCGACCGGATCCGCGATGCCGAATTCGAGAACCACAGCATCATGAAACAGTCGAACGACCCCGAGGAAAACGCCGGGCTGATCGCCCGTTTCCTTGATATCGCACCCGACAAGGCGCTAGAGATCGCCCGAACCGACCATCTTTATGCCGACTGAGGCCGCACATCATGCCCTTTGCCTATGACGACCAGAATATCTTCGCCAAGATCCTGCGCGGCGAGATCCCCAACGACACCGTGCTGGAAACCGAGCACACGCTCGCCTTCAATGACATCGAGCCGCAAGCGCCCGTGCATGTGCTGGTAATCCCCAAGGGGCCTTACGTGTGCCACGACCACTTCGCGGCCGAAGCGTCCGAGGCGGAACTGGTGGATTTCATGCGCGTCACCGCCCAGGTCTGCGCCATGACCGGCGTCTCGCCGGGCGACGGCAAATCGGGATATCGCACCATCTCCAACGCGGGCGAGGCCGGCGTGCAGGAAGTGCCACATTACCACATGCACATCCTTGGCGGGCGCGGCCTCGGGCGGATGCTGGCCAAGGCCGACAACTAAGGCGTTCCGCGCCTTGCGCCCCCGCACAGCCTGCCCCATATCCAGCGCCATGAGCCAGTCAATCCAGTCCAGCCCCCAGGGCCTGCGCGCCCGCGTCGAAACCCTCGTCAGCCGCACGAGCTTTCAGAATTTCATCCTCGCGGTGATCCTCTTCAACGCCGTGGTGCTGGGGCTGGAGACGTCGCAGACCGCGATGACGGCCGCCGGTCCGCTGATCGTCATGCTGGACAAGATCTGTCTTGCGATCTTCGTGGTCGAAATCGGGCTGAAACTCTTCGCCCGCGGCACGGGATTCTTCCGCAACGGCTGGAACGTCTTCGACTTCGTGATCGTCGGCATCTCGCTCATCCCCTCGGCTCAAGGTCTCTCGGTGCTCCGCGCCTTGCGCATCCTGCGCCTGTTGCGGGTGCTGTCGGTCACCCCGTCCCTGCGCCGCGTCGTCGAGGGGTTGATGAACGCCCTGCCCGGCATGGGCTCGGTCTTCCTGCTGATGGGGATCATCTTCTACATCGGCTCGGTCATGGCGACAAAGCTGTTCGGTGGCGGATGTCCCGCCTGCACCCCCGAACAGGCCGTGCTGTTCGACCAATGGTTCGGCACCATCGGCCGCTCGGGCTATTCCCTCTTCCAGATCATGACGCTCGAATCGTGGTCGATGGGGATCGTCCGCCCGGTGATGGAGGTCTACCCCTACGCCTGGGCCTTCTTCGTTCCGTTCATCCTGGTAACCACCTTCGCCGTGGTGAACCTCGTCGTGGGCCTGATCGTGAACTCGATGCAGGACGCCCATAACCTCGAAGCCGAGGAACGCACAGACACCTACCGCGACGAGGTGCTGCAACGCCTGAAATCCATCGAGGACAAGCTGCAAGACAAGTAGGCGCCGTCAGCGCGACCGCGTCAACTCCAGGAACACTTCTTCCAGGTCCGCCTGCTCGGTCCGCACATCCCGTATGCGCATCCCCGAGGCCCGCACCGCCTCCAGCACCGCCTCGGCCGACATCTTCGTCGAGCGATAGCTGATCGCCACCTGTCCCCCGGGGCGCGTCTCGACGGTCAGGCCTTCGCCTTCGGGCAGCTTGCCGGGCTCTTCCTCGGGCTCGATCACCATCGTCCGCCGGTCCATCTGGCCCAGCAGGTGCGCCGTGCTGTCCCGCGCCACAACCGAGCCTTCGTTGATGATGGCGATCTCGTCGCACATCTCCTCGGCTTCCTCCAGGTAATGCGTGGTCAGGATGATCGTCATCCCCTGCTCGTTCAGCTTGCGCACGTTCTGCCACAGCATCTGGCGCAGTTCGATATCCACGCCCGCCGTCGGCTCGTCCAGCACCAGGATATGCGGATGATGCACCAGCGCCTTGGCCAACAGAAGCCGCCGCCGCATCCCGCCCGACAGCGTCCGAGCATAGGCCTCGGCCTTGTCGCTCAGGCCCACTAGTTCCAGTATCTCGTCGCTGCGCCGGTCTTTCTTGGGCACACCGTACAGCCCCGCCTGCACCTCCAGCGCGGCACGCGGCGCAAAGAACGGATCCAGGTTCAGTTCCTGCGGCATCACGCCGATCGACGCCCGGCTTTGCCGCGGGTTCACATCCTGATCGAACCCCCAGATCTTCACCTGCCCCGCGGTCTTGGTCACCAGCCCGGCCAGGATGTTGATCAGCGTCGACTTGCCCGCTCCATTGGGCCCCAAGAGGCCAAAGACCGACCCCTTCGGCACATCCAAGTCCACGCCAGTCAGCGCCGGTTTCGACATGCCGCGCTTGCCGCCGCCATAGACCTTCTCCAGGCCTCTCACTTCGATTGCATTTGTCGGCATGGCGGCTCTTGTCCCCGGGTGTCTCTCGGATATAGTCTCCCCGGACCTACTTGCAGCCAAAAGGAACGCCGTCAATGGTGACCCAAGCCCCCGAGACCCGCATCGTCGACAGCTACCGCGTGGCCTGTGATGGCGGCGAAGCGGCACTGGGCCACCCGCGTGTGTGGCTGACCATCCCGCAGGACATCGGCTTCGTCGAATGCCCCTATTGCGACGCCAAGCTGGTGCACCGCGATTTCGAAGGCAAGGTCTGAGCCTCGCAGTCCGAACTATCGGCAAAGCCGTCTTCCGCATCGCGCTCGGCCTTGTCGCACTGATCTGCCTCTATCTCCTCGCCGCGATTGCAGGCGCCCTCATCCCCGGCCCGCTCTCCCCCAATCCCTCAGCCGAAGACGGCCCGCCAATCGAGATCCGGCTGGTCGCGGGCCCCATCCACTATGATCTTCTCCTGCCACTGACATCCCGCACACGGGCGCGCTTCTTCCACCTCGAACAGGCAGGCCTTCCGCTCGCGGACCCACAGGCCGAATGGCTGGTGATCGGCTGGGGCAGCCGCGCGTTCTACACCCACGAAGGCCCCTACAGCGATGTCCCCGCCGCCACGCTCTGGCGCGCCGTCACCGGCGACAATGCCGTCCTGCGCGCCGACGTGATCGGGCCGCTTCCCCAGGGCTTCCAAAGCCCGACGCTATCGATCACACCCGCTCAGTATTCCTGGCTTCTGACGACAATCCTGCGACAGGTGAAGCTGGACGCCGACTACGCGGCCATCGCGCTCACCGCCCCCGGCTTTACGGACACGGATATGTTCTTCGAGGCGACGGGTCGCTTCCACATCTTCCGCACCTGCAACACCTGGGTCTCGCGCACCCTGCGACGCGCAGGCATCCGCTTCGGCGCTTGGACCCCGACACCCTACGCCGTGACGCTCTCGCACCGCCGTTTCCATCCCGGCTGACAGCACGCGGCCTACCCCTTCCATCGCCGTGCTGGTGCAAGACTCATTTGGGGCGTGATTTCTGAACATTGCCAGCCCGCCTGAGAACAGCAAGCAGGCGGCTGATCTATGGCCCTTGAAATGTCATTCCTCGCAAATCGCGCGGTCACGACCTGGCCGATCCTGAAATTGCTTTTATGACGGTTCCGCGCCTCAAATCATCGCGAAATCGCTGAAGACCCGTCTCGAAATGACGATTGGTTTCTCGCTGTCGCTGGTCTTGACCGGCTCATCGGGCTTGGGCCGTGCCGCATCAGGGGGCTTGGGATCTGTCTTGGCCATTTTCTTTCTCCGCTTGAGGCGGCGTCCGGCCAAGGCGCGCTCGACCGGCGCCACAGGTTTCAAGTTTCGTGCAGAAAGACCGACCGTAATACAGCCGTCACATCTTCAAATCTCTTAAAAAAATCAGCCTTCCTACACCTGCCAGTGTGCCTGATGCATGATGTTCGGTCCACCGTCAGGCCAGAAAATCTGTGTGTCCAAATCCGGCAAAATCAGACAACCCACTGTTAAACAAAAAGCTTTCCCCACCCCATCAACGGATATGCGCGCGATGCCATGCCCATCCTCTTCGGCACATGGACGCCAACGCCCCTTGCCGTGACCCTCTCGCATCGCTGGTTCCACCCCGGCTGATCCCCGGCAAAAACTCAGGCTGGAACTGCCATGACGGGCATGAGATACGTATTCCGACAGCAAGGAAAGGCGCGGCACATGGCATTCGGCAAGGGACATCACCTGCACCTCATCGACGGCTCGGCCTTCATCTTCCGCGCCTACCACGCACTGCCCCCGCTCACCCGCAAATCCGACGGATTGCCCATCGGCGCGGTCTCGGGTTTCTGCAACATGCTGCAGAAATATGTCGAGGACAGCACCGGTGCCGACGCCCCCACCCACGTCGCGGTGATCTTCGACAAGGGCAGCCACACCTTCCGCAACGATATGTACCCCGAGTACAAGGCCAACCGCGACGAGATGCCCGAGGACCTGCGCCCGCAGATTCCGCTCACCCGCCGCGCGACCGAGGCGTTCAACATCGCCTGCAAGGAAATGGAAGGCTACGAGGCCGACGACATGATCGCCACCCTCGCCGTCCAGGCCCGTGACGCCGGCGGGCGTGTGACCATCATCAGCTCGGACAAGGACCTGATGCAGCTGGTTGGCGGCGGCGTGGAAATGCTCGACGCCATGAAGAACCGCCGCATCGACCGCGAAGGGGTGGAAGAGAAATTCGGCGTCGGCCCCGAGCGCGTTGTCGACGTGCAGGCGCTGGCCGGCGACAGCGTCGACAACGTGCCCGGCGCGCCCGGCATCGGCATCAAGACCGCCGCGCTCCTGATCAACGAATTCGGCAGCCTCGAGGAACTGCTCGACCGCGCCGGGGAAATCAAGCAGCCCAAGCGCCGCGAGACCCTGATCGAAAAGCGCGAGCAGATCGAACTGTCGAAGAAACTCGTCCAGCTCGACTGCGAAACCCCGCTCGATTTCACCCTCGACGACCTCGAGGTCCGCGAGCCCGATCCCGACACCCTCCTGGCCTTCCTGACCGAGATGGAGTTCCGCACGCTGACCAAGCGCATCGCCGACGCGCTGGATGTCGAGGCCCCCGCCATCCCGGAACCCACCGCACTGGACACGGGCGAGGACAGCGCCCCCGACTGGCCGCCCATCGACCCCGCGAAATACGAGCGCGTCTCGGACATGGACGCGCTGCAAGGCTGGATCGACCGCATCATCGCCCGCGGCTACGTCGCCGTGGATACCGAAACCACCTCGCTTAACGAAATGCAGGCCGATCTGGTGGGCATCTGCCTTTCCATCGACCCGGGCGAGGCGTGCTATATCCCGCTCGGCCACAAGGACGGCAATGCGGATGATCTCTTCGGCTCCGACGCCCTGCTCGACGGCCAGATCCCGATGCAGGACGCGCTCGACGCGCTCAGACCCGTGCTCGAGGATCCGTCGATCCTCAAGATCGGGCAGAACATGAAATACGACACCAAGATCCTGGCCAATTACGACATCGCCATGGCGCCCATCGACGACACGATGCTGATGTCCTATGCGCTTTATTCCGGGATGCACGGTCACGGCATGGACACGCTCGCCGAACGCTACCTGTCGCACACGCCGATCCCCATCAAGGAGCTCCTGGGCACCGGCAAATCCGCCATCACCTTCGACCGCGTGCCGATCGACGAGGCGGTGAAATACGCCGCCGAGGATGCCGACATTACCCTGCGCCTCTGGCACACGTTCAAGCCGCAGCTGCACCGCGCGAAGGTCACCACCGTCTACGAGACGCTGGAACGCCCGCTGGTGCCCGTGCTGGCGCAGATGGAGCGGCACGGCATCAAGGTCGACAAGGACACGCTCTCCCGCATGTCCGCCGCCTTTGCCCAGAAGATGGCCGGGCTCGAGTCCGAGATACACGAACTGGCCGGCGAGAAATTCAACGTCGGCTCCCCGGCCCAGCTGGGCGATATCCTCTTCGACAAGATGAGCCTGCCGGGCGGCAAGCGCGGCAAGAACGGCAAGTATTCCACCCCCGCCGACGTGCTCGAGGATCTGGCCACCGAGCACGACCTGCCCGCCCGCGTGATGGACTGGCGGCAGGTCTCCAAGCTCAAGTCCACCTATACCGACGCCCTGCAGGACCATATCGACCCGGACACGGGCCGCGTCCACACCTCCTATGTCCAGACCGGGGCCAGCACCGGCCGCCTCGCCTCGACCGATCCCAACCTGCAGAACATCCCCATCCGCGCCGAGGAAGGCCGCCGCATCCGCGAGGCCTTCGTAGCCGAGGACGGCAACACCCTCGTCGCCCTGGACTACAGCCAGATCGAGCTGCGAATCCTGGCCCATATCGCCGATATCCCGGCGCTCAAGGACGCCTTCCGCGACGGACAGGACATTCACGCCATGACCGCAAGTGAGATGTTCGACGTCTCGATGGACGACATGACACCCGAGATCCGCCGCCGCGCCAAGGCGATCAATTTCGGCGTGATCTACGGCATTTCGGGCTTCGGCCTCGCGCGGAACCTGCGCATTCCCCGCGCCGACGCGCAGGCCTTCATCGACCGCTATTTCGAACGCTTCCCGGGCATCCGCACCTACATGGACGAAACCGTCGCCTTCGCCAAGGAACACGGGTTCGTCCAGACCCTCTTCGGCCGCAAAATCCACACGCCCGAGATCGGCGCCAAGGGGCCGCGCGCCGGCTTTGCCCGCCGCGCCGCGATCAACGCGCCGATCCAGGGCACCGCCGCCGATATCATCCGCCGGGCCATGATTCGCATGCCCGACGCCGTCGCCGACCTGCCTTGCCGCATGCTGCTACAGGTCCACGACGAACTGCTCTTCGAAGTCTCCGACGGGGCCGAGGACAAGGTCATCGAAACCGCCCGCAAGGTGATGGAAGAGGCCGCCCGGCCGGCCCTGCATCTGGACGTACCGCTGGTGGTCGACGCAGGCCAGGGAAGCAACTGGGCCGAAGCGCACTGACTCCGGTATAAAGCCTTGGAACCAAGCACGAGTTGCCGGAATCAAGCGCCCGCGCAATAGGTCGTTTCGCGGTCCGGAAAAGTGACTTTTCCAAGGCGAAGTGCAAAAGTAGCACAGTTGCAACAGTGCCAAACCCACTGAAAATCGCGGAATCCCGCTCAAAAAGGCATTTACGTGACAAAAATGCTGTCCTAGAAGCCATAGCAGCCGGAGATTCGCGTTTTTACGCAAGCTCTTGTGTTGACAACAAATCGCGTTCAAACACAGTATCGGGCGCGTGACATGGAAGGAATTTGTTCACATGAAAAACAAGATCGCAATGATTGCTGCTCTCATCGCAACCGTCGGCCTGGCCGCCTGTGCACAGCAACAACAAGAAGAAGTCGTGGTTCCGGTTGAGCCTGAGCCCGTAACGACGAAGTACTAATCTTCGACGTTTTCCCGGGTCGGGGCATGGCACCTTCGGGTGCCCGTTCCGACCCGGGTTACCCTTCCTGAGCCTTCAAAGGCCAATCCGCCTGATGCCTTCCGCATCGGGTTTTTTTGTGTCTGCAAGATCCGCCTTCAACGACCCCGCGTATCCATTGCTTCATGGTCAAACGCGCCGCAGACACCGCAGAAAGGATCGAGGTCAGGTCTCTTGACGAACTGCACGCGTGGCTTGCCGCCAATCACGCCTCGGCGCCATCGGTCTGGCTCGTCACCTTCCGCAAGCATACCGCATTCCACCTGCCCTACGATGACATCGTCTCGGAACTGCTCTGCTGGGGCTGGATCGACAGCCAGCCGCGCAAGGTGGATGACGACCGCACCGGCCTCCTGATCGCCCCGCGCAATCCGCGGTCCGCCTGGTCCGCGGCAAACAAGGCCAGAATCGACGACCTGCGCGCCGCAGGACGGCTTCAACCCGCCGGCGAGGCCCTCGTAGCCGCCGCACAAAACTCCGGCATGTGGACGTTCCTCGACGATGTCGAACGTCTCGAACGCCCCGACGACCTGACCGACGCCCTGGGCGATCTGGTGGCAGTCTGGGATGACTGGCCGCGCAGCGTCCGGCGCGGCACGCTCGAATGGATCAAGACGGCCAGGACCACGCAAACCCGCAATAAACGCATCGAGGATGTGGTCGACAGCGCCGCGGCCAACCGGCGTCCGACACCATTCAGGCGCTGACGCTGCCCCGGGCGTTTACGAGGGCGGCAACTCGTCGGAGGGGATCATCGGAAAGAACGCCCCGTCCGACCGCACGCCGAACCAGCCGTCCTCGTGCGCGCCCAGATCCACCAGCCGGTAAAACGACTTGCGGTCGATCAGCGCCTCAAGCCCGGCCCGCACATGCAGGTAGGGCGACGGCTCGCCTGTCTCGGGGTCACGCTCCACCCGGATCGCGTTGTCCGGCCCCGCCAGCACGTGATCGCCCACGTTGGTCACGAAGACCAGCATCTGCGCCGCGCCCTCGCCTTCCAACTCGAAATCCACCGCCACGAAAGGAGCGTCGTCCACGACGATCCCGACCTTTTCCACCGGCGTGACAAGGTAGTGGCGGTCGCCTTCCTTCTTCAGGATCGTCGAGAACAGCCGCACCAGTCCCTGGCGCTCGATGACCGTGCCTTCGTGGTACCATGTCCCGTCCCGCGCGATCCGCATGTCGATCTCGCCGGTAAACTCGGGCGTCCAAAGATGCACAGGCGGCAGGCCTTTGCCGCCTTCCCTGCGTGCCGTTTCGGCAAGGCTTTCCGCTGACGGGGTTGTGACCGATTTATTGCTCATTGCTTTTGCCATTTTGCTTGCGCGCGATACACTCTACCCAAGCGATATAGCCCATACCGGAGTTTTGCCATGACCGACGACGCTGACCTTCTGGCCGGGATCGAAGCCCTCGAGGACAAACTGGCCCAGGCCCGCGCCTCGATCACCCGCCGCTTCATCGGGCAGGAACGGGTCGTCGACCTGTCGCTCTCGGCGCTGCTTTGCGGCGGGCACGGCCTGCTGGTCGGCCTGCCCGGCCTCGGCAAGACCCGGCTGGTCGAAACGCTCAGCGTCGTCATGGGCCTCGATTCGAACCGCGTGCAGTTCACGCCCGACCTGATGCCCGCCGACATCCTGGGCTCCGAGGTGCTGGAAACCGGCGCCGACGGCACCCGCGCTTTCAAGTTCATTCCCGGTCCGATCTTCTGCCAGCTTCTGATGGCCGACGAGATCAACCGCGCCAGTCCCCGCACCCAGTCCGCGCTCCTGCAGGCCATGCAGGAACGGCAGGTCTCGGTCGCCGGCGAGGACCGCCCACTGACCCCGCCCTTCCACGTGCTGGCGACGCAGAACCCCATCGAACAGGAAGGCACCTATCCCCTGCCCGAGGCCCAGCTTGACCGCTTCCTCGTGCAGATCGACGTGCCCCATCCCGACCGCGACACCGAGCGCGCGATCCTGCTGGCCACCACCGGCGCGACCGAGGATGTGGCGCACCAGGTTTTCACCGCCGAAGACCTCATCGCCGCGCAGACCCTCCTGCGCCGGATGCCCGTGGGCGAGGCGGTGATGGAACAGATCATCGACCTTGTCCGCGCCTTCCGCCCCGACGACGCAACCTCGTCCGAGACGGTGCGCGAAAACGTCGCTTGGGGCCCCGGCCCCCGTGCCGCGCAGGCGCTGATGCTGACCGTCCGCGCGCGCGCCATGATCCAAGGCCGCCTGGCCCCCGATGCCGACGATATCGCCGCCATGGCGCAGCCGGTCCTGACCCACCGTATGGCGCTCAACTTCGCTGCCCGTGCGCGCGGTGAAAACCTCGACGACCTCATCGCCGCCACCGTCGCCCAAGTGACGAGGACCGAGGCCGCCGCTTGAGCCAGATCGCCCCTCTCCGCGCCCGGTCCGAGGCCGAAGCCGCCCGCTTTCCCGCGCTCCTGGCGCGGGCAGAGCACCTGGCGGGGACCGTCCTTCTGGGCGAACACGGCCGCCGCCGCGCGGGCATGGGCGACGATTTCTGGCAATACCGCCCGGTGCAGGCCGGGGACGAGCTGCGCCACATCGATTGGCGCCGCTCCGCCCGCTCGGACACCCAATTCCTGCGCCAGCGCGAATGGCAGATCGCCCAAAGCGTCACCCTCTGGGTCGACGGCGCCGCCTCCATGCGCTTCGCGTCCGACGACTCCCTGCCGCAAAAGGCCGACCGCGCCCGCCTCCTCTCGCTGGCCATCGCCATCCTTCTCAATCGCGCGGGCGAGCGTATCGGTCTCTCGGGCGCCGACCTGCCGCCGCGCCGCGGCGACGCCCAGATCGAACGCCTTGCCATGGCCCTGGGCCAGGACGGCCCCGACGATTACGGCGCGCCCCAGACCACCGGAATGCTGTCGCACGGACGCGCCCTCTTCCTGTCGGACTTCCTCGGTGATCTCGACCCGGTACGCAACGCGCTGACCGCTGCCGCCGACCGCGGCGTGCGCGGCGTGCTCTACCAGATCCTCGACCCGGCCGAGGAAAGCTTTCCTTACCGTGGCCGCACCATCTTCGAATCGGTGGGCGGCACCATGGTGCACGAAACGCTCAAGGCATCCGAGCTGCGCGACCGCTACCTTGAACGCCTCGCCGCCCGCAAGGACGCCCTGCGGCACCTCTGCGCCACCACCGGCTGGCTCTACGGCACGCACCACACGTCGGACTCCGCGCAATCCGCGCTCCTGTGGCTCTACAACGCGTTCGACGGGGGGCACGGACGATGACCATCGGCCCCATCGGTTTCGCCGCGCCCTGGCTTCTGGTGGCGCTGGCCGCGTTGCCCATCCTGTGGCTGATCCTGCGCGCCGTGCCGCCCGCCCCCATCCGCCGCCGCTTTCCCGGTGTGGCGCTCCTTCTGGGCCTGCGCGACGACGACAGCGTGTCGGACCGCACGCCCTGGTGGCTGCTGCTCCTGCGGATGCTGGCCGTCGCTGCCGTCATCATCGGCCTCGCCGGTCCCATCCTCAACCCGCAGGACCAGGCCCAGGCCAACCGCACTGGCCCCATGCTGATCGTGCTCGATTCCAGCTGGGCCAGCGCCCGCGACTGGCCCGCGAAAGAGGATCTGCTCGACTCCCTGCTGGCCGAGGCCGGGCGCAACGCCCGCCCCGTCGGCATCCTGCAACTCTCCGACCCCGAGACGCCGGTCTTCCAGTCCGCCGAGACGTGGCGCACCCGCCTGACAGGCCTCGCCCCCGCCGCCTGGGCGCCCCAGCCCGAGGACTACGCGGACGCCGCCACCCTGCTGGGCGACGAGAATTTCGAAACCCGCTGGTTCTCGGACGGCCTGGCCCGCGAGGGCCGGCAAACCCTGCTCGACGCCCTGCAGGATCGTGGCCCCGTTACCGTTCATGAAAGCGCCGTGCCGATCTACGCCCTGACCCCCGCGGTGGTCGAGGACGACGCCCTACGCCTCACCGCCACCCGCGCCAATCCCGGCCCCGCCCGCGACATCACGGTCGAGGCGCATGGCCGCGACCCCTCCGGCGCCCAGCACCTTCTGGCCACTCAGGACATGGCGTTCGACGCAGGCGCGAAAGAAGCCACAACGCTCCTGTCCCTGCCCGCCGAACTCCGCGCCCGCCTCACCCGGTTCGAAATCGCCGGCCAGTCCCATGCCGGCGCCGTCACCCTCACCGACGACAGCCTCAAGCGCCGCGAGGTAGCCCTGATCGCCGGCCGCGAAGACCGCGAAGGCCTCGAACTCCTGTCGCCGCTCCACTACCTCGAACAGGCCCTCGAACCTACCGCCGACCTGCTCGACGGCAGCCTCAGCGACGTCCTCCCCGCCAATCCCGATGTCGTCGTGCTGGCCGATGTCGCCACGCTGTCGGGCGCGGAACAAGCCGACCTACTCGACTGGACCGACCGTGGCGGCATGCTCCTGCGCTTCGCCGGGCCGCGCCTTGCCGCCTCGGACGTCTCACGCACCGAGGAAGACCCGCTCATGCCCGTCCGCCTGCGCGCCGGGGGCCGCTCTGTCGGCGGCGCCATGAGCTGGGGCGAACCCAAGGAACTGGCCGCCTTTCCTGAATCCAGCCCGTTTTTCGGCCTCGACGTGCCGGATGACGTCACCGTCACCGCCCAGGTCATGGCCCAGCCCGACCCCACGCTGGCCGACCGGGTCATCGCCCAGCTCAGCGACGGCACGCCGCTTGTGACCCGCAAACGCATCGGACAGGGCCAGGTGGTTCTCTTCCACGTCACCGCCAACGCCGAATGGTCCACCCTGCCTCTTTCTGGCCTCTTCGTGCAGATGCTCGAACGCCTGGCCATCTCCTCCAGCCTCGCCCTGCCCGACCTGGCCGAGTTGGAAGGCACCACCTGGCAGCCCGTGCAGGTCCTCTCGGGGTCCGGCATTCTGGAAGATGCCAGCACCCTGCCCGGCGTCGACGGCACCCGCTTTGTCGAGGATGTCCCCGGCCCCGATTTCCGCCCGGGTCTCTACGACGGCCCCGACCGGCGCCTCGCGCTCAACGTGCTGCCCTCCGGCACCACGCTCACCCCCGTCAGCTGGCCTGCCGACCTGCCCGTCCTGGGCCTCGACCGCCCGCCCGAGTCCGCGCTCGGCGGCTGGTTCCTCGCCGGCGCGCTCTTGATCCTGATGGCCGACATCCTCGCCTCGCTGGCGCTTTCGGGCCGCCTCATGCCCGCCCGTGCCACCCTCTCCGTGCTGCTTCTGGCACTCCTGCTCAGCCCGCAGATGGCCGACGCCCAGGACGGCACCATGACCGAGGCCGACGAAAAGGCCCTCATGGCCGCGTCCGAGGTCGTTCTGGGCCACGTCATCACCGGCGACCGCAGCCTCGACAACGCCGCTCAGGCCGGGTTGCGCGGCCTTGGCGAAACCCTCTTCTTCCGCACCTCCGTGGAACCGGCAGACCCGGTCGGCGTCAATCTCGAAACCGACGAGCTTTCGGTCTACCCGTTCCTCTACTGGCCCATCTCCCCCGATCAGCCGATCCCGTCCGAGGAAGCCTATGTCAAGCTCAACGACTACCTGCGCACCGGCGGCATGATCCTCTTCGACACGCGCGACGCCAATGTCGCTGGCTTCGGCGCCTCCTCTCCCGCAGGCCGCAAGCTGCAACGCCTTGCCCGCCCACTCGACATCCCCCCGCTGGAGCCCATCCCCGAGGACCACGTGCTCACCCGCACCTTCTATCTGCTCCAGGATTTTCCGGGCCGCCACACCGGCCGCTCCGTCTGGGTCGAATCCGCACCCGCCGACGCCGAACAGGTCGAGGGGATGCCCTTCCGCAACCTCAACGACAACGTCACGCCCGTGGTCATCGGCGGCAATGACTGGGCGTCGGCCTGGGCCATGGACGAGCGCGGCAACCCGCTCTTTCCCGTGGGCCGCGGCTTTGCCGGCGAACGCCAGCGCGAACTCGCGTACCGCTTCGGCGTCAACCTCGTGATGCACGTGCTGACCGGCAACTATAAATCCGACCAGGTGCACGTCCCCGCCCTTCTCGACAGGCTTGGCCAATGACCGGCAGCATCGTTTTCGAGCCGCTTCTGAACCCGTGGCTGATCGCGGCGCTCGCCGGCATGATGATGACCGGCACGGCGCTCGCCATCTGGCGCGGCCTCTCCGGCTGGCCCTTCCGCGCGCTCGCCGGGCTGGTCGTCCTCGCGGCGCTCCTGGGCCCCGTCTACCAGGCCGAGGACCGCGAGCCGCTCACCGACATCGTCCTGATGATCGAGGATGAAAGCGCCAGCCAGACATTGGGCGATCGCGCGGCCCTCACGACATCCACCGCCGACGATCTCGCCGCCCGCATCGCCGCGCGCGACAACACCGAGCTTCGCCGCATCACCGTCCCCGACGGGGCCGACAACACCGGCACCCAGCTCATGACCGCCCTGTCCGAGGCGTTGGCCGAAGAACCGCGCGCCCGCATCGCCGGCGCGATCCTGCTCTCCGACGGCCGCCTGCACGATCTCGACCGCGCCCCCGACATGCCCGCGCCCCTCCACCTGCTGCACACCGGCCGCGAAGAGGATTGGGACCGCAAACTTGTGGTCGAGAACGCCCCCGCCTTCGCCATCCTCGGCGAGGAAATCCAGATGACCCTGCGCATCACCGACGACGGCGCCGCCCCCAAAGGCTCCGGCACCGTGCCCGTCGACGTCTCGGTCGATGGCGAGGACCCGCAGCGGTTCAACGTCCCCCTGAACGAGGATATCGACCTGCCCCTGCGCCTGCCCCACGGTGGCCGCAACGTGCTGCAATTCTCCACCCCCGCCATCGAGGGTGAGTTGACCGACCGCAACAACACCGCGCTCGTCCAGATCAACGGCGTCCGCGACCGGCTCAGCGTGCTGCTCGTCTCGGGCGAACCCCATGCAGGCGGCCGCACCTGGCGCAACCTGCTGAAATCCGACAGCTCCGTCGACCTAGTCCATTTCACCATCCTGCGTCCGCCCGAAAAGCAGGACGGCGTGCCGGTGCGCGAACTTTCCCTCATCGCCTTTCCCACCCGCGAGCTCTTCCTCGAAAAGATCGACGATTTCGACCTCATCATCTTCGACCGCTACAAGCGCCGCGGCATCCTGCCCTCGCTCTATCTCGACAACGTGCGCAACTACGTCGAAGGCGGCGGCGCGGTCCTCATCGCCGCCGGCCCCGATTATGCCGCCGCCGACAGCCTCTACCGCACCCCGCTCGAGGCGATCCTGCCCGGCCGCCCCACCGCCCGCGTGCTCGAGGAACGCTACAGCCCCTCCATCACGGAGCTGGGCCAACGCCACCCGGTCACCGCAGGTCTTGAACAGGAATTCGGCGGCGAATGGGGCCGCTGGATGCGCCAGATCGAGGTCGAGGAAACCTCCGGCGACACCGTCATGACCGGCGTGGGCGACCGGCCCCTCCTGACTCTCGACCGCGTCGGCGAAGGCCGGGTGGCGCTTCTGGCCTCCGATCACGCCTGGCTCTGGAACCGCGGGTTCGAGGGCGGCGGACCACAACTCGAACTCCTGCGCCGTCTCGCTCACTGGATGATGAAGGAACCCGAACTGGAAGAAGAGGCGCTCTGGGCCGAGGCCACTGGCCAGCAGATGCGCATCGTCCGCCGTTCGCTGGAAGATACCGTCGGTCCCGTCATCATCACCACTCCCGAGGGCGAACAGATCGAGATGGATCTGGAAGAGGTTTCGCCGGGCCGGTTCGAGGCGCTGTTCGATGGCCCCTCCATCGGCCTCTACCGGCTGGAAAACGGCGATCAAACGGCGGTCATCGGCCTCGGCCCCGCCTCTCCGGTGGAATTCGAGAACACCATCGCCGACACCGAAACGCTGGACTCCTACATCACTGAGACCGGCGGCGGCATCCACCCGCTGGCCGATGGCGCGCCCCGCGTGCGCACCGTGCGCGAAGGCCGCGCCATGTCAGGCCGCGGCTGGATCGGCCTCCTGGACCGCAACGCCTACCAGACCCGCTCGGTCACCCAGACGCCGCTCCTGCCAGCCTGGCTGGTGCTGCTGCTGGCTGCAGGTCTCATCGTCGGCGGCTGGCTCCGCGAAGGCCGCCAGTAATCGCGCCCCGCTTCCTCTGGCCGAAAATATCCCCGCCGGAGGCACCACCCCACCGGCCACGCGCCCCGCGCTAGGAAAAAACGCGTCACGCCGCCACGGGCCGCCGAGGCGTCGGACCCAGGTCCGACACCGAGACAAACCGGCACGCGCCCCTTGGGCGCGTTCATTCTGTCAGGGTTGCAGCGCCACGCGCTTTTGCGAGTCCGACCAGCCATCGACCGAACACCGTGCCCGCACGAAGATCTCGCGCGTCCCGTCCGGGATCACCACGCCGCTCAGCGACCGGGTGAACGGCTGTTCGTTCACATGAGGATGCATCAGCTCGCGATAGCCCAGCCGGTTGCCTGCCGCATCCAGCACTTCCCAGCCGTCGGCATAATGGTCCCACCCGGTGTCCGGATGGCGAATCGTCACGTGGATATTCCAGACCATGCCCGCCTTTTCGACGGTCACGTCCAGAACCTCCGGATCGTCGGCAAATGCCGGCGCGGCCAACAGGGTGGCCAGGAAAAATGCGGCGAGTCTCTTCATGTCTGTTAATATAGGCGAGCGCTGCGGCACATGCACTCACAACCGCGTGCGGGCCGCATTCTTCTTGTGACCGCGTCACGGATGCCGCACTTGCGGGTGGCGAAAATTGGTTATATTATCTTACCAATCCACCGGGAGGACTGCCATGGACATGCCAAAGCCCAATCCGACCATCCTTGCCCGCAAGTCGCAACTTCTCGACCGGCTGGCGTCGTTCCTCCCGCGCGAGGCGCTCATCCACGACCCCGCCGAAACCCGCGCCTATGAATGCGACGGGCTGACCGCCTACAAGTGCCCGCCCCTGGCCGTGGTCCTGCCCGCCTCCACGGCCGAGGTGTCCGAAACCCTCAAGATCTGCAACGACATGGGCGTGCCCGTGGTACCGCGTGGCGCGGGCACCTCGCTCGCCGGCGGCGCGCTTCCGACCGAGGACAGCGTGATCATTGGCGTCGCCCGCATGAACGAAGTGCTGGAAACCGACTACGAAAACCGCTTCATCCGCGTGCAGACCGGGCGCACCAACCTCTCGGTCACCGGCGCGGTCGAGGAAGACGGCTTCTTCTACGCCCCCGACCCCTCCAGCCAGCTGGCCTGCGCCATCTCTGGCAACATCGCGATGAACTCCGGCGGCGCGCATTGCCTGAAATACGGCGTCACCACGAACAACCTGATGGGCGTCACCATGGTGCTGATGGACGGCACAGTCACACAGATCGGCGGCGCGCATCTCGATGCCGAGGGGCTCGACCTTCTGGGTCTCATCTGCGGCTCCGAAGGCCAGCTTGGCATCGTCACCGAGGCGACCCTGCGCATCCTGCACAAGCCCGAAGGCGCGCGCCCCGTGCTGATCGGATACGATTCCTCCGAGATCGCGGGCCAGTGCGTGTCGGACATCATCAAGGCCGGCGTCCTGCCGGTGGCGATCGAATTCATGGACCGCCCCTGCATCCGCGCGACCGAGGCCTTTTCCGGCGCCGGCTACCCCGATTGCGAGGCGCTCCTGATCGTCGAGGTCGAAGGTTCCGACGCCGAGATCGACGAGCAGCTCGAAACCATCATGGACATCGCCCGCAAGCACGACCCCGTCGAGCTGCGCCAATCCTCGTCCGAAGATGAGAGCAAGCGCATCTGGCTGGGCCGCAAATCCGCCTTCGGTGCCATGGGCAAGATAAACGACTACATGTGCCTCGACGGTACCATCCCGGTCAACGAACTGCCTTACGTGCTGAAACGCATCGGCGAGATGTCCAAGGAATACGGCCTCGACGTCGCCAACGTCTTTCACGCGGGCGACGGCAACATGCACCCGCTGATCCTCTTCGACGCCAACAAGGACGGCGACCTTGAACTCTGCGAAGATCTGGGCGCCGAGATCCTGAAGCTTTGCGTCGAAGTCGGCGGCTGCCTTACGGGCGAGCATGGCGTGGGCATCGAAAAGCGCGACCTGATGCTGCATCAATACGACCCGCCCGACCTGGAAATCCAGATGGCCGTCAAGGATGTGTTCGATCCCAAGTGGCTCTTGAACCCTGCCAAGGTGTTCCCGCTGGCGTCCTCCGATACCCGCCGGATCGCGGCTGAATGACCTTCCCGGGGCCCTGCCCCGGACCCCGGAGTATTTTTGGAACAATGAAAGCCCTTGCCCCCACCTCCGAGGCCGAACTGGCCGAGATGGTCGCCTCCGCCTCCGAGCCCTTGCGCATCATGGGCGGCGGCACGCGCCCCATCGGCGTGCCAGTCAACGGCCAGCCGCTGACCACGGCGGGCCTGACGGGCGTGACCCTCTATGAACCGGGCGCGCTGACGCTGGTTGTGCAGGCCGGCACCCCGGTCGAGGAGGTGCGCAAGACCCTGGCCGCCGAGGGCCAGCGCCTCGCGTTCGAGCCGATGGACCATCGCGGCCTTCTGGGCACGACCGGCGAGCCCACCATCGGCGGCGTCTTCGCCGCCAACGTCTCGGGCCCCCGCCGCATCCAGGCCGGCGCCGCGCGCGACTTCCTCCTGGGCGTCCGCTTTGTGGACGGGCAGGGGCAGGTCACCCGCAACGGCGGGCGCGTGATGAAGAACGTCACCGGCTACGACCTCGTCAAGCTGATGGCCGGCAGCTACGGCACCCTTGGCGTGCTAACCGAACTGGCGCTCAAGGTGCTTCCCAAATCCCACCACACCGCCACGATCACGCTCCCGGGTCTCGACGACAGCACCGCCATTGCCGCCCTCTCCCGCGCGCTCGGCTCACCGTTCGAGATCACAGGCGCCGCCCACCGCCAGACCGGTGACGGTCCCCAGACCTGCCTGCGCATCGAAGGCTTCGAGAAATCCGTGGCCTATCGCGCAGGTCAGCTCCAGACCCTTCTGGCCGACCTCGGCGCCGCCGAAATCGAGACCGACCCCGACGCCAACGCCACCCTGTGGCAGGATATCCGCGATGTCGCCTGTTTCCACGACGGTCCGGGCGATATCTGGCGGCTGTCCGTCAAGCCCTCCGACGCGCCCGGGATCAAGGCGCAGGTCGACGGGGCCGAGGCACTTTACGACTGGGGTGGCGGTCTGGTCTGGCTCCGCGTCCCGCAAGACACCCAAGCCGACACCATCCGCGCCGCCGTGAACGCGGCGGGCGGCCATGCAACGCTCCTCCGCGGCAACCGGGCCGGCGGCGTGTTCCAGCCGCTTTCACCCCCCGTCGCCGCGCTTCAGGACGGGCTGCGCGCGCGCTTCGACCCGCGCGGCATCCTCAACCCCGGCCTGATGGGCCGCGCCGCATGATCGACGCCCTGCTCTTTGCCATCGGCTTTCTCGCCGGGCCGGTCATCTTCTGGGTGCTGGCCAGGCAGACGCCCACGCGGCGCTACGTCACCGCGCTCTGGGCCGTCTCCGTCGCCCTGATCGCAGGCGCCTTCGTCCTGCGCCAATGGGGCGGCGCGCACGGCGCTTACGGCGCGCTTGCCGTCGTTCTTCTGGCGTGGCTGGCCTGGATCACCGTCCTGTCGCTGGTGATGCTGGCCATACGCACCAGCGCGCGGCCGCAGCGCCCCCGACGCATCGCCTATGGCGTGACCGCCGCCGGCACCACCCTGCCCTGGTTCGGGCTCTACACCGCACAAATGATTGCCGACTGAATGAAAACAGAATTCACCGCCGAACAGCTCAAGTCCCCCGAAATCCAGCGCTCGAACGAGATCCTGCGCTCCTGCGTGCATTGCGGCTTCTGCACCGCCACCTGCCCCACCTACCAGGTGCTGGGCGACGAATTGGACAGCCCCCGCGGCCGCATCTACCTGATCAAGGACATGCTGGAAAACGACCGCGACCCCGACCCGGAAACGGTCAAGCATATCGACCGCTGCCTGTCGTGCCTCGCCTGCATGACGACCTGCCCCTCGGGCGTGCATTACATGCACCTCGTCGACCATGCCCGCGAATATATCGAGAATCGCTACCAGCGCCCGATGTTCGAACGTGTCCTGCGCTGGACACTGGCGCGCATCCTGCCCTACCCGAACCGCTTCCGCATCGCCATGCTCGGCGCCAAGATCGCCAAACCCTTCAAATGGGCCCTGCCCGACGCGCGCCTGCGCGCGATGGTCGAGATGGCCCCCAAGAATGTCCCGCCCGTCAGCCGCAATGACGACCCGCAAACCTTCCCGGCCAGGGACAAGCCGGTGAAACGCGTCGCCCTGATGACCGGCTGCGCGCAAAAGGCGCTCAACACCGACATCAACGACGCCACCATCCGCCTGCTCACCCGGCTGGGCTGCGAGGTGGTCGTGGCCAAGGGTGCCGGCTGCTGCGGGGCGCTGACGCACCACATGGGCAAGACTGGCGAGAGCCACGCGACAGCCGCCCACAACATCCGCGCCTGGACCGCGGAAATGGATGGTGACGGCCTCGACGCCATCGTCATCAACACCTCCGGCTGCGGCACCACCGTCAAGGATTACGGCCACATGTTCCGCACCGAGCCGCTGGCCGGCGACGCCGCCCGCGTGTCGGACATCGCAATGGATGTCTCGGAACTCCTGATGCAGCTCGACCTGCCCGAGGGCACGCCCCGCGACACCCGCGTCGCCTACCACGCCGCCTGCTCGCTCCAGCATGGCCAGCAGATCAAGACCCACCCCAAGACCCTGCTGAAGAAGGCCGGTTTCGAGGTGGTCGAACCAGCCGACGCGCATCTTTGCTGCGGCTCGGCGGGCACCTACAACCTGATGCAACCCGCCATCTCCAAGCAATTGAAGACACGCAAGGTTCAGACGCTCGAGGCCAAGTCGCCCGACATCATCGCCACCGGCAATATCGGCTGCATGATGCAGATCGGCTCGGGCACCGGCGTGCCCGTCGTGCACACCGTCGAACTGCTCGACTGGGCCACTGGCGGACCGAAACCGCCCGCGCTGCGGCAATAACCCCGGGCCAGCCCTATTTTCGACATATTGCGCCGGTAGCACGCTTTCAAATCAAGCGAGGCACCCGGTTTGTTCGACAGAATGCGTTTCACAGGGCTGGTCGTGGCCTTGCTCTGGTCCATGTCGCCTGCGACCGCGCAGGATGCCATGCTCCAGCGGCTGGACACCACCGATGACGGCCGCCAGTGGCAGGCCGTGGGGCGTATCGACATCGGCGGCAGCGGCTTTTGCACCGGCGCCCTGATCGCGCCGGACCTGGTGCTCACGGCGGCGCACTGCCTGTTCGATGCCACCACCGGCAAGCCCGTCGACACCCAGCAGATCGAGTTCCTGGCCGGCTGGCGCAATGGCCGCGCCACCGCCTATCGCTGGGTCCGCCGCGCCGTGGTGCATCCCGAATACGATTACTCCAACCGGATCGACGCCGCCCGCGTGCGCAACGACATCGCGCTTCTGGAACTGCATCATCCCATCGCCAAATCCGGCGTCGCCCCGTTCCTGACCGACACCCAGCCGCGCAAGCATGAACGCATCGGCCTGGTCAGCTATGCCCGCGAACGTTCCGAAGCGCCCTCGCTGCAGGATATGTGCCAGGTCCTGGAAAAGCGCAGCGGCGTACTGGTGATGTCCTGCGACGTCGACTACGGCGCGTCCGGCTCGCCGGTCTTTTCCTTCGATGACAACGGCGATCCGCGGATCGTCTCGGTGGTCTCCGCCATGGCCGAGATCCACGGCAAGAAGGTCGCGCTGGGGGCCTCGCTCGACAGGCCCCTGGCCATGATGCGCGACGCGCTCGACAGTGGCGCCCGCTTGGAAAACCAGGCCCGGTCCGAGATGTTCTCGACCGGCCAGAATCGCGACACAGGGGCGAAATTCGCCTCTCCGGACCTGGACTGACATGATCCGCCGCCTGCTGTCTCTGTCTGCCTTCGTCGCGAGCGTCGCCCTGCCGACTCTGGCCACGCCCAGCGAGCTGATCAGGCTGACCAACCGCGACGATCTGCTGGGGTGGGAGGCCGTGGGCCGCGTCGACCTCGGGCAGGACAGCTATTGCACCGGCACGCTTATCGCGGACAACCTCGTGCTGACGGCGGCCCATTGCGTCTTCGATAAGCACGGCGCGCCGCTTCTGCCCGAGCGGATCGTCTTCCGCGCCGGGCTGCGCGACGGGGCCGCCATCGCCGCGCGCAACATTCGCCGCTACGTGGTGGCCGATGGCTATGCGCCCTCCGACGGGATGTCGGCGGACAATATCCGCCGCGACGTCGCCCTGCTGGAACTCAGCGTCGCTATCCCCACCGCCACCGCCAGCCCCTTCGCGCTGCACATGAACCCCACCCGTGGCGATGACGTCAGCGTGGTGTCCTATGGCCGGCACCGCGACGATGCCTTGTCGTGGGAGCGGGAATGCGATGTCCTGCGCCGGGGCCAGGGCCTGATTTCCTTCGACTGCAACGTGACCTTCGGCTCGTCCGGCGCGCCGGTGTTCTCGGATGGCGGGTATCGCGCCCGCATCGTCAGCCTCGTGGTCGGCGGCCGCAAGACCGAGCACGGAACCACCATCGCCTACGGCATGGAGCTGCCCGACACCGTCGACGCCCTGAAACGCAAGCTGCGCGCGATGCCCAGCACGTTTCCGACCAGCACAGGCATACGCCGCAACAGCGCCAAGACCGCGCTCTTTCCCCCCACCGGAACGAACGGCCAAGCCACCGCGGGCACGCATCCCGGTCCGAAATTCGCAAAACCCTGAAGCGTTTCGCCATTGATCCGAGGCATCGGCCAGACCACGCGCGCGCGACGATTGGACGTTGCACCGCGTTTCAAAGCCGCACAGAGGTCTTGAAACCGGGTTTTTCCCTCCCCAAATAACGGTCGTCCGACGCCGCATCGCGGGTCGGTCATGACCGCCTGTCCCATCCGGGAAGGCACCCACATAGGTATCGCTCAACGGAGGATTCCAATGCGTAACTTTGATCTTGCCCCGCTCTACCGGGCATCCATCGGGTTTGACCAGATTGCCGACATGATGGACCGCGTCCTTGCCGGTGACGTCAATCACCCCACCTACCCCCCATACAACATCGAAAAGACCGCCGACGATGCCTACCGCATCTCCATCGCTGTCGCCGGTTTCAGCGATGACGAACTGTCGGTCGAACTGCGCGAAGGCGCGCTGATCGTCTCGGCCCGCAAGGCCGAAGAAGACGGCGACCGCACCTACCTGCACCGTGGCATCGCCACCCGCGCCTTCGAACGCAAGTTCCAGCTGGCCGACCACGTCAAGGTCACCGGCGCGACCCATACCGACGGGATGCTGCATATCGACCTGGTGCGCGAAGTGCCCGAGCGGCTGAAACCCCGCCGCATCGAGATCGCCAGCGGCACGTCCACGCAGAAAGACGTCGTTGACGCCGAAACTGTCAACTAAACGACAGATCCTACCGCGCGAAACGCCCCGTGGCAGCCACGGGGCGTTTTTTGTTTCCAAGCCGCGCGATTGCCAGACCGCGGGATGGCGACCAACATTTGTTCAGCTCACTTTATCCTCGCCACCTCCGCAAGACCTCCGATCGAAGCACCAACGTCACCCAATCGCCAGCCCGGGGGGCGGTCTGGCGATCGCGCGGCGGCCTTCGGCCTTGACTCCGCGCGGGGCCTCTCACCGCGACAGGCTCTCCGCCAGCCGCATCAGCTGCACCGCCTCGGCCCGATAGCCGAACGGGTCTTCCCCCTTCGCCCCATTCGCCAGCGCAATCGCCTCCGCATACCCCCAGTCGCCAAGATACGTCTCCCCGCGCAACAGCTGCCCGAACCCGGCAATCGCCGCCGCGAACCGCGCCTCTGAACCAGCCTCGGCACCCTCAACGATAGCCTGCTCGATCAACCGGCTTTCATCCTCACCCGGCGCCTTGTACCGCAGCTTGAAATACCCAAGCTCGCCTGCATCCCCGCGCACCGCCTCCGCCTCGCCATAGCGCAGCGGGTCGCTCATCTGCGCGGGCGAGCCCACCGGCGTGATCTCGTAAAGCGCGGTCACTTGGTGCCCGGCCCCGATATCGCCCGCATCCACCCGATCGTTGTTGAAATCCTCACGCCGCAGCGCACGCGTCTCGTACCCGATCAACCGGTACTCGACCACGGCTGCCGGGTTGAACTCCACCTGGATCTTCACGTCATCGGCAATCGGGTAAAGCGCACCGGTCACCTGGTCGACCATCACCTTCTGCGCCTCGGACAGCGTGTCGATATAGGCCGCCTGCCCGTTCCCGTTCTGCGCCAGCGCCTGCATCGTGGCATCGTCCAGATTGCCGCGCCCGAACCCCATCACCGACAGGTAGGTGCCGCTCTCCCGCTGCTCCGCGATATAGTCCTTCAACGCTTCCGGATCGCTGATCCCCACATTGAAGTCCCCATCCGTCGCCAGGATCACCCGCGACACCTCTCCGTCGCCGCTCATCTCCCCGGCCAGCGCATAAGCCTGCTGCAATCCCGCCTGCCCGGCGGTCGAGCCTCCGGCCTCCAGCCGATCCAGCGCGCCAAGGACCGTCTCCCGCTCGGTCGCCGGTGTCGGCGCCAGGGCCTGCCCCGCGCTGCCCGCGTAGGTCACGATCGCCACGCTGTCCCGCTCGGTCAGCTGCGGCAGCATCAGCGCCAAGGACTGCTTGAGCAGCGGCAGCTTGTTCGCCGCCTGCATCGACCCGCTCGTGTCTATCAGGAATACAAGGTTCAGCGGCGGGCGGTCCGCCACGGGGGGCACCTCGCCCTGGATCGCAATATGCACCAGCTTCGTGTCCCGGTTCCACGGCGTGTCCGTCACGCTCACCGTCGGCTCGAACGGCGCGCCACCCTTGGGCGCGGCGTAGTCATAGGGGAAATAGTTGACCATTTCCTCGATCCGCACAGCCTCCCGCGGCGGCAGGTATCCCGCCCGCAGCGACGACCGCACAACACCATACGATGCCGTATCCACGTCGATGGAAAACGTCGACACCGGCTCTTCGCCCGTGATCTTCAGCGCGTTCGGCGCGGCCTCGGGAAACGCCTCGGTATCGCTTTCCGGCAGGACCACCCCGTCATCCGCATCCGGCCGCGCGATGCGCCCGACCGGCGTCGTGTTGGCCGCGCTCCCGGCATATCCCTCCGCATCGGACAAGGCCTGCGACTGCATCGCCTGCGGGGCCATCTGCCCCTGCTTTGCAACGCCCGACTCCGGGCGCGCCACCTGGGGCGACGGCATCGGCACGGGCCGGGGCGCCTCGGCCTCCGGCGCAGGCTCCTCCGCCGGGGCGACGTCCAGCACCATCTCCTCCGCCGCCTCCGGCGCAGGCGCTTTGCGCCGAACCGCATCGGCCATGTCGCCATCGGCTTCCGTCACCACCGGCTGCGCCCCGCGCAGCGCCGGCGCGTTTTGCCAGTCCGGCACCACCACGACCATTCCCAGCGCCACCAGCGCCGTCGTCGCCGTCAGCGCCCCGCGCGTATTCATCCGCATCAACATATCCGTCACTCCTCTGACAAGGCCCGCTTTCGGGCGATCAGAGGTTTGACGTGCGCCATCCCGCACCTCTTGGAGATCGGCAAAGTTTTTCCGCGCCAACGCCAGATCCGCCGCCTTCCTGTCGGCATCCGGCTTCGGCGTCGCGGCCCGCATCATGGCCTTCAGATCGTCGAGGTCGTCGCTCATGCGTCCTCCTCTCGCGCACGCATCGCGCGCAGATGTTTCTTGGCCTCCGACACGCGCCAGCCCACCGTGCCGCCCGAGATGCCCAGCACCTCGCCCGCCTCGGCATGGCTCATGTCATCGAGCACCAGGGCCAGCGTGTCCCGTAATTCTTCCGGCAGGGCGCGCATGGCTTGCGTCAGCCAGTCCACGGCCTCCGCCACCTCCGCGTCCGCCGCCCGCCGGTCCACTTCCCAGTCGCCCCAGCCTTCCGCGTATCTCGCCCGCACCGCCGTGCGCCGCCGCCGGTCATGGGCGGCATTCACAACCACCCGCCACAGCCACGTGGTAAACCTCGACGCTCCGCGAAAGCCCGACAGCTTGCCCGGCAACGCCGCACACACATCCTGCGTCAGGTCCTCCGCCTCGGCCCGTGCTCCTGTCAGCCGAAAGGCCAGACGGAACACGCCATCGTAATGCCGCTCGACCAGGGTCGAGAACGCCGCCGCATCGCCATCGGCCGCGGCCCGGGCCAGGGTTTCGTCACTGACTGTCATGCGCATCACGATTGTAGGACGCCGCCCGTCGGTCAATCCTTGGCGAACCGCGAAAAAATTTTCACGACATCGTAGGGTGGGATTTCATCCCACCTTGGAACGACTTCATGCCACCTACAGCGCCCCGACCCGCTTCAACACAGCCTTCAGATCGGCCCGTCCCGCATCGCTCAACCCATCCTGCGGCGGCAGCGGCGCGCCCACGTCATAACCTTGCAATTCCAGCCCGCCCTTGACGCAGGCCGCCAGGTTGTACTTGGCAAACGCCTGGTTCAGCGCCCACAGCTCGCGCTGCAGCTCCATCCCCGCCTGGTACTGCCCGACCTTGCACAGCTCATAAAGCTTCACGCTCTGCTTCGGCACGATGCACGCGGGTCCGGCCATCCAGCCCTTGCCCCCGATCAGCATCACGCAGGCCGGAATATGCGCCGAGGCGGCAAAGATATCCAGTTTGTCGCCGACCCGGTCCATGATCGACAACAGCCGCCCGGTGTTGCTCGACGCATCCTTCAGGCAACGGATGTTCTCGACCTCCGCCAGTTCCGCGATCAAAGCCACGCTCAGGTCGCTGCGCTGGAAATTCGGGTTGGTGTAGATGACAACCGGCAGATCCACCGCCGCCGCAACGGCGGTGAAATAGTCCTTGATGCCGGCGTCGCTCACCGGGAAATAGGCCTCGAGCACGGCAAGAATACCGTCACAGCCCATCGCCGCGAATTCCCGCGCCTGCCGCACCGCCTCGGACGTGGTCGTCGCCGCCACGCCCGCCACCACCGGCACCCGGCCCTTGGCGGCGGCCACGACCGTCTCCACGATGTCGCGCTTCTGCTCCCAGCTCAGATAGGCGAACTCCCCCGTCGATCCCAGCGGCGTCAGCCCATGCACGCCCGCTTCGATCAGGTCGTCGCAAAGCCGGGTCAGAACCTCGCGGTTGACCCGGCCCTCGCCATCCAGCGGCGAGACGAGATAGGGAAAAACCCCGTGAAACCCGCCGTCCATGCCGTGCCTCACACGCTCATGCAGACGTATTTCAGCTCCAGGAAATCCTCGATCCCGTGATGGCTGCCTTCCCGGCCCAGCCCCGACTGCTTCACCCCGCCGAACGGCGCCACCTCGGTCGAGATGATGCCGGTGTTCACGCCGACAATGCCGTATTCCAGCGCCTCGGCCACCTTGTAAACGCGGCTCAGGTCCTTGGCATAGAAATAGCTGGCAAGGCCAAAGATCGTATCGTTCGCCATGGCGATCACGTCATCCTCGTTCTCGAACTTGAACAAGGGCGCCAGCGGCCCGAACGTCTCTTCCTGGCTCACCTTCATGTCCTGCGTCACACCCGTCAGGATCGTCGGCTTGAAGAAGTTGCCGTCCATCTCGCCATCCGCGCCGCCCAGGATCACATTGCCGCCCTTGGCCTTGGCATCCTCGATATGCTCCACGACCTTCTCGGACGCTTCCGGGTTGATCAGCGGCCCCAACTCGGTGCCCTCTTCCAGCCCGTCGCCCACCTTCATCTTGCTCACCCGGTCCTTCAGCTTCTCGGCGAAAGCGTCATAAACCCCGGCCTGAACGTAAATCCGGTTGGCACAGACACAGGTCTGCCCGTTGTTGCGGAACTTGCACATGATCGCGCCTTCCACGGCAGCATCCACATCGGCGTCGTCGAACACGATGAAGGGCGCGTTGCCGCCCAGCTCCATCGAGCATTTCATCACCTGGTCAGCCGCCTGCCGCAGCAGGATGCGTCCCACTTCGGTGGACCCGGTAAAGGTCAGCTTGCGTACGTTCGGGTTCTCGCAGAACTCCTTGCCGATGTCCGACGACCGCGACGAGGTCACGATGTTGAACACCCCCGCCGGGATGCCCGCCCGCTCGGCCAGCACGCCCATCGCCGTCGCAGACAGCGGCGTCTCCGCCGCCGGACGGCCCACGAACGCACAGCCCGCCGCCAGCGCGGGCGCGGCCTTGCGCGTGATCATCGCGTTGGGAAAGTTCCAGGGCGTGATGGATGCAGCCACCCCGATGGGCTGCTTCAGCACCATGATCCGCTTGTCGCGCTGGTGGCCCGGGATCATCTCGCCATAGACCCGCTTGGCCTCCTCGCCGAAGAACTCGATGAAGGACGCGCCATAGGCGATCTCGCCCTTGGCCTCGGCCAGCGGCTTGCCCTGCTCGGCGGTCAGGATCGTGCCCAGGTCGTCCTGGTGCTCCATCATCAGGTCGAACCACTTGCGCAGCACCGCGGCGCGTTCCTTGCCGGTCCACTTGGCCCAGTCCTTCTGTGCCTTGGCGGCCCCCGCGATCACCTCGGCCACCTGTTTGCGATCGAGGTCCGCCACGTTGGCGATCACGTCGCCCCGCGCCGGGTTCACCACCTCGAAGGTCGCGCCATCCGCGCCGTCGACCCACTTGCCCCCGGCATAGGCCTTCTCGGCCAGGAGGTCGGGATCTTTCAAAAGCGATTTCAGGTTGGTGGCAGTATCGAGCATGGCGCATCCTCCGGCAAAAACTGTTGCTCATGGCAAAGCATCTGGGGCACGGAATGTCTAGGGCCAGACCAAAGGAGAAAATCATGAAACTGGACGACGCCTACGCCAACGTCCCCTACATTCCCGGCGGCGAGGATTACCCGCCGCGCTGGGCAGCGGAAGCCGTCGCTTTCCGCGAAGCGCGCCCGCGCAAGCGTGACGATCTTGGCTTGCCCTACGGCGACACGCCCCGCCAGGCCTACGATATCTTCCGCCCCGAGGCCGCGCCCGAAGGCACGCTCATCTTCGTGCATGGCGGCTACTGGCTCCGCTTCGACCGTAGCTACTGGTCCCACTTCGCCACCGGCGCGCTGGCCCGTGGCTGGTCCGTCGCCATGCCCTCCTACGACCTCTGCCCCGATGTCCGCATCGCCGACATCACCCACCAGATCGCCCGCGCCATCCAGACCATCGCGGGCACGACCGATGGTCCCATCGCCCTTGCCGGTCACTCCGCCGGCGGCCACCTCGTCTCGCGCATGGCCCAGCCCGGCCTCCTGCCGTCAGACCTCGCCAAGCGTATCACATCCATCACCCCGATCTCCCCGGTCTCCGACCTGCGCCCCCTGCTGCAGACGTCGATGAACGACCAGTTCCAGCTTACCGAAGCCAGCGCCGCCGCCGAAAGCCCGGCCCTCATGACCGACCGCCTCGGCATCCCCACCCGCATCTGGGTCGGCGCCGAGGAACGCCCCGTCTTCCTCGACCAAGCCCGCTGGCAAGCCGACGCCTGGTCCTGCCCCCTACGCATCGACAAGGGCCGTCACCACTTCGACATCATCGACGCCCTCAAGGACCCCGAAAGCCCCCTGATCCACGACATCATCGACTGACCCACCCCGGCTTTCTCTTGCCGAAAATACTCAATTCCCGCCGCGCGCCACACGCGCCCGACGCGAAGGCCCTGCGTAGGGTGGGTGAAAACCCACGCGCCCACGCGCCTCATCCCTGACTGAACCGCTCCACCCAACACGGCACCACATCCCCTTTGGCAGGCCGTGCCGCGTAAACTGCCCGCGCAATCGCCCGTGCCACGCAACTCGCCGCCGCATGGCCCAGTGCCAACTGCCCCGCCACATCCGGCACCGCCCCGCGCCCCGTGGCCGCGGCAAAGATCAGATCCCCGTCCATGGGCGTATGCGACGGCACCAGCGCCCGCGCATACCCATCATGCGCCGCCACCGCCATCCGCGTGCATTGCGCCTGGGTCAGCTTTGCATCCGTCGCCACCACGCCGATCGTCGTCGCCGCATGCTGCCCCAGCTTCGTCCTCGGCTCCTGCACATCCCCGAAACTCCGCGCCACGCCCAATCCGCCAAACTCGCCCTCCATCTCGAACGGCGCCGCCCAGAACTCTCCGCGCTCGCCCGCCACGGCCGAGCCCAGCGCGTTCACCGCCACCAGCGCCCCCACGGTCACGCCCGAGGCCAGCACGACCGAGGCCGAGCCAATTCCGCCCTTGAAATCCGCCGTCACCGCACCTGTCCCGGCCCCGAACGACCCCAGCTCGAACGCATCTCCCCGCGCCGCCAGCGCCGCGCGCCCGAGCCGCTTGTATGGGTTCTCCCCCCAATCCTTGTCCCCGCCGTTCAGCAGATCGAACAGGATCGCCCCCGGCACGATCGGCACGCGCTGGTCGCCCACGGCAAACCCGCGCCCCTCGGCGCGCAACGCGTCCGCCACGCCCGACGCCGCATCCAGGCCAAACGCCGTCCCGCCCGACAGCACCAGCGCATCGACCTCCTCCACCACCTTGTCCGGGGCCAGCAAATCCGTCTCCCGCGTGCCCGGCGCCCCGCCCATCACGTGCACGCCCGCCGTGAAAGGTGCATCGCCCACCACAACGCTCACCCCGGTCTTCACCGCCGCATCTTCGGCCTGCCCCACCAGTATGCCCGGCACATCCGTGATCAGGTTCCGCTTGCCCGGTCTTGCCGTCATGATCCGTTCCCGTCCTCGCAATGTCGCAAACCATCTTGCCAGACCTGCCCCGCTCTGCAAGAACAGCGTCAGACCCGCGGGCGATGGCGTCGCCCCAACCACGGGTTCCTACCCCAACAGTCCTGAACGCCGGGACCTTTCTTTGATTAGGAGGGTCACACTATGACTGCACCCCAAATCCAGACAGACCTGACGGGCTCACGCCCCGAATTCTACCGCTTCCACAACGGCGAAAAGGCCCCGTTGCCCTTCGCTGCCTCCGAGTACGACCAGCGCCTGACCGGCCTGCGCCGCATCATGGCGGAAACCGGCGTCACCGCCGCCGTCTTCACCTCGATGCACAACATCGCCTACTATTCGGGCTTTCTCTACTGCGCCTTCGGGCGGCCCTACGGCCTTGTCGTGACGGCGACAGACAGCGTTACCATCTCGGCGGGCATCGACGCGGGCCAGCCGTGGCGCCGCTGCCATGGCGACAACATCACCTATACCGACTGGCAGCGCGACAACTACTGGCGCGCCATTGCGTCCGTCACCGGCACCGGCGGCGTGATCGGCTTCGAGTCCGACCACATGACGCTGCAGCAACGTGGCAAGCTGGACCACTTCCTCGCCCCGGCAGAGCTGATCGACATCGCCGGTCAGACCATGACCCAGCGCATGGCCAAGTCTCCGGCCGAAATCGCCCTCATCCACCAATGCACCGCCGTCGCCGATGTGGGCGGCCATGCCATCCGCGACGCGGTCCGCATCGGCACCCGCGAGATCGACGTGGCCATGGCCGGGCGCGACGCGATGGAACTGGAAATCGCCCGCCGTTTCCCGGATGCCGAGTATCGCGACAGCTGGGTCTGGTTCCAGTCCGGCCTCAACACCGACGGCGCCCACAACCCGGTCACATCCCGGCAACTCCAACGCGGCGATATCCTGTCGCTCAACACCTTTCCGATGGTCTCGGCCTATTACGTGGCCCTCGAACGCACCATGTTCGCGGCCGAGGTCGACGCCGCCTCGCTCGCCATCTGGCAGGCCAACATCGCCGCTCACGAATACGGCATGTCCCTGCTACAGCCCGGCATCTCCTGCGCCGAGGTCACGCACCAGATCAACGCCTTCCTGGCCGAGCGTGACCTGCTGCAGTACCGCAGCTTCGGCTATGGCCACAGCTTCGGCATCCTATCGCATTACTACGGCCGCGAAGCGGGCCTCGAACTGCGCGAGGATATCGACACCGTGCTGAAACCCGGCATGGTCATCTCGATGGAACCGATGCTGACCATCCCCCAGGGCCAGCCCGGCGCCGGCGGCTACCGCGAACACGACGTGCTGGTGATCACCGAGGACGGCCACGAGAACATCACTGGCTATCCCTACGGGCCGGACTTCAACGTGGTCGGATAAAGCGCCATCAGAAAAACCGCCCCGGCCTCCGCGCCGGGGCCACCGTCTCCGCCCCCTGTTGCCATCGCTCGCGCGACACTAGATACAAGGGCGACACGCCAAAGAGGGCCGCCATGCACTACATCAAATGGATCTTCGTCGCCGCCTTCTGGCTGCTGGTCGCGGGCTTCCTGCACTACACTCTGCCGCAGCACGACATCGCGCGCGTCACCGACACGTACGAAAAGCGCATCGACTTCGGCGAAAACTCGATCTTCTGGTCCAACGTCGGCACCGGCGACGCCGAAGGCACGGCCAACCGCGATATCTTCTTCATCCAGACCCGGCTCGCCGATGGCGGCGTCATGGTCTACCGCAACGAAGACACCGGCTGGGGCTGGCCGCCCTATTTCAAGTTCGATACCTCGAACCTTCAGGCCGAGGCCGCCGACCTGCGCTCCACCTCCGAATCCCCCAAATGGGTATCGATCACCCATTACGGCTGGCGCAACGAATTCTTCTCGATCTTCCCCAACGCCATCTCGATCGAACGTGTCGACGGCCCCGACGTCACCATCATCCCGTGGTTCAACATCATCTTCCTGACGCTGCTGGCCGCCCTCGTCTGGGCCATCCGCGCCCGCTGGGTGCGCTTCCGCGAACGCCGGGTGGATCCCGTCACGGATGAATGGGGCCTGACCGACCCGCGACCGGGCCGCGACCGCCTGTAAGCCTAGCGTTTGCCGTAGTAGAGGCCCACCACGTGCTCGGCCTCCGCAAAGAACAGCCAGCGCGACGCCGCGATCCCGCCCAGATGCGCCAGCACCGCCACCAGCGCCGCGATATGCGAAAACGGCACCAGCAGCAGCACGAAAGGCACGGTGTAGCCGAACAAGAGCGCAATCAACCGCAGCTTCTGCGCGTGCTTGCGCCCTACCACGTAGACAAATTCCCTTAGCAGATAATTGTTGCCCGTATGCGGCGGCTCGAACGCTCTGACCGTGCCGATACTCCCCAGCCCGGTTGCCGTCGACATGTCCGTCCCGCTCTGCGCCAGCGCCTTGTCCCCGCGCAGCCACCACGCCACCTGCGCCAGCGCCGCCACCGGCATCAGGATCAGCGCAAGTGCCACCTGCCCGGCCAAGAGCGCGCCACCCGCCAGCGCAATCGCCATGAACAGCAGGGGCGTCAGCGGTGTATTCCAGCGCGGCACGGTTTTCATCTGCGTGTAGATCATCGAGGTGGTGAACACCGTCACCGCCGACAGCACGGCTCCGATCACCCCCACCAGCATCCAGGCCGTGTCGAAAAACACCAGCCCTGCGCCATAGACAGCCATCACCACCAGCGCCGCGACCGAGGACACGCCCTCACGGCTCAACCATGACGACCGCCACTGCGTGAACGCCTTCAACGCCCGCTCCGGGTGTCCCAGGTGAAAGGTCGACGCCATCAGCCCGCCCACCGCCAGCAGGTAGGCAATCACGAAGAACGTGAACGCGACCCATCCGGTGGGCACGATGACCCCGAGCCCCAGCCAGAACAACAGTCCGAACCCAAGGCCCGACAGCGTGGTGAATACGATTACGGACGGGGCAGGATGCATCAGATCTTCTCCAGCGCTTTGTCAAGCCAACCGATGAACCCTTTCGGCTCCTCGGCCACGGGGGCCAGCAGCGGCGCCAGAACGTCGATCTGCGCGTCGGGCGCGGCCATGACCCGGTCCTTGGGCCGCGGCGGCAGGTACTGGTTCACCGGCTTCGTGCCCTGCTCGGGCATCAGGTCCATGCCGCCACGCTCCTCGACCAGCTTGGACACATCGCTGTCAGGGTCGCCCAGATCCCCAAAATGGCGCGCCCCCGCCGGGCAGGTGCGCACGCATGCCGGCACCCGATCCTCCTCGGGCAGATTTTCGTTGTAGATCCGGTCGACGCACAGCGTGCATTTCTTCATCACGCCCTCCGCCGCGTCCATCTCGCGCGCACCATAGGGACAGGCCCATGCACACAGACCGCAGCCGATGCAGTCGCTCTCGTTCACCAGAACGATCCCGTCCTCGACCCGCTTATAACTCGCGCCAGTCGGACATACGGTCACGCATGGTGCGTCCTCGCAATGCAGGCAGGACTTGGGAAAGTGGATCAGCTGCGCCGCCGGATGCGGCATCCCGCTCTCGGCCAGCGGCTGCACCTCGTAGGAATGCACCCGGTTCAGAAACGTGCCGCGCGGGTCGTCACCATAAGGGTCCTGATCGCTCAGCGGCGCGCCGTAATTCTCGGTGTTCCACCCCTTGCAGCTGACCACGCAGGCGTGGCAGCCGACACAGGTGTCCAGGTCGATCACCAGCCCCATCTTGCGCTGCGTCGTTTTGGGAAGCGTCGTCATGCTTGCCGCTCCTCTGTCTTGGCTGGGACGCCGCCGCTTTGGGGCGCGTCCTCGCTCGAATCCCATTTGCCGATGAACCACACAAAGGTTCCGACCACGAAGATCACGAAGGCCAGTATGGCGATCAATGTCAGGCCCTTGCCGCTCACCGCCGCACCTCCGCGCACTCATTTTCCGCGCGGAAAATGGGCCGGAAAACACGCATTTTCCGCCCAGGATTTTTTGACAAGTCTTGCCAATTTTCTTTCAAGAAAATTCCCGCGCTCATTTGCCCACCTTCCAGCGCAGCTCGTCCGGCCCGGTCCCCACCGGCGACCGGATCGGCGCGAATGTCGGCTGCACCTCCTCGGGCGCCGCCGTCTTCTCGATCTTAACCCGCAGGTCGAACCACGCCGCCTGCCCCGTCACCGGGTCGCTGTTCGCCCAGCGCAGCCCGTCGCCCTTGGGCGGCAGCAATTCATGAATCAGGTGGTTGAGCAGAAACCCCTTCGTGGCCTCCGGCGCATCCTTTTCCAGCGCCCAGGCGCCCTTGCGCTTGCCGATCGCGTTCCACGTCCAGACCGTGTTCTCGTTCAGCGCCGCCATATGCGCCACCGGCACCGTGATTTCTCCATGGGCCGAGGTCACACGCGCCCAATCGCCCTCCGCAAACCCGTTCGCCTCCCAGATCTTGGTCGGCAGGTAGAGCGGATTGCGCCCGTGGATCTGCCGCAGCCACGCGTTCTGGCTCCCCCAGGAATGGTACATCGCCATCGGCCGCTGCGTCAGCGCGTGCACGGGATATTCCACCGGGTCCACATGCCCGTCCTCGAACGGCGGGTACCACACCGGCAGCGGGTCCAGCGTCGCCTTGATCCGCTCGCGCAGGTGCTCAGGCGGCTGCCGCTCCCCATGCCCTTCGGCGGCCAGCTGGAACTTGCGCATAGTCTCGGCATATAGATCGAAAATATAGGGCTGGGGGCTGTCATACAGGCCCATGCCCACCGCCCATTCCTGATAGCCCATGTTCCACGGCTTCATATAGGCGTGCTCTTCGGCGATATGGTTCACGAAGAACCCGCCATTCTCGATATACTTCTCCAGCTGGTCCTCGTTCGGCGCCCCGCGCCCGTGGGTCAGCCCATCCTCGCCCTTGCGCCACCCGGCCAGCGGGCCGATGCCCGGCTTGCGCTCGTGGTTGACGATGTAATCGGCATAGTCCGCCCACTTGGCGCTGCCATCCTCGTTTGTGAATCCCGGCAGCTTCATCTTGTTGGCCAGCAGGACCAGCGCCGTCTGGAATCCCTTCACATCCCGGTCCGGCTCCACCACCGGCCAGCGGATCGCGTCGGCGGCGGCATCCGCCTCGCAGATCGGACGGTCCAGCAGGCTGATGCAGTCGTGCCGCTCCAGGTATGTCGTGTCGGGCAGGATCAGGTCGGAATAGGCGACCATCTCGGAACTATACGCATCCGAATATATGATATGCGGAATGACGTATTCGCCATCCTCGCCCTTGTCCGTCAGCATGTCGATCACGCCGCGCGTGTTCATCGTGGAATTCCACGCCATGTTCGCCATGTACATGAAAAGCGTGTCTATCTTGTAGGGGTCCCCGGCATGGGCATTGCTGATGACCATATGCATCATCCCATGCGCGCTCATCGGGTTCTCCCAGGTGAACGCCTTGTCGATCCGCGCAGGGCTGCCGTCTTCCTTCAGCGCCAGATCCTCCGGCCCCCGCACGAAGCCCAGGTGCGGTCCATCCAGCGGCTTGCCTGGCGTCACCTTGCAATGCGGCGTCGGGTGGATGCTGACCGGCTTGGGATAGGGCGGCTTGAACCGAAAGCCCCCCGGCACCTCGACCGACCCAAGCAGGATCTGCAACAGGTGCAGGCTCCGGCAGGTCTGAAACCCGTTGGAATGCGCCGAAATACCCCGCATCGCGTGGAAACTCACCGGGCGGCCCACCATCGTCTTGTGCGTCACGCCCCGGAAATCCGTCCACTCCCGGTCCAGCACGATCTCTTCCTCGAAAGCGACCCTTGCCAGCTCCGCCGCAATCGCCCGGATGCGCCGCGCACTCACGCCGCAGCGCTCCGCCACGGCCTCGGGCGCGTAGTCTTTACCCATGTACCGCTCTGCTAGCAGATGCATCACCGGCCGGTGCGTCACGCCATCCTTTTCATAGCTGGCCGACAGGTCCGGCTTCACGCCCTTTTCGTCGAACGGCGCAGGCGCCCCGGTGATCCGGTCGATCACCAGAAGCTTGCCGTTCTCGTCCCGCATCAACAGGCCATGCTCCGGCGAACTGGCATCGCAATTCACCAGCACCGGCGCATTGGTATACTCCGCCAGGTACCGCAAATCGATCTTCCCGGCCCGCAGCAATTCATGCACCAGCGCCAGGATAAACAGCCCGTCGGTCCCCGGCGTGATCCCGACCCACTCGTCGGCCACAGCGTTGTATCCCGACCGGATCGGGTTCACCCCGATCACCTTGGCACCGCGTTCCTTGACGCGCCCGATGCCCATCTTGATCGGGTTGCTGTCATGGTCCTCTGCCACGCCGAAGATCATGAAAAGCTTCGTGTTTTCCCAATCCGGCTGCCCGAACTCCCAGAACGCGCCGCCCATGGTATAAATGCCCGCCGCCGCCATGTTGACGCTGCAAAATCCGCCATGCGCGGCATAGTTCGGCGTCCCGAAATTCTGCGCCCAGAAACTGGTAAAGCTCTGGCTCTGGTCGCGCCCGGTAAAAAACGCCAGCTTCTCCGGCGCCTCCTGCCGCAAGGGCTCAAGCCAGCCGGTGGCGATCTCCAGCGCCTCGTCCCAGCTGATCTCCTCGAACTCGCCCGACCCCCTCGGCCCGACCCGCTTCAACGGCGCCCGCAGACGCGCCGGCGCGTTGTGCTGCATGATCCCCGCGCTGCCCTTGGCGCAGAGCACGCCCTTGTTCACCGGGTGGTCGCGGTTGCCCTCGATATAGGCGACCTTGCCCTCCTTCATATGCACGTTGATCCCGCAACGGCAGGCGCACATGTAACAGGTGGTCTTGCGCACCTCGTCGGACACCTTGGGCGAGGTATCCAGTTTGGGCTGATCCAGCATGTCGTCGCCTCCCTTGTTCCCTTTTGCGTCACGCTATGGGTCTTTCCACCGCACCGCGACCACTTAATTCGGTTTCGTTCGCTTTCCCGAAAGCCATAGCCGGAAAAGCCAAATCTCGGCGCGCTCAGCCGGGCAGCAACCCGACTACATCCCGCGCGATCTGACGTTCCTCGTCAGCGGGCACCACGTGAACGGGGATGTCGCCCAGCCATTTGAGATGCTCCATGATACGGTCCCGTATGGCATCAGCGTTCTCGCCGATGCCCCCGGTGAACGCCACGGCGTCCACACCGTGCATCGCAGCTACGGCCGACCCCGCCTGCCGCGCCGCCCAATAACAGAAATGCTCCACTGCAAATCGCGCATTCTCGTCGTCGCGGCTCAGCAGCGTTGCCATGTCGTTGGTTCCGGCCAGCGCTGTCAACCCGCTTTCCTTATTCAGGATGGTCCCGGCTTTCTCGATCCCATGATCCTCGGCAAGCCGCAACACCGCCATCCCGTCAATAGTGCCGGTCCGCGTACCCATCACGAGGCCGTCCAGCGGCGAATACCCCATCGAGTTTGCCACGGACTTGCCGTCGACCATCGCACAAAGGCTCGCGCCATTTCCAAGATGCAGCCCCAAGAGCCGGCGAGGCAGGGCCTCGCCATACTGCGCCACCATCCCGGCATAGGAAAGACCGTGGAAGCCATAGCGCCGAATTCCCTTGTCCCGCTCCACCTGCGGCAAGGCATAGGTCACGGCGACCTCGGGGTTGGTCGCATGAAACGCCGTGTCGAAACTTGCGAATTGCGGCAGGTCGGGCACCAGTGCCTCCAACGCCCTGACTCCCGACAGGTTATGCGGATTGTGCAGCGGCGCCAACGGCACCACCGCCTCGATCTTGGCGATCACGTCTTCGGTCAACCGCTCCGGCGCCGTCAGATGCGCCCCGCCATGCACAACGCGATGCCCCGCCGCGATCAGCGACGACACCGGATGTCCTGCCGCGTCAAGCTTCTCGAATATCAGACCCAACGCCGCCGTATGGTCGGCAACGGAAACATCCTGCGTCTCACCGTCCAGGCTCAACCTTCCCTGCCCGCCGATCTCGGTCACCGATCCGGACAGTACCGACTCCAGCCCGGGCGTGAACAGCTCCACCTTGACCGAGGACGACCCGGCATTCACGACCAGTATCATGCCGCCCCCCCGATCACGCCCAGCGCTGCCGACGCGATGCGCTCTTCCGCGCCCTGGGCCCGGCTGGTCAGCAATATCGGCACCTTAGCACCCAGCACCACGCCGGCACAGCAGCATCCCATGCCGAACGACATCAGCTTGAACAGCGCGTTGCCCGTGGTGATGTTCGGCGTCAGCATGATGTCGGCATCTCCCGACACCTCGGACTCGTAGCTCTTCGCCTTTGCCGCCGCCTTCGACAGGATCAGGTCCATCGCCATCGGCCCCTGCACCACGGCCCCCGGCAGCGCTCCTTGAGCCCATTCGGCGATCTCGACCGCCTCCATCGTGTTGGGCACCGTCGGGATCGGGTCCTCGGTCGGGGCCAATATCCCCGCCTTGGGCCGCTCGATCCCTAGCTTGTAGGCCAGCATCACCGCATGGCTCAGGCATGCCTGCCGCGTCTCCACGTCCGGGTCCACATTCAGCGCCGCGTCGGTCAACAGCAAGGGCCGCTCGGACCCCGGCATGGTTATGTGAAACACGTGCCCGCAGCGCGTGCCCTTCTCGCGCAGCCCCGCCGCCGACGGCAACAGGCCTTTCAGAAAGGTCGAGGTATGGATCTGCCCTTTCATGATCGCGCCCACCTCGCCGGTCCGCGCCATCTCGGCCGCCACCGGCGCGGCGCTCTCCTTCGGCGCGTGGATCAAGGGCAGCCCCGCGATATCCCACCCGATCTCCTTCGCCGTGGCCTTGATCTTGTCGCTGTCCCCGATCAGCACCGGCTCGGCCAGCCCGGCCTCGGCCGCCTCGCGGATCCCCTGCAACGGGTTCGGCGCCCCGGCATTCACCAGCGCCACGCGCGGTCGCGGCAAGCCCTGCGCCCGCGTCAGCAACGATGGCGGGCAGGTGGGCTCACTCTCGGCGAGAAAGGGATATCGGTCTGTCATGTCTTGTTCTGTCGCTCTGTCCAGGGCCCTGATCGGCCCCGCGTGGCATACTATGCCCGCGGGGCCACAGGATTGCGACGTCTCAGACCCGTTGCTCGACCATGTCGTCGGCGCTGATCCCGGCCACTTCCACCGGCTTCTTCATGGCGTCCCGGCGGAACGGCTCGCCCAGCTCCTGGTTGATCATCGCCTCGATCAGCGTGGTCGTCCCGTTCTCCATCTGCTCCTTGATCGCGGTGTTTAGCGCATCGGTCAACTCGTCCATCGTCCGCGCCACGACTCCTTTCAGCCCGCAAGCATTGGCGATCCCGGCATAGCTCACGTCATCATCCAGCTCCGTGCCCACGAAGTTGTCGTCGAACCACAGCGTCGAGTTCCGCTTTTCCGCCCCCCACTGGTAGTTGCGGAACACGATCTGCGTGATCCCCGGCCACTCGCTCCGGCCAATGGCCGTCAGCTCGTTGACCGCGATGCCGAACGCACCGTCCCCGGCAAAGCCCACCACGGGCACGTCCGGGCACCCGATCTTGGCGCCCACGATGGCCGGCAGGCCATAGCCACAAGGCCCAAACAGCCCCGGTGCCAGGTATTTCCGGCCCTCGTCAAAATCCGGATAGGCGTTGCCGATGGCACAGTTGTTGCCGATATCGCTAGAGATGATCGCGTTGCGCGGCAGAGCGCCCTGAATGGCCCGCCATGCCATGCGGGGGCTCATCCAGTCCGGCTTGTCCTTGCGCGCCCGCTCGTTCCAGGTGGTGCCCGGGTCGTCATCCTCGTGGTCCATGCTGGCCAGCTGTTGTGCCCATTTGCTCTTGGTCTCGGCGATCTTGGCCTTGCGCGCTTCGCGCTCGTGATCGCCCGCCGTCTCGCCCAGGTTCTTCAGGATGCCCTGCGCCACCTTGGCCGCATCGCCCACGATCCCCACGGTCACCTTCTTGGTCAGGCCGATCCGGTTGGGGTTGATGTCCACCTGGATGATCTTGGCGTTCGCGGGCCAGTATTCCATGCCATAGCCCGGCAGGGTGGAAAACGGGTTCAGCCGCGTGCCCAGGCACAGCACCACGTCCGCGTCCTTGATCAGCTCCATCCCCGCCTTGCTGCCGTTATAGCCCAGCGGCCCGGCAAACAGCGGGTGCGAGCCGGGGAAGGCATCGTTGTGCTGATAGCCCACGCAGACCGGCGCGGTCAGCCGTTCGGCCAGTTCCATCGACGCCTCGATCCCGCCTTTCGACAGCACCACGCCCGCGCCGTTCAAAATCACCGGGTTCTTCGCGTCCGACAACAGCGCGGCCGCTTCGGCCACAGACTTGGTGCCACCGGGGCTCACCTCGAACTCGATCGCGTGCGGAATCTCGATATCCACCACCTGCGTCCAGAAATCGCGCGGAATGTTGATCTGCGCGGGCCCGCACAGGCGCTTGGCCTGGCTGATCACCCGCGCCAGCACCTCGGCCACGCGCGTCGGGTCGCGCACCTCTTCCTGGTAGGCCACCATGTCCTCGAACAGCTTCATCTGCTCGACTTCCTGGAACCCGCCCTGACCGATGGTCTTGTTGGCCGCCTGCGGCGTCACCAGAAGCAGCGGCGTGTGGTTCCAATAGGCGGTCTTCACGGCGGTGACGAAGTTGGTGATGCCCGGTCCGTTCTGCGCGATCATCATGCTCATCTTGCCGGTCGCCCGGGTATAGCCATCGGCCATCATCCCCGCGCTGCCCTCGTGCGCGCAATCCCAGAACGTGATCCTGGCCTTCGGGAACAGGTCAGAGATCGGCATCATCGCCGATCCGATGATCCCGAACGCATGCTGGATTCCGTGGCGTTGCAGCGTTTTGACAAAGGCTTCTTCGGTGGTCATCTTCATGAGAGTGCTCCTGAACAATGGAAAAGGGCCGGTCCTCCCCCGGCGCGGTTTGAGGGGAAGCTACCCTTGCAATCACCCCCATTCTAGGGCCAGTTTCCGTTGCATACTATAGCCAGCGAGTATTTTTATTGAGACTTTTGGTCTCAAAAATCTGCAATTTCGGCATGCCGCGCATCCGGCCAGGGTCCGTTTCGGCCTCCTGAACAAGGCGTTCGACCGATTTCGCACCATGCCGCCAACTGGCCTTACGACCCCAGCTCATTCGCCAGTATCCCGATCCCGTCCGCGATCCGCTCCGAGGGAATCGAGGAATAGGCCAGCCGGTAGAAATTCCGCGGCGCGCTCGCGGCCTCGAAAAACGGCCGCCCAGGCTCGATCAGCACGCCACGCGCGCGCAGGCGCTCGGCCAGGTCCTCGGTATCCACCCCCTCCGGCGCCCGCATCCAGATCGAACTTCCACCGAACACGCCGCGCCCTTCCACGCCCAGCCCGTGATCCTCCAGCGCGGTCTCCATCACTTGCCGCCGCCGCGCATAGGCCTTGCCGATCCGCCGGATCAGGCTGTCGTAATGCCCCAGGCTCAGGAAATAGGCCGTGGTGCGCTGCACATGCCCCGGCGGATGCCGCAGCACGCTGGCCCGCAGCGCCCGCGCCTCGCGGATGAAGGCCTGCGGCCCCACCAGGTAACCCAGCCGCAGCCCCGGAAAGATCGACTTGGAAAAGCTGCCCACGTAAATCACCCGCCCATCGGTATCGAGCGATTTCAGCGACGGCAGAGGCGCGCGCAGAAAGCTGATCTCGAACTCGTAGTCATCCTCGACGATCAGCGCCTCCATCTCCCGCGCGCGGGCCAGCAGGTCCTGCCGCCGGTCCAGCGGCATGGTCGCATTCGTGGGCGCCTGGTGGCTCGGCGTGGTGAAAATCACGTCCGCCCGCTCCGGCAGGGCGTCGGGGCGCAGCCCGTCACGATCCACCGGCACCGGCGCCATATGACAGCGCGATTGCGTCAGGATATCGCGCAGCGCGTGGTAACACGGCTCTTCCACCGCCGCCGTCCGCCGCTGGGTCAGCAACACCTGCGCCGTCAGCCACAGCGCGTTCTGCGCCCCCATCGTCAGCAATATCTCCCCCGGCTCCGCCAGGATGCCCCGCCGCGGCAGCGTATGCCGCGCGATGAACTCGATCAGCTTGGGGTCGTCCTGGTCATAGGCATCCGCCGCCAGCGCCTGGAACTCCTTCTGCCCCAGCGCCCGCAACGCGCAATGCCGCCAGCTTGCGTGGTCAAACAGGCTCGGATCCGTCTGCCCGAAAATGAACGGGTAGGGATAGCTCGACCAGTCGCGCGGCTTCTCCGGCGTCGCCCCGCCCGTGTAGCGCCGCCCGATCGCCCGCCCCCAGTCGATCAGGTCCCCCTTCGCCGCACTGGGCGTGAATGCCGGCGGCTCCGGCGCGTTCTGCGACACGAAATACCCCGAGCGGTCCCGGCTCTCCAGGTAGTCGTTGGCCTGCAACTCGGTATAGGCCAGCGTCACCGTGATCCGGCTCACCCCCAGGTGCCCGGCCATCTTGCGCGAAGAAGGCAGCTTCTCGCCCTTGCGGAATCGCCCCGACAGGATGCCCTGCGCGATCATCTGCTGGATCTGCGCCTGCAACGTACCTTCCGCCTCGGGCGACAGGAAAAAGCTTTCCACCGATATGGCCATGCGCCGAATCCTACACTGGCCCCATCGCCGCGGCAATCTGGACCGATCGACATTTCGGCGGATTCAGCCGTTGCCAGTTAATATCTTTATGATATATCAATTGCCGACAATACGGTGCGAGCCCGCGGCGCGGCACCTCGACGGCTCAAGGGAGGACGGCCACATGACCGAACGGAAAAAACGGACAATCACCCAGATCAGGGCCTCGAAACATGACGGCACGCGCATGGTCTACACCTCGGTGCCCGACTACACCTCGGCACAATGGGCCGAGGCGGCGGGCGTCGACGTGGTGGTGGTCGGCGACAGCCTCGCCATGATCGCCCACGGCCACGCCTCGACCGTGCCTGCGACGATGGACATGATGATAATGCACGCCCAGGCCATCCGCCGTGGCGCGCCCAACACCTTCTCGCTCGGCTGCATGCCCTACCAGAGCTACCACACGGTCGACCGCGCCCTGACCAATGCCACCCGCTTCATGCAGGACGGCGGCTGCGACGCGGTCAAACCCCAGGGCGGCCGCAGCCAGGCCGACATCCTCAAGGCGCTGGTGGCCGCCGGCATCCCCACGGCCAGCCATATCGGCATGGCCCCGCACCGGGTCGCGATGTATGGCGGCTTCCGCGTGCAGGGCAAGACGCCCGAAGACGCGATGGACATTCTGCAGGACGCGCTGGCCATCCAGGACGCCGGCTGTTTCATGCTGGAATTCGAGGCGGTGCCGGCCTCGATCGCCCGCATCATCTCCGCCGAGCTCGAGATCCCCACCATCGGCATCGGCGCCGGCGCGGGCACCGACGGGCAGATCCTGCTCAGCTACGACCTCCTGGGCGTGTTCACCGATTTCAAACCGAAGTTCACCAAGCGCTACGCGAACCTGACCGAGGTGGCGGTAAAGGGCCTGTCCGACTATGCCGCCGACGTGCGCTCCGGCGCCTTTCCCGACGACGACCACAGCTATCACGTGGATGACAGCGTCACCGACGCCTTCCGCGACATGGTCGAAAAACGCCGCCAGGTCTGATCGGGGTCACCGCAGGCCCGGCACCGCGTAGGGTAGGTGAAAACCCACGCGTCCCTCCCCCCCTGTCACTCACCCACGCCGAACACGCCCCGCACACACCGCGCCTGCTGTCCGTCACCGCAGGCCCGCACCGCGTAGGGTGGGTGAAAACCCACGCGTCCCCCCCTGTCACTCACCCCCGCCGAACATCTCCGCGAACGCCGCTTCCCCCTCGCGCGAGAACCGCACCACCCGCGTCCCCGTCACGCGGGCCGCCCATCCGATCTCCTCGATCCGGCTCAACATCGCCCGTCCCAGCTGCCCCGCCAGGTGCAAGCGTCGCTCCGACCAGTCCAGGCAATCGCGGCACAGCGGCGCCCGCGATTTCGGCAGGGCCTCCAGGTCGATCCCGAACCCGGTCACGAACCTCCGCCCCGCGTCCGTCAGCTCCAGCGCGTCACCGCTCCGCCGCAACACGCCCCGCGCCAGCAGCGCGTCATACATCTGTGTCCCCATGTCCCCGGCCAGATGGTTATAGCAGACCCGCGCGCGCCGCATCTCCGGGTCGCGCGGTCCCGGCCTCGTCCGCAATGCGCCGGTCCCGGCCGCCAGCCCCATCAAGGCCTCCAGCACATCCGCCACCTCGTCGCCCGCCAGCCGGAAATACTTGTGCCGCCCCTCGCGCCGCAGCGCGATCAGACCGCCCCCTTCCAGCTTGGACAAATGCGCCGAGGCTGTCTGCAGCGTCACCCCCGCCTCGCTCGCCAGCTCGCTGGCGGTCAACGCCTTGCCGCTCATCAGCGCGGTCAGGATATTCGCCCGCGCCGGATCCCCGATCAGCGCGGCCACGCGGGATATGTCAGGGCCATCCTTCATAGTTCGATGCTAACCGAACCATCGCGCCCCGTCCATCCGCTACAAAGGCGGCGACCCAAAGGAGACCCACCATGCTCACCTGCATCATCCGCTACCACATCGACCCCACCAAGCACGCCCAGTTCGCGCGCTACGCCCGCGCCTGGGGCACCGCCATTCCACGCTGCGGGGCCGACCTCGTCGGCTACTTCGCCCCGCACGAAGCCTCCTCGACACTGGCCTACGGCATCTACAACATCCCCAGCCTCGCCGAATACGAAGCCTATCGCGCCCGCCTCGCCGCCGATCCGCTAGGGCGTAAGAACTACGCCTTTGCCCAGGCGGAAAACTTCCTCTTGCGCGAGGACCGCACCTTCCTGAAATGTGTGTCCCAGCCACAGAAAGGAACAGCCGAATGATCGCCGTCATCTTCGAAGTCATGCCACATGCCGACCAGAAAGACGCCTATCTCGACATAGCAGCCAAGATGAGACCGCTGGCCGAGGGCATCGACGGCTTCATCTCGGTCGAGCGTTTCCAGAGCCTGACCAACCCCGAGAAACTCCTCTCTCTCAGCTTCTGGCGCGACGAGGCCGCCCTGGACGCATGGCGCCGGCTCGAGGCGCATCGCGGCGCCCAGCGCGCGGGCCGCGAGATCATGTTCGACGACTACCGCCTGCGCGTCGTGTCGGTGATCCGCGACTACGGCATGTTCGAACGGGACGAGGCCCCCGCCGACAGCAAACAGGTGCATGGCGGCTAGGCACCCGCGTCACTCCGGGGCATGGCAGCACACGCACACCTTGTTCCCGTCAGGATCACGGAAATAGGCGCCGTAGAAATCCGCATGGTACTCGGGCCGCAGCCCCGGCGCGCCCTCATCCGTCGCCCCGGCCGCCAGGGCCCGGCGGTGGCACTGGTCGACACTCAGACGCTCCGCCGCCTGAAAGGCGACCATCTGCCCGTTCCCCACGCCCGGCGCAGCCCCATCCAGCGGCCGTCCGACCACGAACAGCGGGCGGTCCGCATCGGCATGTTTCCACCCGGCCCAGCCGCGATCCGCGTCGATGAATTTCTGCACGATCCCCAGCGGCTCCAGCACGGCGCCGTAGAACCGCACCGCGCGGTCAAGGTCCGCCGTGCCAAGATGAACATGCGAAATCATGACCCGATCCTAGGCCCTGTCCGCAGCGCGCACCAGTACAGGCAACCGGGCCATCCGTTCATCGCGCGCGTCGGCCACTCTCCGCTCTCGGGAATCGATCGACGGCGTGCTAGGATCTGCCAAACCAGCCGGAGCCACCCTCATGCCCGCCATCCCGCTCACCCTTCTCGTCGGCACCACCAAGGGCGCCTTCCTCGTCGCCGCCGACACCGACCGGCAGACATGGGACGTCTCCGGCCCTCATTGCGGCGGCTGGTGCATCAACCATATGGCCGGCGACCCCAAGACCGGCACCATCTGGGCCGGAGGCGGCGGCGACTTTTTCGGCGCGGGGGTCTGGCGCTCCGACGATCAGGGACAGAACTGGGACCTGACGCGCCTCAGCAAGGGCCAGATGGATGACTGGGCCGCGCAAGACCCCGATTTCGCCGCCATGATCGGCTGGACCGACGCCCCCCTGCCCTTCGCCACCGAGTTCCAGCAGGTCTGGTCGCTCGGCTTCGCGCATGACACGCTCTATGCCGGCACCAAGCCCGCCAACCTGCTCAAGAGCACGGATCGCGGCACCACGTGGGCGCGCGTCGATGCCCTCACCGATCACGACTCCGCCAAGGACTGGAACCCGGGCGCCGCGGGCCTCGTGCTACACAGCATCGTTTTCGACCCGGGCTCGGCTGAAAAGCAATGGGTCGGCATTTCCGCCGCCGGTGTCTTCGCCACCGAGGATGGCGGCCGGTCATGGCGGCGCCGCAACCGCCTGTCGAATGCCGAGGCCTGCGTGCACCATGACCACCCCGCCGCGCCGCGCGACGGCGAAACCGGCCATTGCGTCCACAATATCGTCCGGGCCAACGGCGACACCGACCTGCTCTACCAGCAGAACCATCACGGTGTCTGGCGCTCCCCTGATGGCGGGCGCAGTTGGGACGATATCACCCCCGGCCTGCCCTCCACCTTCGGCTTTCCGATCCGCGTCCACCCGCACGATCCTCGCACCATCTGGACCCTGCCCCTCAACGGCGACATGGCGGGCCGCTTCCCGCCCGATGCGGCCTGCGCCGTCTGGCGGTCGCGTGATGGCGGCGAGACGTGGGAGGCGTTGCGCGAGGGTCTGCCGCAGAAGAACTGCTATTTCACCGTCCTGCGCCAGGCCATGGCCGGTGACGCGCAAGACGCGCCCGGCCTTTACTTCGGCACCAATTCCGGCTCGGTCTTCGCCAGCCTCGACGAAGGCGACACTTGGCACGAGATCGCCCGCCACTTGCCAACCATCCTCTCGGTCGAAACACTGGAGCACGCGGGCTGACGCCCGGAAGACATGAATTGAACGTTCGTTCATTTTCATCTAAGACCGCGTCACGCCGACACCGACCCGTGAGGTTTCATATGCCCCAGCGCCCCGCTTTCGCCAAGTGGCTCGACGACACCAACGACGTCACCGCCACCTTCCTCGCCGCCGGGCGCATCCCCGGCCTGGTGAACCTGGGCGGCGGCCTGCCGGGCACCGAGATCTGGCCGATCCCCGAAATGGCCCGGCTCGCCACCTCCGCCGTCACCGACCATGCGGACGAGACGCTGGCCTACGCCCCCGTTGCCGGCCTGCCCAAGCTGCGCGACCTCATCGCCAGCCGCTATTCCGAGGGCGATCTCACCCTCACCCGCGACAACGTCCTGATCACCTCCGGCGGCGCCCAGGCGCTCAACCTCATCGGCACCGTGCTGCTGGAACAGGGCAGCCCCATCGCGTCGCAAACCCCGGCCTATCTCGGCGCGCTCGACAACTGGCGCCCGCGCCAGCCGACCTATCGCCCGATGCGGCTCGACGCCAACGACCTCGATCCGGTCGCCACGATGACCGGCGCGCAATTCGCCTATACCGTCCCGAATTTCTCGAACCCCACGGGCAAGCTGGTCGACACCGCCACCCGCCGCCGCCTCGTCGATGCCGCGCACGAAACCGGCACCTGGCTGATCGAGGATGACCCCTACGGCACGCTCTACTACGACGACGCGCCCCTGCCCCGGATGCTCACCCTCTCGGCCGACCGCGCCGGCACGCCCTATGACGGCCCCGTCATCTATCTCGGCACCGTGTCCAAGGAACTGGCACCGGGCCTGCGCATCGGCTGGATCATTGCCGCACCGGAACTGATCGAGGTGCTGAAAGCCGCCAAGCAAAGCGCCGACATGTGCAGCTCCGGCCTCTGCCAGCAGATCACCCACGACGCCTTCGCCACCGGCCTTGCCGACGACATGCTGCCCGGCATCCTGTCGCTCTACCGCGCCCGCCGCGACGCGCTCTCCAACGCGATGGACACGCACCTTACAGACCTCTTCACGTGGGAGCATCCCTCGGGCGGCATGTTCGTCTGGGCCACGGCAAAGGACCCCGGCCTCGACACCAATCACCTGATGCAGGTCGGGCTCGACTACGGCGTCTGCATCTCGCCCTCGTCCGTCTTCGACCCCGAAGGTCGCGATCACACGTCGATCCGCATCAATTTCACCTACAATACCGAGGACAAGCTGGCCCTGGGAATCGAAAGGCTGGCCGAAGCGACCCGCGCCGCGCTTGCGGATACCTGACCCTTTTGCTCTAACGGGCGGCGCAACCACCCTCGGAGGCCGCCCATGGTCGACATCGCAACCCGTGTCTGGAACCACAAGTGGAAGATCGACCCGATCGTCCGGTCCCTGATCGACACCGATTTCTACAAGCTGCTGATGTGCCAGTCGGTCTTCCGCAACCGGCCCGACACCACGGTCACCTTCTCGCTGATCAACCGTACCAAGGACGTGCGCCTGGCCGAGCTGGTGGACGAGGGCGAGCTGCGCGAACAGCTCGACCATATCCGCTCGCTGTCGCTGTCGCGCGGGGAAAGCACGTGGATGCGCGGCAACACCTTCTACGGCAAGCGCCAGATGTTCACGCCCGAATTCATGGACTGGTTCGAGAAACTGCGCCTGCCGCCCTACCACCTGGAAAAGCGCGACGGCCAGTACGAACTGACCTTCGAGGGCAAGTGGCCCGAGGTCATGCTGTGGGAAATCCCCGCGCTGGCGGTCCTGATGGAACTGCGCTCCCGCGCCGTGCTGCACGACATGGCAAGGTTCGAGCTGCAGGTGCTCTACGCCCGCGCCATGACGAAACTCTGGGAAAAGGTCGAGCGCCTGCGCGGCGTCGACGGGCTGCGCATCGCCGATTTCGGCACGCGGCGGCGGCACTCCTTCCTGTGGCAGGACTGGTGCGTGCAAGCCATGACCGAGCGCCTGGGCGAGAATTTCGTTGGCACCTCCAACTGTCTCATCGCCAAGAACCGCGACCTCGAGGCGATCGGCACCAACGCCCACGAGTTGCCCATGGTCTACGCCGCGCTGGCCGAGGACGACGCCACGCTGGCCCGCGCCCCCTATGACGTTCTGTCCGACTGGCATGACGAGCACGAGGGCAACCTGCGCATCATCCTGCCCGACACATACGGCACCGAAGGGTTTCTCGACAAGGCCCCCGACTGGCTCGCGGGCTGGACCGGCATCCGCATCGACAGCGGCGACCCGGCGACCGGCGCCGAGATCGCCATCGACTGGTGGAAAAAGCGCGGCGAGGATCCCACGCGGAAACTCATCATCTTCTCCGACGGCCTGGACGAGGACAAGATCCTCGCCCTGCACAAGCAGTTCGCCGGCCGAGTCCGCGTCTCCTTCGGCTGGGGCACGCTGCTGACCAACGACTTCCGCGGCCTCATGCCCGACGACTCGCTCGCCCCCTTCTCCCTCGTCTGCAAGGCCATCGCCGCAGATGGCCGCCCGACGGTCAAGCTCTCTGACAACCCCCGCAAGGCAATGGGCCCCGAGACCGAGATCGACCGCTACAAGCGTGTGTTCGGCGTGGGCGAGCAGAAGGAGATGGAGGTGGTGGTGTGACCACCCACGGCGTCTGCCTCACCTTCGACGACGTCCATGTCGAGACCCGGCGCGACGCCCGTCCGGTCTGTCAGGCGCATGACGCCCGCGTCACCTTCTGCGTCTGCTGGGGGCACGCCGCCACCCCCGCGCAGATCGACAGCCTGCACCGCTTGCAGGAGGACGGCCGTGAAATCGCCTGTCACGGCCGCACCCGCAAGACGCGGCGGCCCGACCTGCGCCATTCCGGGCTCGACCTCTGGCCGGAAAACCAGATCGCCCGTGGCGTCTCCGAACACCGCGCGCCCGGCTTTCCGGCCACCCGCCATGCCAGCCCTGTCCATGACTCCACCCGGCAAACCCGCGCCGCTACCGCGCCCTGTTTGCTGGGGACCCGCACCGCCCGGACCGATCAGGAGGCGCCGCAATGCTCACCGGCATCAAGGTAGTCGAGTTCGAGGGCCTCGGCCCCGCCCCCTTCGCCGCCATGATGCTGGCGGATCTCGGCGCGAGTGTCACGGTCGTCCAGCGCCCCGGCCCCGCCAACCCCACCATGGGCGAACACAACATGCTCGACCGGGGCAAGCGCACCATCACGCTCGACCTCAAGGATCCCGGCGACCTCGCCGTGGCCCGCGCGCTGGTGACCGACGCCGACGCCCTGATCGAGGGTCTGCGCCCCGGCGTGATGGAACGGCTCGGTCTCGGCCCCGACACCTTCACGCAGTCCAATCCAAAACTCGTCTACGGCCGCATGACCGGCTGGGGCCAGACCGGCCCGCGCGCCCATTTGGCGGGGCACGACTACAACTACATCGCCACTGCCGGCGCGCTTTACTATGCCTCCAACCCCGGCGACGCGCCCCTCACACCGCCCACCATCGTCGGCGATATCGGCGGGGGCGCGCTCTATCTCGTGGCGGGCATCCTCAGCGGCATCCTCAACGCCCAGCGCACCGGAAAAGGCACCGTGGTCGACGCCGCCATCACCGACGGCTCGGCCCACATGATGGCGCTGTTCATGGCCATGGCGGGCGGCGGCAACCTGTCGCAAACGCGCGGCCAAAGCCTGCTCGACGCGCCCCCCTGGGGCCGCACCTATGCCTGCGCCGACGCGCGCCACCTCTCGGTCCAGTGCCTCGAACCGCAGTTCTACGCGCTCTTCCTCGACACGCTCGGCCTCTCGGACGACCCCCTGTTCGCCGACCAGTACGACCGCGCCCGCTGGCCCGACCAGACCGCCCGCCTGACCACGCTCTTCGCCGCAGAGCCTGTCACCCACTGGGCCACCCTCTTCGACAATTCCGACGCCTGCGTCGCCCCTGTCCTCACCCCGTGGGAAGCGGCCAGGGACCCCCACATCGCCGCCCGCGCCATATGGCACGAGGCCCGGGGCACCCTGCAACCGGCCCCCGCGCCCCGCTTCGACGGAAGGGCGCAGGCGCCGAACCCGACGCCCCAGCGCGGGCAACACACCGAAGAAATCCTCAAGGACCTCAGACAGCGCGGCCTCGTCTGACCTCGTAGGGTGGGTGAAAACCCACGCGCCTCACCCGCGCTTCGACGCGGTGTAGAGGACCCAGTCCTCCCCCTCCAGCGTCGCCTCCCATGCCGCCCGCAACGCCGCCGCCTCTCCGGCAAAGCCATCCCCCGTCGGCACGCTCTCCACGATCCGGTCGATCCGGAAACTGCGAAACCCCTGCCGCAGCGCGCACCACGCCGCCATCACGACCGCGTCGATGTGATAGGTCAGCGCCACGGGCCGGATCACCCGCTCCGTCCGCGCCTCCTGCAGATCAACGTAAAGGATCCGCAATTCTACCGCGTCGCGGATCTGCGCCCGCAACACCTCGGCATCCAACCCGTCGCGCGGGATGCGGTTCCACCCCGACACCCGCAGGGGCACATGCGGCGCGCCGCCCGGCAACGCGGTGGCGATCTTCTCGCCCGCCCGCCTCGCCGCCCGCTCCAGCGCCGGATCCCCGGTGCGGTGCAACAGCGCCATGCCCACGTAAAGCGCCTCCAGCTCCTCGGCGGAAAACATCAGCGGCGGCAGGTCATATCCCGCCCGCATCATGTACCCCACCCCCGCCGCGCCCTCGACCGGCACGCGCAACGCCTGCAACGCCACCACGTCGCGGTAAATGGTCCGCTTCGTCACCTCCAGCTCCTCGGCCAGCATCGCGGCGGTCACCGGCGCATCGGCGCTGCGCAGGATCTGGATGATATCGAACAGGCGGGTCGAACGGGTCATGCGGACACCCTAGCATGATTGCTGACAGTATGGTGTCAGCAGCGTTGCAATAGGCTGACCTCGGATCAACAAGGACCCTCGCCATGCTGCAAGATTACAACGCCAGGACCGGCACGCTCATTCCCGTCTGGACGCTGGAAATCCAGACCCTGCCGCAAGATACCGACCGGATACTGGATGCCGTGATGCAGGTGCATCCCCTGGGCTATGGCCGCTATCACCGCACCGCGTCCGTGTCGGCCACGGGTGCCGAGACCACGACACCGCAGCCCAACTCCACCACCACCACGCACAAGCCCAACTACCAACCCGGCAGCGCCGAGACCTACCCGATGGTCGAGCTCAAGATCTCCATCGAACGCGACCTTCCCGCCCTGCAACGGGTGATGGACGCGATCATAGACGCCCACCACTACGAAGAACCCGTGATCTTCGTGCGCGAGGACTGGGCCAGCCGCGCCAGTTACGACCCGAACGGGACCAACCCGAACCGCTGGTGGAACGATGGCCGCGGCCTGCCGGACATGGTGGAGTTTTCCCGATGACGGCCCAAAGCTTCCGCGCCCTGCACCACGGCGACCGGCCCTTCGTCCTCCCCAACCCCTGGGATGCCGGCTCCGCCCGCATCCTCGCGTCCATGGGCTTTTCGGCCCTCGCGACAACCAGCGCCGGCATGGCCTTTTCCATGGGCCGGATCGAAGGCACCGTGCCGTCCGCGCATGTCTTGGACCATTGCCGCACGATCGTCAGCGCCACCCCCCTGCCAGTCAGCGCCGACCTCGAACGTGGCTTCGGCGACAGCCCGGAGAGCGTGGCCGACACCATCCGCGCCGCCGCCGCCACCGGCCTTGCCGGCGCCTCGATCGAGGACCACACCGGCGACCGTGACGCCCCCATCTACGACGAAACCCTGGCCGTCGAACGGATCATCGCCGGGGTCGAGGCCGCCCGAACCCTTCCGCAGGATTTCGTCCTCACCGCCCGCTGCGAAAGCCTGCTCTGGAGCGAAACGCGCCTCGACCCGGTCATCGCCCGCCTGCAGGCGTTCGAGGCGGCGGGGGCCGACGTCCTCTACGCGCCCGGCCTGCCCGACCTCGACGCCATCCGCACGGTCTGCGCGGCCGTGACCCGGCCGGTCAACGTGGTCATGGGCCTGCCCGGCCGCACCTTCACGCTGGACCAACTGGCAGAGGCGGGTGTGGCCCGGATCAGCGTCGGTTCGGCCTTCTTCCGCGTCGCCTACGGCGCCCTCATCGGGGCCGCGCGTGAAATCCGCGACACCGGCCATTTCGACAAGACCGCGCAGGGCATCGGCTTCGCGGACCTGGAATCCCACCTCGCCCCATTTACGGAGACCTGACATGATCAAGTACCACTACCCCGACGGCAGCCACTGCTTCCGCGCGCTGCACACCACCCACGCCGTCTATACGGACGCGAATGGTAAGCTGATCGCACGCACCCTGCGCCCCGACAATTCCGAGCTTTACGAATTCGAGATCACCGGCTTCGAACTGCTCGAGACGGGGGTGCGCTATGACTGACCCCTCGATCCTCCGAACCGGCTTCGACACGAGGCCCATCGAGATGCAGCCGATGTGGGCCCTCATGTTCCAGGCGCCCTCGGAAGACGTCGACCGCATATTCGACGCCGTGACACGGGTCGCGCCCCTGACCCAGGGCAAGACCGACCGAAACGGCTATCGCGCCCCCGGCGGACAGGAATATTACCGCCCCCGGGAAGGCACGCCCACCGGCGCCGAGGACGACACGCGCCACCGCCCCGGCGTCGACGAGATGCGGTTCTTCCTGCCCCGCGACCCCGCCATGTTGACCGCAGTGATCGAGGCGATCTACGCCGTCCACAGCTACTACGAGCCGGTCACCACAGTGACAGAGGTTCTGCGCAGCCAGTGCAAGGGCCTCGACGACAGCGACAATCCCCACCGCTGGTGGAACAGGGACGGCGACTGGAAAACGTCGCCCGCGTAGGGTGGGGTTTCACCCCACCTTCACCCCCCACAATCCCGCGAAATGATGCGTTGGCCCGTGCCCCCGCAATCCTGACCGCGCTGATCGAGGCGATCCATGCCATCCACAGCCACGACGAACCGGTCATCACCGTGACAGAGGTTCTGCGCAGCCAGTGCGAGGGCTTCGACGACAGCGACACTCCCCACCCTGGTGGTGGGCCGGTCACCCACGGCGTAGGGTGGGGTTCCACCCCACCTTCCCCCACCCCACCTTCACCAATCCTGCCAAAGCCCCGCGAAATGATGCGTCGGCCCGTGTCCCGACCCCACGTCCAGCGCCCCGGCCCCGGCAATCCCGCGCGCGACATAGGCCTTCGCCGCCCGCACCGCCTCGGGCAGCGCCGCGCCCTGCCCGATCCGCGCCGCCAGCGTCGCTGACAGGGTGCATCCCGTCCCGTGGGTGTTCCGCGTCGCCATCCGCGCGCCCTCGAACCAATGCACGCCGTCCGCATCGGCCAGCACGTCCGGGCTGTCCTCGCCCTCCAGGTGTCCGCCCTTCAGCAGCACCGCGTCACAGCCCAGCGCCCGCAGCGCCTGGGCCTGCTCCGCCATCGCGTCCCGCGTCACGGCCTCGTCGCAGCCCAGAAGCACCGCCGCCTCCGGCAGGTTCGGCGTGATCACCGCCGCCTTCGGCACCAGCGACTCGCGCAGCGCCGCCACCGCGTCCTCGGCCAACAGCGACGCGCCGCCCTTGGCCACCATCACCGGGTCCAGAACCACCGGCACGTCCGGCAAGGCATCCGCCACCGCGCGGGCGATCGCCGCCGTGGCGATCATTCCGATCTTCACCGCATCGATCCGCACATCTTCAGCCACGACCCGGACCTGGTCGGCCACGAAGTCCGGCGGCACCATATGGACGCCCTGCACGCCTCGGGTGTTCTGCGCCGTCAGCGCGGTCAGCGCGGCCATCCCGTAGGCGCCGTTCGCCGAGATCGCCTTCAGGTCCGCCTGCACCCCGGCCCCGCCCGACGGGTCCGACCCGGCAATCGACAGGATGTTGGCGATGCGCGCGTCACGCTCATGCGATGTCTCGAGGGTCATCCGGCTCCTTTCGCGGCGCGCGAAAGGCAGGGGTCCGACCGGATCCGGTCCCGCCTTCCTCCGCCAGCATGATCTGGGTCAGGTTCAAAGGGTGCATCTCAGCCCGAAGGCGCCCCTGGCTCGTGCCGGACGATAGGCGCGCTGGCCCGCCTGTCAACCACAACCGCACCCGCGCAACGCCCGCTCTTTCAATCCGGCCCCCTGCAGGAAACCGCACCGTCGCGATACCACCCGGATACCGTCGCGATACCGACGTCCGGATTTGCCCTCCACGAACCCGTTAACCTCTCGATTCGCTTCAGGGGGTTGGAAGCCTTCGCCACAGGGGCTATCTTGCTCTCTTGCACCGCCCGGAAGGCAGAATTCGACATGGTCAAGCCCAAGATCAATCCGAACTACAAGGTCGTCGCCGAAAACCGCAAGGCGCGGCACGACTATGCCATCGAGGACGACCTCGAATGCGGCATGGTCCTTGCCGGGTCCGAGGTCAAATCCCTGCGCCAGAAGACTTCGAACATCGCCGAAAGCTATGCCGCGGTCGAGGATGGCGAACTGTGGCTGGTCAACAGCTACATCGCCCCCTACGAACAGGCCGTGCCTTTCGGCCACGAGGACCGGCGACGCCGCAAGCTCTTGGTTTCGCGCAAGGAAATGGCGCGACTGTGGAACGAGACGCAGCGCAAGGGCATGACCCTCGTGCCGCTGGTGATGTATTTCAACGACCGTGGCATCGCCAAGATCAAGATCGGCATCGCCAAGGGCAAGAAGAACACCGACAAGCGCCAGACCGAGGCCAAGCGCGACTGGAACCGCCAGAAGCAGCGGCTTTTGCGCCACGGTATGTAAACGCTTCGGATTCCACCCTCTGCGGGTGCCGCCCGTTTTGCTATCCTCCCCCCGTTCCCGGCGCGACGCGCGGGACTGCACGGGGGGACCGGGAAGCATGGACTTACTGATCAGCCTGATTGCCGGTGCCATCGGCGGCAACATCGCCGGCGGCCTTGCGCCCCGCCTCAACCTCGGACTTCTGATCAATTCCCTTGCCGGCAGTCTCGGTGGTCTTCTGGGCGGCCATGCCCTTGGTTTGCTGGGCATTGGCGGGCTTGCGCAGACAGCGCCCGACAGCGTGTCACTCGACCCCACGGCCCTGACCACGCAACTGGCCGCGGGCGGCCTGGGGGGCGGCGCGTGCCTGCTGGCCATGGGTCTTCTGCGCAATCTTCTGACCCGCTGACCCGCCGCGAAGCCTGCCCCCTCCGCTTGCACTGTCCGGCGTCCCGCGCTACGTCACTGTCAACGGTTTCAGGGGGCTGTCATGGCAAACGACGATCCGAAAACACTGGTATCCACCGATTGGCTGGCGGCGCATCTGGGCGACCCAGACCTGCGGATCCTCGATACCACCTATTTTCTGCCCGGCGTCGACCGGGATGCCAGGGCGGAATACGATCAGGCCCATATTCCGGGCGCCCGGTTCTTTGATATCGACGATATCTCGGACCATCGCTCGGACCTGCCGCACATGGCGCCCCCGGTGGAAAAGTTCATGTCCCGCATGCGCCAGATGGGCGTGGGCGACGGGCACCAGGTGGTGGTCTACGACACCCACGGTCTCTTTTCGGCGGCCCGCGTCTGGTGGCTCTTCCGCCTGATGGGCCAGACCGATGTGGCGGTGCTGGATGGCGGCCTGCCCAAGTGGCTGGCCGAGGGCCGCCCGACCGAGGACCTGCCCCCGATGATCCGCGACCGGCATATGACCGTCCGGCGCGAGGCGCACCGCGTCAAGGACGTCACGCAGGTCGCCGCCGCCTCCAAGCTGGGCGACTACACCATCCTCGACGCCCGTGCGCCCGGACGGTTTCGCGGCGACGAGCCCGAACCCCGCCAGGGCCTGCGGGCCGGGCACATCCCCAATTCCCGCAACGTCCCCTACAGCTCCCTGCTCAACGATGACGCCACGATGAAATCCCCCGACGAACTGCGCGCGATCTTCGACGCGGCCGGGGCGGACTTGTCGAAACCCGTCATCACAAGCTGCGGCTCGGGCGTGACCGCCGCGGTGATCAACCTTGCGCTGGAACGGATCGGCAAGACCGACCACGCGCTTTATGACGGATCATGGACCGAATGGGGCGCTTTCCCCACCGTCTCCGTCGCAACCGGAGAAGCCTGATGTTCGAACACCTCAAGGAACAACCCGCCGACAAGATCCTCGCGCTGATGCAGGCCTACAAGGACGATCCGCGCGATACCAAGATCGACCTCGGCGTCGGCGTCTACAAGGATGCCGAAGGCCGCACGCCGATCATGCGCGCCGTCAAGGCCGCCGAAAAGGAATGGTGGAACGAGGAAGAGACCAAGGCCTATGTCGGCCTCGCCGGCGACCCGGCCTTTTCCGACGCGATGATCAAGCTGATCCTGGACGATGCCGCCCCCCGCGATGCGGTGGCCGCTGTGGCGACACCCGGCGGCACCGGCGCGGTGCGGCAGGCCTTCGACCTGGTGAAGATGGCCAACCCCGGCGCGCGCGTCTTCGTGTCCGACCCGACCTGGCCCAACCACCTCAGCATTCTCAAGCACATGGGGATCGAACACGTCCCCTACCGCTATTTCGACAACGAGACCGGCGGCGTCGATTTCGACGGCATGATGCAGGATCTGGACGGCGTCAAAGCGGGCGACGTGATCCTCCTGCACGGCTGCTGCCACAACCCGACCGGCGCCAACCTGACGATGCAGCAATGGGGCGACGTCACAGACCTGGCCAACGCCAAGGGCGCCATCCCGATGATCGACATCGCCTACCAGGGCTTCGGCGACGGCCTGGATGCCGACGCGGCGGGCACCCGCCACGTCGTGGCCTCCTGCCCCGAGGTCCTGATCGCCGCGAGTTGCTCCAAGAATTTCGGCATCTACCGCGAACGCACCGGCCTGCTGATGGCCGTCTGCCAGGACAGCGCCCGCCGCCCCACGACCCAGGCGAACCTGGCCTATCTCAACCGTCAGAACTATTCCTTCCCGCCCGACCACGGCGCGCGCCTGGTGTCGCTGGTGCTGAACGACGACGCCCTGCGCGCCGACTGGCAGGCCGAACTGGAGGAAGTGCGCCGCGGCATGCTTGGCCTGCGCGAGCAACTCGCCCAGGAACTGCGCAAGCTCTCGGGCTCGGACCGTTTCGGCTTCATCGCCCAGCACCGCGGCATGTTCTCGCGCCTCGGGCTGGACGCCGACAAGGTCGAGGCGCTGCGCAAGGACCACGCGATCTACATGGTGGGCGACAGCCGCATCAACATCGCGGGCCTGAATGCCAGGACGGTCCCGCTGCTGGCGCAGGCGATCATCGACGTGGGCGCCTGAACGCGCCGTTAACCTTTGATGAAGTCGCGGGTGTGATCGTCGGGCGGTGATGCCAAGAGCCGCCGCCCGATCCCGTGCACCGACCTCAGGCGCCGTACCGCGCCATGAAGGTCTCGACCGCGCCGCTGGCGATGCGTTCGATCGCGCTCTCGGACGTGTCGCACTCCACCCCGCACAGGCACCGCACGAACAGATCGCACTTGCACAATTCGCCGAATTGCTTGGTGGCCAGGTCCATGTCGTCGATCTTCAGCTCGCCGCGCTCCACGTAAGGTGTCAGCAGCCGCCCCATGCGTTCGCTGAACAAGCCCGGCCCGGACGCATAGAACCTCTGGCCCAACTCGGGAAACCGATAGGACTCGGCGACGCAGATCCGGAACATCTGCTGTCCGAAATCCGACAGGAAAAACCGCACGGCGCGGCTCGCCGCCTCGTGCAGAACCTCATGCGCCGGGGCCTCGGTGTCGATCTGCTCCAGCGCGCTTTCGGCCTGCCGGTTGCACTCCACGCGGGCGACTTCGGAAAACAGCAGGCGCTTGTCGGGAAAATAGCTGTAAAGGGTGGCCTTCGACACGCTCGCCGCCTTGGCGATGTCGTCAACGCTGGCCCCTTCGAACCCGTCCCGCATGAAAATCTGCCGTGCGCCCTCAAGCACCTGGTCGAACTTGCGACCCTTCTTGATTTCGGCGTCCATGGCCGTCATGCGTCTCCTCCTGCCTGTTCCTGTCAGCTTACAGGTCGCGGGCGGCGAACTGCAAGCATGTCTGCGGACGGGCCGTTTCGGGGGAGGGGAGGAAGGAACACCCGCCCGCAGACCTGGCGCACACGTCTATTGCGCGTCAACGCCACCGGCCCCTTGCGTGACAGGTTCGGGCGCGGGTGCAGGGAAGGTCAGAACCGGCGTCAGGCTCGACATGTCGACACTGAACGCCATGGCGGGCGCGGCGAAGGCCGAGGCGGCAATCGTCACTGTCAAAAGAATATGTTTCATTTCGCGTTCCTTTATCTGAACCATTCAGTTCATATCAGCCAATCTAAACAGATCGGTTCATTTTGCAATGGCGAAAATGAACTGTTTGGTTTAGTTTCTTGCATACCTGCTATTCGCTGGTGACTGGACAGCCCCGCACTTGACCTGATGCGCCGCCGTAGTAAATTAGAACCATTCTAAACTATTGGAGGCCACTCGATGATCCCCGGTGTCTCGTCCCGCCGACGTTTCTCGGACCTTTCCGAACAGGAAGTGCTCGCGCTCGCCATCTCATCCGAGGAGGACGACGCCCGCATCTACCGCAGCTATGCCGAGATGCTCCGCGCGGACTATCCCGATACCGCCAGGATCTTCGACGGCATGGCCACCGAGGAGGACGAGCACCGCCGCCGCCTGATCGCCCTGCACCAGGACCGTTTCGGCGACGTTATACCGCTCATCCGGCGCGAGCATGTGGCCGGCTACTACGCCCGCCGCCCGGTCTGGCTGATCGAGAACCTCGGCATCGAGCGTATCCGCGCCGAGGCCGAGGCGATGGAACGCGACGCAGAGCGCTTCTATCTCAAGGCCGCGCAAAGCACGCAGGACGCCACGACCCGCGCGCTTCTGGGCGATCTGGCCGCCGCCGAGGCCGGGCACCAGGACCGCGCCGGCGCGCTTGAAGAACAACACCTCGACGCCGATGCCCGCGACGCCGAAGAGCGCACCGCCAAGCGTCAGTTCCTTCTGACCTGGGTGCAGCCTGGCTTGGCCGGGCTCATGGACGGATCGGTCTCGACCCTCGCCCCGATCTTCGCCACCGCCTTCGCCACGCAGGACACCTGGACAACCTTCCTCGTCGGTCTCGCCGCCTCAGTCGGCGCCGGCATTTCAATGGGCTTTACCGAGGCCGCCAGCGACGACGGCGAACTCTCCGGTCGCGGCAGTCCCGTCAAGCGCGGATTCGCCTCGGGCATCATGACCACCGTCGGCGGCCTCGGGCACGCCCTGCCTTATCTCATCCCCGATTTCTGGACCGCGACGATCATCGCCATCATCGTCGTCTTCGTCGAGCTTTGGGCCATCGCCTGGATCCAGAACCGCTACATGGAAACGCCGTTCTTTCGCGCCGCCTTCCAGGTGGTGCTCGGCGGGGCGCTGGTCTTCGCCGCCGGGGTGCTGATCGGCAGCGGCTGACGTCATCGCGATTGACGCCCCCCGCCAGCATGCTACGACCGCTTAATGCTGGACATCTTCTTGCAAACCCTGCCCTTCTTCCTGCTGATCGGCCTTGGCTACTGGGCAGGGCGCACCGGGTTTTTCAGCGAAGAGGCCACCGCCTACCTCACCAAGTTCGTGTTCTACTTCGCCCTGTCTGCCATGCTGTTCCGGTTCTCCGCGAACCTGACGATGAGCGAGATCTTCGACTGGCGTTTCGTCATGGCCTATCTCTGGGGCACGGCCTTCGTTTACGGGCTGGTCACGCTGGTCGCCTTCTTCCGCAAACTCAAGGCCGAGGAAGCCGCGTTCGAGGCGCAATGCGGCGTGATCGGCAACGTGGGTTTTCTGGGCGTTCCGATGCTGACGCTGCTGCTGGGGGAGGATGCGATCGGCCCCGTGATGCTGGTACTCGCGGTCGACCTCATCGTCTTCGGCTCGCTGATCGTGATCATCGTCACCGGCACACGCGACGGGCGCATGAGCCTCGGCGTCTTTCGCACCGTGGGCATCGGCCTCGTGAAGAACCCGATGATCGTCTCGATCACGCTCGGGCTTGCCTGGTCCGCCTTCAACCTGCCCATTCACCCGGTCATGAACGATTTCCTGTCCCTGCTGGGCGGCGCGGCGACACCCGGCGCGCTCTTCGCCATCGGTGCCTCGTTGGCCACCAAGTCCGCCGAACGGCCCTTCGTCGCCGGCTGGCTCAGCTTCAACAAGCTGATCCTGCACCCGCTCTTCGTGGCCTTTTCCGCGCTCTACCTTTTCCCCCTCGATCCCTACCCCGCCGCCGTAATGATCACGGCAGCCGCCCTGCCCGTCGCGGGCAATGTCTATATCCTTGCCGAACATTACCGCATTGCACCCCAACGGGTCTCGGCCTCGATCCTGATCTCGACGGCCATCGCGGTCATCACGGTGTCAGTCGTCATCGGCTGGGTCAGCCGCCTTTATCAATAGACCGCTGCGCCACCCGCCGATTTTTGCAATTCTGAAACCTGTGCGCGCTAGGCCTATGCCGACCAATTTCACGGTTGGCCGCAGGGCTGAGCGTGATACGGTCCGCGCGACCGCCGCCGGATGGCGGCATTCGGTGTCTCACCGCTAATAGGACGGAAGGAAGATCGTGATGGAAACCGTTTCGGAAAATGCCTGCTTCGGCGGCACGCAAGGTGTCTACACCCACAAATCCAAGGCCTGCGACTGCGACATGACCTTTGGCCTGTTCCTGCCGGAAGAGGCGAAATGGGGCGCGGTACCCGTGCTGTGGTACCTCTCTGGCCTGACCTGCACGCACGAGAACGCCATGACAAAGGCCGGCGCGCAGCAATGGGCGGCGGAACAGGGCATTGCGCTCGTGTTCCCCGATACTTCGCCGCGGGGCGAGGGCGTGGCCAATGACGACGCCTTCGACCTGGGCCAAGGCGCGGGCTTCTACGTCAACGCCACCCAGGACCCCTGGGCGCCGCATTTCCGCATGTGGGACTACGTGACCGAGGAATTGCCGGTCCTGATCGCCTCTAACTTCGCCATCGACAGCGCGCGCCAGGCCATCACCGGCCATTCCATGGGCGGGCATGGCGCGCTGACCATCGCGATGAACATCCCCGACCGCTTTGCCTCGGTCTCGGCCTTCTCGCCCATCGTGAACCCCACCCAAAGCAGCTGGGGCCGCAAGCAGTTCGGCGCCTATCTCGGCTCGGACGAAAGCCTCTGGGCCAAGCATGACGCTACACTGCTGATGAACGAAAAGGGCTTCGATGGTCCGATCTTGTGCGATACCGGAACCTCGGACCAGTTTCTGGACCTGCTGATGCCCGAAAGCTTTGCCAAGGCTTGCGCCACCCGCCGCCAGCAATCCATCCTGCGGATGCAGCCCGGTTACGACCACAGCTACTTCTTCGTGTCCTCCTTCATGGAGGATCACATCGCCTTCCACGCCGAAGCGCTCTACGCAGGGTAAGACATGAGCCACTACGACCTCATCATCATCGGCTCCGGCCCCGCCGGACGCTCTGCCGCGATCCAGGCCGGCAAGCTGAAACGCCGGGTGCTGGTCGTGGACCGCAAGGAGCGACTGGGCGGGGTGTCGGTGCACACCGGCACCATCCCGTCCAAGACCCTGCGGGAAACCGTGCTCAACCTCTCGGGCTATCGCGAGCGCAGCTTTTACGGACGCTCCTACCGCGTGAAAGAGGATATCGGCGCGCAGGACCTCAAGATGCGCCTGCACAAGACGCTGGATTACGAGGTCGACGTGCTGGAGCACCAGTTCAACCGCAACCACGTCGATACCCTCCACGGGCTGGCCAGCTTCACTGGGCCCAACGCCATCGATGTGGCAACCGAGGCAGGCGAGACGGTGGCGCTGACCGCCGACCGCTTCCTGATCTCGACGGGGACCAAGACCTATCGCCCCGATTACGTGCCCTTCAACGGCAAGACGGTCGTGGACAGTGACGAGTTTCTCGAACTGGGCCAGATCCCGCGCAGCCTTGTCGTGGTGGGCGCGGGCGTGATCGGCGTCGAATACGCCACCATGTTCTCGGCCCTCGACGTGCGCGTCACCCTGATCGAGCCGCGCGACAGCTTCCTCGATTTCATCGACAAGACCCTGATCGACGACTTCACCCACCAGATCCGCGAGAACGGCGTCGACCTGCGCCTCGGCTCGGCCATCGAGACGATCGAGGACGCGGGCGAGCATATCGAGACGACGCTGGCCAACGGGCGGCACGTCCGATCCGAAATGCTGCTCTTCGCCGCCGGGCGCATGGGCGCCACCGACCGCCTGGGCCTCGACAAGGCCGGGCTGAAGACCGACCACCGCGGTCGGTTGGAAGTAGACCGCAAGACCTACCAGACCCACGTGCCGCATATCTACGCCGCCGGGGATGTGATCGGGCACCCCTCGCTGGCCTCGACCTCCTTGCAGCAGGGCCGCATCGCCGCCTGCCACGCACTTGACACGCCCACCCTGCCCGAAAGTCCTTGGTTTCCCTACGGGATCTACTCCGTGCCCGAGATTTCCACCTGCGGCATGTCCGAGGAAGAAATGCAGGAACGCGGCATCGCTTACGAGGTCGGCATCGCCCGCTTCCGCGAAACATCCCGCGGCAACATCATGGGGCTGGAACACGGGATGCTGAAAATGCTCGTGTCGCTGAAAACCCGCCGTGTGCTGGGCGTCCAGATCGTCGGCGAAGGCGCGACAGAGCTCATCCACATTGCGCAGGCGGTGCTGAACCTCAAGGGCACGGTGGATTACTTCGTGCAGAATACGTTCAACTATCCCACACTGGCCGAGGCCTACAAGATCGCCGGTCTCGATGCGTTCAACCGGATGCCTATTCCCGAGGAATACAAGGTCGCGCGCGCCGCCCGGGCGGCGGAATAGGCCCATGTCCCTCTACGTCGATGCCGATGCCTGTCCGGTCAAGGACGAGGTCGAGCGGGTGGGCACCCGTCACAAGCAGAAGATCTTCATCGTCTCCAACGGCGGCCTGCGCCCCTCGCGCAATCCGCTGGTGGAAACCATCATCGTGCCCGACGGCCCCGACGTGGCCGACATGTGGATCGCCGAGCGTGCCGGGCCGGGCGACGTGGTGATCACCGGCGACATCCCCCTTGCCGCCAAATGTGTCGAGGCCGGCGCGCTGGTGCTCAAACACAACGGCGAGGCGCTGACGCAAGCCAATATCGGCAACGCGCTGGCCACCCGCGACCTGATGAGCGACCTGCGCGCCGCCGATCCGTTCCGGCAGGGCGGCGGCAAGGGGTTTACCAAGGCCGACCGATCGCGCTTTCTCGACGCGCTGGAACGCATGGTGCGCAAGGCGGCGCAGGCATGAGCGTGTCGCGCACGAACCTTGCCGGGGCGGGCTGTGCCCTGCTGGCTGTCATGTGCTTTTCGCTGAACGACGTGGGCATCAAGTTCCTGTCGGATGACTACGCCCTGCACCAGATCGTCTTCTTCCGGTCGGCCATCGCGCTGCTCACCTTTTCAATCGTGTTCCTGCCCATCTACGGTCTGCGGGTGCTGCGCACGCGGCGGCCCGGCGCCCACCTTCTGCGCGGGGTCTGCGTGGTCGGGGCCAACTCCTGCCTCTTTCTCGGGCTGGCGGCGATGCCCATCGCCGACGCGGTCGCGGTGTTCTTCATCTCGCCGCTGGTCATCACCGTCTTCTCGGTGATCTTCTTGCGCGAGACCGTGGGCGCCCGCCGCTGGACCGCCATCGCCGTCGGCTTCGTGGGCGTCCTGGTGATCGTCAAACCCGGCACCTCGGCCTTTCAGGTTGCCGCCCTCCTGCCCATGGCCGCGGCCGTGCTCTATGCCGTGATCCACATGGTCGCGCGCAAGGTCGGCGGCACGGAATCGGCAGCGACCATGGCGGTCTATATCCAGATCACCTTCATCATCGCCTGCAGCATCATCGGCCTCTCTATCGGCGACGGCAAGTTCGCCCAGCAGGATCACGCCTCGCTGGCCTTCCTGTTCCGCGCCTGGGGGCCTATCGCGACGCATGACTGGTGGATCCTGATCATGCTGGGCGTCAGCGGCGTGATGGGCGGTTTCTTCATCAGCCAGGCCTACCGTATTTCCGAGGCCGCCTTCGCCGCACCGTTCGAGTATGTCGCCATGCCCATGGCCATCATGTGGGGCGTGACCGTCTTCGGCACATGGCCCGACCGCACCGCGTGGATCGGCATCGCCTTGATCCTCGGCTCGGGCCTCTACCTGATCTGGCGCGAATCCCGGAAGGACCAGATCGTCGCGAGTGACGAGCCCAGCCACCTGTGACCCCTGCAGGGTTTGACGCGCCCCGCGCCAGCACGCATACCTTGCGATACCAACAGCAAGGAGCGCCCCCAATGAGCATTTCCATCATCCCCTTCGACGAAGGCGAGGCGCTGCTCGACTGGCTGGCGCTCTGCGAGACCTTCGAGGCGGGCCATGAACGCCCCAAGGCCGAGATCGGAGATACCTTCCTCTACCGCGATCCCGACACGCTGCTCAGCCGGTCGGCCTGGATCGACGGCATGGGGCTGGCGGTCAAATCCGCCACGATCTTCCCCGGCAACCCCGACAAGGGCGACCCGATGATCAACGGCTCGGTCAGCGTCTTTTCCGACGCGAACGGCAGCCTGGAGGCCGTCATCGACTTCCACCTCGTGACCAAGTGGAAAACCGCCGGCGACAGCCTCTTTGCCGCCCGACGCCTGGCCCGGCCCGACAGCCGCAACATTCTGATCGTCGGCGCGGGCACCGTGGGCCGGTCGCTCTTCCAGGCCTACAGCGCGGGCTTTCCTGACGCGCAGTTCACCGTCTGGAACCGCACCCGCGCCAATGCCGAGGCGATGGTCGAGGATTGCCCCGGCCTGACCGTAGCCGATGATTTGGAAACCGCCGTGCGTGCCGCCGATATCGTGACCTCGGCCACCATGTCGACCGACCCGGTGCTGAAGGGCGACTGGTTCCAGCCCGGCCAGCATATCGACCTCATCGGCGCCTACCGCCCCGACATGCGAGAGGCTGATGACACGGCCCTGCAACGCGCCCGCGTCTTCGTCGACAGCTACGACACGACCGTGGGCCATATCGGCGAGATCAAGATCCCGCTCGAGGCCGGCACGATCACGCGCGATGACCTTGTGGCCGACTACTACGAGCCGGAAAATTTCAGCCGGCGCAGCGACCAGGAGATCACTCTTTTCAAAAACGGCGGCGGCGCGCATCTGGACCTCATGACCAGCCGTTACATCCTTGACGCTTGGAAAGCGGCCAAGTGATCGGCTGGGCGTTCCTGTCCGCCGGAACGGCCCTTGTCGCCGCCCCCTTCATTGCCGAGGCGTTCCGTCCCCGTGTGACGGACAAACAGCGGGCCGCGGCCGCGGGGCAAGTGGCGGATCTGCCAAACGGCCCGACTTGGTTCCAGTGGCGCGGACCCGAGGATGGCCCTGTGGCTGTCTGCGTGCACGGGCTGACCACGCCCAGCTTCGTCTGGGGTCCGCTGGCCGACCACCTCGCCGGGATGGGCTTTCGCGTCCTGACCTATGACCTTTATGGCCGCGGCCTGTCGGCCTGTCCGAAGGGCGAACAGGACAGCGCGTTTTTCAACGCCCAGCTTGCCGCGCTGCTAGATCACCAGGGCATCGGGTGCGGCTTCACACTGCTCGGCTATTCCATGGGCGGGGCCATCGCCACCGGGTTCGCCGCCGCACATCCCACGCGGGTGCAGCAGCTTTGCCTGATCGCTCCGGCCGGGCTTGGGCATGATCTCGGGCCGGTCGCAGGGATGGCCATCAACCACCCCAATATCGGCAAGTGGATGATGCGGGCCTTCTACCCTCGCAGCCTGCGACGCTCTCTTGAATCCGAACGCGGCCTGCCGTCGGGCATTCCGAACATGGTCGACTTGCAAATGGCCGAAAGCCGGAAACACGGGTTCGCGCCCGCCGTGCTGTCCTCGCTCAGGGGCATCATGGACGAAGACCTCGCCCCTGCTCACCGCGCCATCCACAACGCCGGGATACCGACCTTGGCAATCTGGGGCGAAACCGACGAGGTGATCCCCCTTGCGGGCCACGACCGGCTGACAGAACTGAACCCCGAAGCGCGCAACGTGGTCATCCCGGGCGCCGGGCACACGCTGGCCTACACCCATGTGACCGAGGTCACCCGGGCCCTGGACACGCTTCACGTCGCGCAGGACGCGGCCCCCTAATCCAGTTGGGCACGCGCGGCGTCGCAGGCGCTGCCATCAGGGTCGATATCGCAGGCGCGCTGCCATGCCTCCTGCGCCTTAGCGTTGTCACCCGCCTGCGCCCTTTCCGCGCCCAGCATGTAACAGCCCCAGGGCGCCCGCGCCGTGCAGGCCGTCTCATAAGTGCGCACCTGACACGCCGGCGCTGCGGCAGCGGCCGGCTGCGATCCGGCGATCCAACTGCCCCGCGCGGCACTCGCGCCGGCGTTCGTGCACGCATTCGCGTCTCCCGCCGCGCATGCCGCCATGAAGAAGGGATATTTCACCGTGGCCTGGCCCTCGACGTCCAACTCGATTTCCACCGCCCGCGCCAGCCCGAAACAGGCCCGCGCCTGCCCCGCCCGGCACAGCGCCAGGCACCATCCCGGCCTTTGGGTACAGTCCCGCGACCCGCCCGGCTCCCGGCCCAGGTCGCGAAAGACATCCGCCGGACACATCTCGCGAAAGGCCGAGAACGTCGGATCCTCCTGCCCCGCGCGCAACGCTTGTCTATAGCGTTCGGGCGTGGTGGCGATCCACTGCTTCACCTCATCCGCCGCCGCCGGGCCTGCGGTCAGCCCAAGCACCGCGACAAGCGTCAGGCCAAGGCACTGCGCGGCAGCACCCGCTCTTTTACCGGAAGATGCACGATTGCCGAAAATGCGCCCACTCCCACGCCGATCCACCAGACCATCGAGTAGTTCCCGTAGATATCATACAACTGCCCTCCCAGCCAAACACCCAGGAAACTGCCCAGCTGGTGGCTGAAGAACACGATGCCGTAAAGCGTGCCCATGTAACGCAGCCCGTAGATATGCGCGATCAGCCCGCTGGTCAGCGGCACGGTGGCCAGCCAGAGTGACCCCATCGCCGCCGAGAACAAGAGCACGCTGGTCGGCGTGATCGGAAACATGATGAAGGCCGCCGCGACGAGCGTCCGCCCGGTGTATATTCCGGCCAGCAACAGCTTCTTGGAATGGCGTTTGCCCAGCCACCCCGCCGTCAGCGTGCCCGCGATATTGGCCAGCCCGATCAGCGCGATGGCCACCGCCCCCAGCGCCGAGGTCGTGGTCACCCCCATGTTGTGCAACACGCTGCCCGCCGCGATCGGCCCGCAATACTCCGTCACGAAGGCCGGGAAATGCGCGGTGATGAACCCCAGCTGATAGCCGCAGGAAAAGAACCCCAGGAAGATCAGCGTGTAACTCGGGTCCCGGAACGCCTTGACCAGGATCTGGCCCATCGTCTCTTCCAGCTCCGTCGTGCTGACAGGCTCCGGCGCCCGCATCAGCGGCAGGCAGGCCAGCACGGCAAGGATCGCCACCGCGAAGATCAGGAAGACCGACTGCCAGCCCATCATCGACAGCAGGTACTCCGCAACCGGCGGGCCGAACACCTGCCCCGCCGATCCGGCCGCCGTCGCGATGGCAAGGCTCATGGAGCGGTTCTCGTCGCTGCTCGCGCGGCCCACCACGGCCAGGATCACGCCGAACCCGGTGCCCGCGATACCGAAGCCCACCAGCACCTCGTAAAGCTGGTGCGCCAGCGGCGTCGTTGCAAAGGACGACAGGACCAGCCCGGCGGCATACATCAACGCACCGAGGATGATGGCCTTGCGGTCGCCCACCTTTTCCGCAATCGCGCCGAATATCGGCTGGCCGATCCCCCAGGCCAGGTTCTGAACCGCGATGGCAAGGCTGAACTCCACCCGCAGCCAGTTGAACTCCTCGGCAATCGGGATCTGGAAAACCCCGAACGCCGCCCGGATCGAGAAGGACACCAGCATTATCAGGCAGCCCGCCACCAGGACAGGCGTGAAAATCGACGCGGATTTCTGCATTGGGCCCTCCGAACAATGCGGCGACATTACCCGCCCGTTGCCGGGCGTCAATTCAGCGATTGTGATGCACACAATTCCGTTCCGCGATCGGCTTCCTGCTTTCCACGCCGCTCCGGCTTCGGTATCCACGAGGGCATGGAAACGGTTCCCGACAGATACGAACGGCTGATCGACGAGGGCGTCCTGAAACGCGACGAGGCCCAGGTCGCCGTGGTCGAGGAGCTGGAGCGTCTGCGCGTCGATCTGGCACAACCCCAGAAAAAGGGCTTCTTCCGCAAGCAGGTCGAAGCGCCCAAGGGCCTTTACATCTGGGGCGGCGTCGGGCGCGGCAAGTCGATGCTGATGGACATGTTCGTGGAAACCCTGTCGGTGCCCAAGCGCCGCGTGCATTTCCATGCCTTCATGCAAGAGGTCCATGCCGGGATGCACAAGGCGCGCGCCGCCGGCAAGGAAGACGCGCTTGCCCCCGTCGCCAAGGCGGTGGCCGAGTCCGTCCGCTGTCTTGCCTTCGACGAGATGCAGATCACCGACATCACCGATGCCATGATCGTCGGCCGCCTCTTCGAGTCGCTGTTCGAGTCGGGGGTCACCGTGGTGACAACCTCGAACCGCGTGCCTGACGACTTGTACAAGGACGGTCTCAACCGGCAGCTTTTCCTGCCTTTCATCGAGCGTCTGAAAGAGCGGATGGTCATCCACGAGATGGTCAGCCCCACCGACCACCGGCAAGGTCGGCTGGCGGGCAGCCCAACCTATTTCACGCCCGTCAACCCCGAGGCGCGGGCGAAAATCAACGAGGTCTGGAAGGACCTGACCGATGGCAAGGGTGAGCCGCTGACACTGGTCGTCAACAAGCGCGAGGTCGAGATCCCGGCCTTTCACAACGGCGTCGCGCGGGCCACCTTCTATGACCTTTGCGGTCGGCCTCTCGGCCCCGCCGACTATCTCGCACTGGCCCAGGCCGCCCGGGTGCTGGTGCTGGAGAACATCCCCCAGCTCAGCCGCTCCAACTTCAACGAGGCCAAGCGTTTCGTCACCCTGATCGACGCCCTCTACGAGGCGAAGGTCAAGCTGATCTGCTCTGCCGCCGCCGCGCCGGAATATCTGTATGTCGAGGGCGAAGGCAGCTTCGAATTCGAACGCACCGCCAGCCGCCTGCGCGAGATGCAGTCCGAAGGGTGGGGCAAGGACGCATGAGCCAACCGGCGCGCGAGTACGACTACATCATCGTCGGCGCGGGCTCGGCCGGCTGCACGCTCGCCAACAAGCTGGGCCAGGACACATCCAAGTCCATTCTCGTCCTCGAAGCAGGGCCGATGGACCGCGATCTTTTCATCCACATCCCGGCAGGGGTCTACCGCACGTGGTGCGATCCCAAGCTGAACTGGAACTACGAGACCGCGCCCGAGCCCGCCGCGCAGGACCGCGAGATCTTCATGCCGCGCGGCAAGGTCGTCGGCGGGTCCTCCTCGATCAACTCGATGGTCTACATGCGGGGCCATCCGCTGGATTATGACGGCTGGGCCGACGAGTTCGGCCTGTCCGACTGGCGCTACGAGAATTGCCTGCCCTATTTCCGGGCCGGGGAAACCTATTCGCGTGGCGGCGATGCCTATCGTGGCGACGCGGGCCCCCTCGGCGTCACCCGTGGCGACTATTACAACCCGCTCTACGATACCTTCCTCGAGGCCGGCGCGCAGGCAGGCCAGGGCCGCTCCGACGACCTCAACGGCCACACCCCCGAGGGCGTCGCGCGGTTCGATGCCACCAAGCGCCATGGGCTGCGGTGCAGCGCGGCGGTTGCGCATCTGCGCCCAGCTCTCCAACGCGGCAACGTCACCCTCCTGACCGGCGCGGCGGTCCAGCGGATCGAACTCAGCGGCAACCGCGCCACAGGCGTGCGCGTCCTCTATCGCGGCCAGGCACGGACCTTTCACGCCGCGGGCGAAGTGATCCTCTCGGGCGGCGCCATCAACTCGCCGCAGCTCTTGATGCTGTCAGGCATCGGCCCCGCCGCCCACCTGTCGGAGACGGGCATCGACGTGGCCAACGACCTGCCCGGCGTGGGGGCCAACCTGCAGGATCATGCCAGCGTCATCGTGCAATGCAAAAGCCGCGTCAGCTTTCCCATCCACCGCGTCGACCGGCCCTGGAACAAGTTTCGCGCCGGGGCGCAATGGGTGTTTGCCCGCAACGGCGTCGCCGCCTCGAACATATGGGAGGCCGGCGGTCTGATCCGGGGCAACGCCGACGTCGCCTATCCCAACCTGCAATATCATTTCGGCCCCGTCGGCTTCGAATACAACGGGCCGAAGATTACCCTGCTGCAAGCCTTCGCCTGCCATGTCGACCAGCTGCGCCCCCGCAGCCGGGGCACGCTGCGCCTCGCCTCGACAGACCCGTCAGACCATCCGAACCTGCAGTTTAACTACCTGTCCGATCCCCATGATCTCGACGAGCTGGTCGAAGGCATCCACCGCGTTCGCGACCTGATCGGCCAGAGCGCCTTCGACCCGTTCCGCGATGTCGAGATCGACCCCGGCCCGGACGTGAAAACCGACGCCCAGATCCGCGACTGGATCCGCGCCAATGTCACCACCGATTTTCACCCTTGCGGCACCTGCCGGATGGGCCACGACGCCGACGCCGTGGTCGACGACCGCTTTCGCGTGCACGGGGTCGAGGGCCTGCGCGTGGTCGACGCCTCGGTCATGCCCCGCGTGATCAGCGCCAACCTGAACGCCCCCACCCAAATGATCGCGGCGCGGGCGGCGGATTACATCGCCGGGAAAGCCCAGCTTGCGCCCGAAACCCCGCCCTTCGCCTTTCAGACGTCCTAGGTCCGTGCGGTCGCCTGAAGCCAGTTGATATAGATGCGCTCGGCCATGTCGTTGAACATGTCCATGCGTTTGGCGCACTCGGCCTGGAATCCGGGCAGCGATCCTGGGCCCAGCGCCTTTTCCAGCGCATCGGCATATTCCGGGATGTCCCCCCAGACCTCGACCGTGTCCTGCTCGATCTCGATGTGGAACTGCATCGAATAGGCCCGCGTCCCCCATTTCATCGCCTGCACCGGGCAGGCGGGCGAAGTGGCCAGCACCTGCGCACCTTCGGGCAAGGCCGTCACCTCGGCCGAGTGCCACTGCAAAGCCTGAAAGACCTCCGGTAGCCCGTCAAACAGAACGCCACTCGCGCCCGCCTCGGTCAATTGCACGTCCAGCACGCCGATTTCGGGCGTCTTCGACGGCCCCACCGCACCGCCAAGCGCATCGGCCAGCAACTGGTGCCCCAGGCACAGGCCGAGATACGGCACACCCTGCCCCTCGACCGCCTCGCGGATGAACGCCTTCTCATCCTTCAGCCAAGGGTGTTCATCTTCCTGCCAGGTGTCCATCGGACCGCCCAGCACCCACAGCGCATCGTAGCCGTCCATGCTGTCGGGCAGTGCCTCGCCTTCGTCCAGTTCGATCGCATCCCAGCTGTGCCCGTCCTCCTTCAGGAACTTGCGAAACACCGCCGGATGCTCGACGCGCTCATGTTGCAGGACCAGAATATGCATGGGGACCCTCACCTTTGCTTTGCCCGCACCGTAACGCGGCACGTGGGCAAGACAAGCCATACTGCGCAAACCGGACGCCGCCTGACGCAAACCTACCGATAGGCGGAAGGCGGCTGCCCGAACCGCGCACTGTAGGCGCGCGAAAAATGCGCCGAACTGGCAAAGCCCGTCGCCAGCGCGATCTCGGTCAGGCTGAGTGGCGAGTTTCGCAAGAGGCTCTGCGCCTTCTCCAGCCGCAATTCGCGGTAATACCGCATCACCGACCGCCCCAGCTTGTCGTGAAACAGCCGGTTCAGCTGCCGGGGCGACAGGCCCGCCACCTGCGCCAGCCGCGACAGTTCCAGCGGATCGGCCACGTTCGCCTCCATCGCCTCCACCGCGTCCAGCACCGCCGGGACCGTCGTGCCCACACGCTCGACCAACCCCGCCCGCTGCGGCCCGGCCGAGGGGCGAATCTCGGTATGCATGAACCAGTCGCTGACCAGCCGCGCGAAATGCGCGCCATGGTGCTGCGTGATCAGCGCATGCATCAGGTCCATCGGCGCGGTGCCGCCCGCACAGGTCACCCGGTCCCGGTCGATCACGTAAAGCGAGCGTTCCAGCACCAGGCTGGGCGAGATTTCCGCCAGCGCCGCGGCATGTTCCCAGTGCACCGTCATGCGCCGCCCGTTCATCAGCCCTGCGCGCGCCAGGATGATCGGCCCGCCCGAGACACCGCCCAGCGGCACCCCGGCCCGGGCCAGCCGCGCCAGCCAGTTCAGCACATTGCGATCATCGTAAAGCGTCGGGTCCCCACCCGCGATGACGAACAGGTAATCGAACGCGTCCGTCTCGCCCACCTCGACAAGCGGCGCGACCATGCCCGCCCCGGAACTCTGGATCGGCTGCATGTCCGAACCGACGGTCATGACCTCGTACAGCTCTTGCCGCGCCAGCAGGTTCGCCGCTCGCATCGGTTCGGTCAGCGCCGCGAAAGACATCATCGCGAAGCCGGGGATCGGCAAGATCCCGACGCGCCGCGAGATGGCCGGATTTGAACCAATATTGTCCATAATAGAAAATTATCCGTCCGTTATGGAAAAGTCCATTCGTCAGGATTGCCGCAAACTGGGTCCCAGCAATCGTGGGAATCATCTTATGCGCTACAGTGGGTTCAAGGTCCTCTGGGAAGGCCTGACCGGCAACAAGGGTTGGACACGCGCCTGGCGCGAGCCCGAGCCCAAGGCGGAATACGACATCGTCATCATCGGCGGCGGCGGGCATGGCCTCTCGACGGCCTATTACCTCGCCAAGGAATTCGGCCTGACCAACGTCGCCGTCCTGGAAAAGGGCTGGCTCGGCTCGGGCAATATCGGGCGCAACACCACGATCATCCGCTCCAACTACCTGCTGCCCGGCAACGAGCCGTTCTACGAATTCTCGATGAAGCTGTGGGAAAACCTCGAGCAGGACACGAACTACAACTCGATGGTCTCGCAGCGCTCGATCCTCAACCTCATCCACACCGACGGCCAGCGCGACGCCTTCGTGCGGCGCGCGAACGCGATGTTCCTTGCCGGCGCCGATGCCGAACTGGTCGATGCCGCGCAGCTGAAAAAGGAACTGCCGTTCCTCGACTATGAAAACGCCCGCTTCCCCATCAAGGGGGGGCTGTTCCAACGCCGCGGCGGCACCGCCCGGCACGACGCCGTCGCCTGGGGCTATGCCCGCGGCGCCGACAGCCGCGGTGTCGACATCATCCAGAATTGCGAGGTCACGGGCTTTCAGATCGAGAATGGCCGCTGCCTCGGGGTCGAGACCTCGCGCGGCCCGATCCGCGCCAAAAAAGTGGCGATGTGCGTCGCCGGGTCCTCCGGCCGCGTCGCCGCGATGGCCGGCATGCGCCTGCCAATTGAAAGCCACGTGCTGCAGGCGTTCGTGTCCGAGGGCCTGAAGCCGACGATTCCCGGCGTGATCACCTTCGGCGCCGGCCATTTCTACGTCAGCCAGTCCGACAAGGGCGGGCTGGTCTTCGGGGGCGACATCGACGGCTACAACACCTACGCCCAACGCGGCAACCTTCCGGTGGTCGAGGACGTCTGCGAAGGCGGCATGGCGATCATGCCAATGATCGGCCGCGCCCGCCTGCTGCGGTCCTGGGGCGGGGTCATGGACATGTCGATGGACGGCTCGCCCTTCATCGACAGGACCCATATCGACGGGCTCTATTTCAACGGCGGGTGGTGCTATGGCGGGTTCAAGGCCACGCCCGCCTCGGGCTTCTGCTATGCCCACCTGCTTGCCAGGGACGAGCCGCACCCCACCGCCACGCAAATGCGGCTGGATAGGTTCATGACCGGCAACCTGATCGACGAAAAAGGCATGGGCAACCAGCCCAACCTGCACTGAGGGGCATACAGACATGATCATCGACCATCCCCTTCTGGGCCCGCGCGACGCTGCCGAGTTCGTCTATCTCGGCGATGCCACCCTCATCGACCGGCCCGACTGGCAGGCCGACGACGCGATGGAGAAATTCCACAGCTATGGCTACCTGCGCGACAACCCGGCAGGCCAGCACCAGGAGCTTTGGTATCACGAACAGGGCGACCGCTCTTGGCTGGTGGTCACGCGCAACACCCTCACGCACGAGATCACGGCAGTCGAACTGGCCCGCGACGTGGCACGCAAACGGGGGCGCGGCAAATGAGCCAGAAGAACCGCATCAAGGGCGGCCTGATCGACCGCTCGAAAGAGATCAAGTTCCGCTTCAATAACAAGTGGTTCCGGGGCCACCCCGGCGACACGCTGGCCTCGGCGCTTCTGGCCAACGGTCAGCTTCTGGTGGGCCGGTCCTTCAAGTATCACCGCCCGCGCGGCGTGTTCACCGACGGCTCCGAGGAACCCAACGCGCTGGTCCACCTGCGCGAGGGCGCCTACCAGGAGCCGAACACACGCGCCACGATGGTCGAGCTCTTCGATGGCCTCAACGCCACCTCGCAGAACCATCGCGGCTCGCTGGACTACGACCTCCTGGCGGTCAACGACTTCTTCTCGCCCTTCCTGTCGGCGGGGTTCTACTACAAGACCTTCATGTGGCCCAAGGCGTTCTGGGAAAAGCTCTACGAGCCGATCATCCGCGCCGCCGCCGGCCTTGGCCGCCTGTCGATGAAGGACGACCCCGACACCTATGACAAGGGCTTCCTGCATTGCGACCTGCTGGTCATCGGCGCAGGCCCGTCCGGACTGATGGCCGCGCTGACAGCCGCGCGCGCCGGTGCCCGTGTGATCCTCGCGGATGAGGATTTCCGCCCCGGCGGCCGCCTCAACGCCGAGACACTGGAACTGGGCGGGATGTCCGGCACCGACTGGGCCGCAGAGACCGCCGCCGAGCTGGCGTCGATGGACAACGTCCGTCTCATGCACCGCACCACGGTCTACGGCGCTTACGATCACGGCATCTACGGCGCGCTCGAACGCTGCACCGATCACCTCGCCGAAGGCGGCGGCAAGCCGCGCCAGGTCCTATGGCGCATCTATTCCAGGCGCGCCGTTCTGGCCGCTGGCGCCACCGAGCGCCCCATCGCCTTCGGCAACAATGACCGCCCCGGCATCATGCTGGCCAGCGCCGTGCGCAGCTATGCCAACCGCTATGCCGCCACCCCGGGCAAGCACGTCGCCGTATTCACCAACAACGACGACGGCTGGCGCACCGCCGCAGATCTCCTGGCCAAGGGCGTCGAGGTTCCGGTCGTGGTCGACAGCCGTGACAAACCGGCCCCCATCGACCTGCCAGGCGTCCGGCATGTCGCGGGCGCGGCGGTTATGAACACCATCGGGCGCAAGGGCGTAAAGTCGATCACCCTGACCAATGGCAAGGTCATTCCTGTCGACGCGCTGGCTGTGTCCGGCGGCTGGAACCCCAACGTGCACCTCACCTGCCACCAGCGCGGCCGCCCTACATGGCGCGACGACCTCTGCGCCTTCGTGCCGGATGGCGACCTGCCCGTCGGCATGGCCGTCGCCGGGGCCGCGAACGGGTCCATGACCCTCGCCGCCGCCTTGGCCGAAGGCCAGGCGCAGGCCACCGCCCAGCTCGACGCGCTCGGGATCAAGGCCAAGACCGCCGACCTGCCGCATGCCGAGGATGAGCCGCGCGAGGCCGCCGCCTTCTGGCACGTCAGGCAAAGCAAGCACCGCGCCTGGGTCGACCTGCAGAACGATGTCACCGTCAAGGACATCAAGCTCGCCAACACCGAGGGTTTCCGCTCGGTCGAACTGCTCAAGCGCTACACGACGATGGGCATGGCCACCGATCAGGGCAAGACCTCGAACATCGCCGGCCTCGCGATCCTGGCCGAGGAACGCGGCAAGACCATCCCCGAGGTCGGCACCACCATCTTCCGCCCGCCCTACACCCCCGTGCCTATCGGCGCGTTGGCCGGACGCGCGCGCGGCAAGGATTTCCGCCCCTACCGCCTGACCCCCAGCCACAAATGGGCCGAGGAGAACGGCGCCAGCTTCGTCACCGTGGGCAACTGGCTGCGGGCCGAATGGTACACGCGTCCGGGCGAGAAGGGCTGGCGCGATTCCGTCGACCGCGAGGCGCTGACGACCCGCACGAGCGTCGGCATCTGCGACGTCACCACGTTGGGCAAGATCGACATCCAGGGCAAGGATGCCGGTGCCTTCCTCGACAAGGTCTACGCCAACACCTTCTCGACCCTCAAGGTCGGCCGGGTCCGCTACGGCCTGATGCTGCGCGAGGACGGGATCTGCTACGACGATGGCACGACCGCGCGGCTGGGTGAAGACCATTACGTGATGACCACCACCACCGCCAACGCTGTCACTGTCTTCCGCCGTCTGGAGTTCGCGCGCCAGTGCCTCTGGCCCGACATGGACGTGCACTTGATCTCCACCACCGACGGCTGGGCGCAGTTCGCCGTCGCCGGACCCAAGTCCCGCGACCTTCTGCGCAAGGTGATCGACGCCGACCACGACATCTCGAACGAGGCGTTCCCCTTCATGGCCTGCGGTCACGTCACCGTCTGCGGCGGCACGCCCGCGCGGCTCTTCCGGATCTCGTTCTCGGGCGAGATGGCGTATGAAATCGCCGTGCCCGCCCGGTACGGGAACTCCATGATGGCGGTGCTGAACGAGGCCGGCAAGGAATTCGATGCAGCACCCTATGGAACCGAGGCGCTCGGCGTCATGCGGATCGAGAAAGGCCACTGCACCGGCAATGAACTCAATGGCCAGACCACCGCCCACAATATCGGGCTGGGCAAGATGGTCAGCCAGAAGAAGGAATGCATCGGCCAGGTTCTGGCGCAACGCCCCGAACTGACCCGCGAAGACGCCGTGCGGCTGGTCGGCTTCCGCCCCGTCGACCGCGACAAGAAACTGATCGCCGGCTCGCATTTTCTCAATAAACATGCCCCTTCCGACATGGAGCATGACCAGGGCTGGATGACCTCGGTCGCCTATTCGCCCAACCTCGGCCACCATATCGGCCTGGGCTTCATCAAGAGCGGGCACGAGCGCATGGGCGAGATCGTCCGCGCGGTCAGTCCCGTGCACGGCACCGAAATGGAGGTCGAAATCGTTTCGGCCCATTTCGTCGACCCGGAAGGAGAGCGTCTGCGTGGCTGATTTCACCCTCACCTCGGAACCGCCCCTCAAGGGCTTCGACCACAGCTTCGGCGACACGCGGCTTCACGCGCCCGCCGACCTGGCGATCGTGTCCATCGCCCTGCCCCTCGGGGCCGAGGACGCGGCGCTGAAAGCGATCAAATCCGCCTTCGACGCCGACCTGCCCGCGCCGGGCCACTCTGTCATGGGCAAGGACGACACCCGCCTCGTGCGCCTCGGCCCCGATCAGGCCTTCGCGATCTTCACCCGCGCGACGCCCGACGCCGAACCGCATGTGCAAAGCCTGCTCAAGGGCGCGGCCTACACCACCGACCAGACCGATGTCTGGTCCGGCCTCGTTCTCGAGGGCCCGCTGGCCCGCACCGCGCTGGAACGCATCTGCCCGATCGACCTGCACCCCGATGCCTTTGCCGAAGGCGCCGCCGCGCGCACGGTCATGGAGCACCTGGGCGTGCTGATCCTCCGCACCGGCCCCACCGCCTATCTCCTCCTCTCCGCATCCTCCTCTGCAGGCTCCTTCCTGCACGCGGTAGAGACCTCGCTCCTCAACGTAACCTAAAGGCAAGATCACCAAGCACGGAATTCAGGGATCCGTTCGCAACAGGGAAAGTCAGACAAGACATGTACCTTTCAAACCTCGATCCCCTCGGCACCCCCGATCCGCGCCCGCTGCGCGACCAGCGCAGCTTGTCGGACACCTTCGTCTTCGTTGTGCAGGAGGCCTCCAGCGCCTTCGTCGCCGAAACCTGCATCCACGTCCTGCGCCGCGCCAACCGGATTCTCGGCCAGGACATCTACAGCTGGTCACTGATCGACGCGACCCGGCGGGCCTGCCGCGACACGACCCTCTGCGCGCCGCACCAGGTGCTCGTCCTGGTCGGCGGAACCGATCAGCCCTGGCGCCCCGCCAAGTCCGACCTGTCGCCGCTGCGGGCGGCCATCCGCAACGCGGCGCGAGTCTGCGTCGTCGGCGGCGCCGTCTTCGTGCCGCTGGCCGCCGGGGTCCTGGGGGCCAAGCGCGTTTCGGTGCATTCCGCCTTTCGCGCCGGCGTTCAGGAAAGCTGCGCCAATGTCGAGATGCATGACGACACCACCTGCCACCACAAGGCGCTCAGCAGCGCCACGGGGCCTGCCGCCGCCATGCGGATGATGGTCGAGTTGATCGGCGCCCGCGAGGGCAAGTTCACCGAAGTGGCACTGGCCTGCGACCTGGGCCTGCAAGAGACCGGCACCCAGCCCGCCGCCGGGTCTGGCGAGCGCTGGCGGATGCAGCGTCTGGCGCAGGGCTGCGACGTGATATCGGATGCGCTTCAGATCATGGAAGACCATATCGAAGACACGCTAAGCGTTGCGCAAATAGCTGAAATAATTGGTATTTCCGCACGAAAACTGGAACGCGGCTTTGCCGAGAAACTTGGCCGTTCGCCCTTGAAGGTGTACCGCGACCTGCGGCTTGACCGGGCCAACGACCTGATGATGCAGACCGCCTTGCCGCTGGGCGAAGTCGCCCTTGCCTGCGGATTTTCCAACGTCACGCTGATGAAGCGCTGGTTTCAGCGCAAGTACGGCCAGGCGCCCTGCGACGTGCGGCGCCAGGCGTTCAGCGGAATTCACTGAAACGGCAAAAGCCCCGGCGCACGACCGGGGCTTTTCAGGTCTGTCGCCGCATGTCAGCCGACGTTGCGCGCCTGGGCGCGAAACTCGGTCTCTTCCGTGGCCGAGAACCGGCCGCCCTGCACCTTGCGCAGCTTGCCTTCCCGCAACAGCTGGCCAAACGAGCGCAGGCCATCCTCGCGGCTGTAATTCCCGTTCTTCGCTTCCTTCAGTTTGCCCATCAGCATCGGGCGCGTGAATTCGGAGTGGCCTTCGACATCGGACATATACGCCGCCGCGGCCTCCAGCAGCTCGGACAGCCTGGTCGCGCCCATCTCCTCCGCGAAGGCGGTAAAACCGCCATCGTCAGACGTCGACACGCTTGCGTGTATCGAGGACACGCGCCGCGGCCGCACCGGCGCCCGTTCGGTATCGACGCGCTGCTCGGCAACAAGTTTCAGCGGCGCGGCACGCTCTTCGTTCGGACGCGCTGACCTGGAAGAGGCCGACGGTGCATTCGGCCGGCGCGGGCGCACGACTTCGGCCAGGTCCGAGCGGTAAGGCGCGTCGTCCACGCCCTGGTCGACATCCACGCCCGCACTTTTCTCTGCCTTGGTTGCGGCGACGGCAGCCCGCAGATGCTGGATCGCGGTGCGCCGCATGCTGGCATCCTTGTCGCCCATCTGGCTGTCGGTCTCTTCGAAGAGCCGCGTTTCATCCTCGGGCGCGCGTTTGCCGATTCCAAGCAGTCGCGACAGGCCCCGGCGCTGCGTTTGCGACGGATCGTCCTCGCCGATGTCCTCCGTGTCCATGGTGTCGGCACCCTGCCGAACCTCGGCCTCCGGCGCGTCACTGTCATCCAGCGCCACTGCGGCAATCGGGCGTTGGACGTCGCCATCATCATCGACGTGCGCTTCGGACGTGTCGTCATCCTCTGCCTCGAACGCCGAATCCTCGGCGTCCAGAGCCTCGTCGTCCACTTTCCGAGTGCCCTGATCCGTCAGTTCCGCCTCGACCTCGGCCAGCTCGCGCTGCAGGTCCGCTTCTTCCTCAGGGCTGAGCACGGCCTCGTCTCCAAGCGCGCCCATCTCGTCTTCGAGGTCGTCCTCTTCTTCGATCACGCCCTGCGCAATCGCCGCCTCGAACTCTGTGCGCTTCATTTTCAGCACACGTGCATTCATCGGACGCTGCGCCACGTCGGGCGCGTCCGTGTCCGCCACGCGGGCCTCCTTGCCCAGCACGAATGGCGTTCCTGCATGGTCCGCACCGGTCTCGTCCTCGGCGTCCAATGCATCGTCCAGGTCCGAGAAGAGAGACTCCGACTCATCGTCGTCCTCAAGGTCTTCGGTAAAATCCTCGTCCAGATCCGCCGCAATGTCCGGCACTTCAGAACGCGCGGCGTCCTCCGGCATCGCATCCGCAAGAAGCTGGGTCAGCGTATCCTCGTCAACCGCGGCGGCGGTGCCGAAATCGTCCTCGTCGTCTTCCGCCTCGGTCGCATCGACCCACTCCTGCACGGCATCCGGCGCTTTCGCGGCGGGCGCGTCGGCGATCGGCACATCGGTCTCGTCCGGCACAAGCTCGAGACCGGCCATCACCGCACCGAGCGTGTCCTCGTCCGACCCGGTCTCTTCGAGGTCGGTCTCCTCGACATCATCGGATTCGAACGCGGCGTCCTCGTCTTCCACGACGGGGGCCGCAAACTCCGCGTCCTCTGCGCCCTCCGTGTCTTCGAAACTTTCGTTCAACAGGGCGTCCAGCGCGTCGGAAGACCGGTTCATCACCGCGCCTGAATGCTCGTCTTCGCTGTATTCCGAGACTTCATAGTCGAGGTCGCTCTGCGACACGACCGACCGGATCCGGCGCAGTTTCTCGGCAACACTGTCCGCGGAAACCGCTTGCACGGACGCAACCGGCTGCGGGTCGGCAGCGGTTCCGGCGTCTTCATCTGCACCGAGAGCCTGCGGTATAAGCGTTGCGTCCTCCGCCTCGCCCGCTGCCGGCTGAGGCGCCTCCTGCGCCACCGCGTCGGCCTCGTCCGCCGCCGCATCCGCGACAAACGCCTCGATATCTGCATCTTGCGGCGCCTCGGCTTCTGGGGCGTCGTCTTGCTGCGGCTCGGACAGGTCAGAGGCGGTGTCGACCGCGTCTTCGGCCTCGTCCGAGGCGAGACCGGCAATCGCCTGGTCGGTGATCTCGATTCCGGCATGTGCATCGGGGGCGAGAGCGCCGCCGGATGTCGCCGTGCCATCTTCGTCCGGCGTGTCGTCGTCCGAGCGCTGTGAAGCCTCCGGCGACTCCTGGGCATCGCCCCCGGCCTCGGCCCCGATCACGGCGGCCTCTTCTTTTTCTGACTCAAATTCAATGCCTTGCCCGGCGTCCTCGGGCGCGTCCCCACCATCCGGAGCACGTTCCATCACCGGGTCGGGCGTCCCGATGTCGCCGGCATCGGCGGCGGCCGGGGCGGCCACCTCGGCCACGGTCGCCGGCGTCTCGGCCTCCGCCTCTTGCGTCGGCGCTTCGGCACCCTCGTGCGCGGCGGGCTCTTCCGAGGCAACAGTCTCTTCGGGCGTGTGCGTTTTTGCAGGCGCAGCCACGGGCGCGGCATGGGTCAGGGCCTCGGCGGCCCCGCGCCCTTCGTCGGCGCGTAGATGGATTTTCCCCTGGTCCTCGTGCGCCTCGACGCGGCGCGAAATCTCGCGTTCGGCAATGCGCGCCAGCATCTCGGCATCCGGCGTCGGCGGCTCTGCCCCGAAATACCGATCATCGGCAGCCAGGTCGCGGAAATACTCTGCAATCGCCTTCATGGTGTCGAAAGAATCATCGAAACCTTCCAACGTGCACGAGAACGTTCCGTAGGATACGGTCAGAATTTTGCTTGTACTTACCATCTTTTTGCTCGCCCTACTTTGCCTGCAATCATAATTTTTACCATGATGCCCGCGACGAAAGCGGCCCGATTCTTAGAGTTTTACCGTATCATTTCGAGGCCAGAATGTGTCTTGTTTCCAAAATAGTCATTAATAACGGGAATTCACCGTGATTGTTCACCGTCCGCAACCCATTACTCTCATCGGCGGCAGCAAACTGTCCGAATCCGATCTCGCGCGGGCCGTGGCGATTGGCGACTGCGTCGTCGCGGCGGATGGCGGTGCCGATCTGGCGCGCCGGGCGGGCCTCGACCCGGCGGCGGTGATCGGCGATTTCGATTCGATCAGCCCGGAAACCCGCGCCGGTCTGCCCGAGGAGATACTGCACCATATCACGGAACAGGACAGCACCGATTTCGAGAAATGCCTGCGCAACATCGAGGCCCCTCTCATCCTGGGCGTGGGCTTCACCGGGCGGCGGATCGACCATCACCTGGCCAACCTCAACGCCCTCGTCAGGTATCCCCGCCAGCGCTGCATCCTTCTGGGCGACGCGGATATCGCGTTTCTCGCGCCTCCCTCCTTCGCCCTGGATCTCGATCCCGGCACGCCGGTCTCGCTCTTTCCGCTTGGCGTCGTCGAGGGCATCTCCGACGGTCTTCAATGGCCGATCGCAGGCCTGACCTTCACGCCGGATGGGCGCGTCGGCACGTCAAACGTGGCCACCGGGCCGATTTCCCTGCAGGTCACGGCGCCGAAGATGCTGATCATCCTGCCCGCCTCCGCCTTCGAGACCGCCGCCGAGGCGCTCACGCACAGCGCCTCCAGATGGGCCACGGCCTGAGCGTCAGGGGGCCGGCATCGGGCGCCGCTCCAGCCGCCGCTCCCGGAAGAACACGTACAGCCCTGCCGACACGATCAGCGCGATCCCGAAGAACGTCAGCGCATCGGGCAGATCCCCGAAGATCACGTATCCCAGAACGGTCGCGCCGACGATCTCGAGATACTGAACCGGGGCCAGAACCGAGGCCGGGGCCAGCTTCAGTGCGAAACTGATGCAGACATGGCTGGCCGTCGCGATCAGCCCGACCGCCGCCAGCAACATCAGTTCGCGCTGTTCCGGCCAGGACGGATCCAGCGCCGCGACACCGCTACCGTCGAACACCCACAGCGGCGGCAGGATCAAGACCAGCGCGGCTAGCCCGGTATAGGCCTGCATCGAGATCGGGTGCATCGACGCCGCCATACGCCGGGTCAGTATCATGTAGAAGGCAAAGCACACCGCCGTCACCAGCGGCAACAGCGCGGCCGGACCGACATCGCTGAAACTGGGCTGAATCACGAAGAGCGCCCCGACGAAGCCCACCGCACAGGCCGCATAACGCCGCGGGCCGATCGGTTCGCCCAGGAAGACACCGCCCAGAAGCGTCAGGATGAACGGCTCCACGAAGAAGATGGCGATGGCATCCGCGATCGGCATGAAACGCAATGCCTGAAAGAAACAGGCCGTCGCCAGCAGGATCAGCCCGCCGCGCACCAGGTGCAACGCCGCCTCGCGCACGCCCGGCTTGTGCAGCCACCCCAGCAGCAGCGCCAGCGGCAGCAGGATCGCCGCCTGCACGCCGAATCGCGCCGCCACGATCTGTCCCACGGCCAGCGCGTCGCCGATCAGCTTGGCCGAGGCATCCATCGCCGGCGCGATCAGGGAAAACCCGACCATCAGCAGAATGCCGAGCGAGATCGTGCCCTTGTTGTCCTGCATGGCCGGTCAGCAGTTCGGCACGTTGACAGCCAGGCCGCCGAGCGAGGTTTCCTTGTACCGCTCGCTCATGTCCGCGCCGGTCTGGCGCATGGTCTCGATGCACGCGTCCAGCGGAACGAGGTGAACGCCGTCTCCGCGCAACGCGAGGCTTGCCGCGCTGACCGCCTTGATCGCCCCCAGGCCATTGCGCTCGATGCAGGGCACCTGCACCAGACCCTTCACCGGGTCGCAGGTCATGCCCAGGTGATGCTCCAGCGCAATCTCGGCGGCATTCTCGATCTGCGCCGGCGTGCCGCCCAGAACCGCGGCCAGTCCCGCCGCCCCCATGGCGGAGGCGCTGCCGACCTCGGCCTGGCATCCCGCCTCGGCGCCGCTGATCGACGCGTTGAACTTGACCAGACCGCCGATCGCCGCCGCGGTCAGCAGGAAGGTCTCGATATCGCGTTCGTTGGCGCCCGGCACGTGGTCCAGCCAGTACTTGATGACCGCAGGCACGACGCCCGCCGCCCCATTGGTGGGCGCGGTCACCACCTGCCCGCCGGCGGCGTTCTCCTCGTTGACGGCCATGGCGTAGATGCTGATCCAGTCGTTTATCTTGTGCGGGGCGTTCAGGTTCGTGCCCCGCTCGGCGATCAGCGCCTCGTGAATCGCCTTGGACCGGCGCCGCACCTGCAAGCCGCCGGGCAGGATGCCGTCATTTTCCAGCCCCCGCTCGATGCAATCGTTCATGACCTGCCAGATCCGTGCCACGCCGCTGCGCAGGTTCTCGGACCCGCCGCGCGAAATCTCGTTGGCCTTCTTCATCTCCGCGATGGTCTTGCCGCTGGTCTCGGCCATCTCCAGCATCTCGGCGGCACTCTTGAACGGATAGGGCACCGGCGCGCCATCGTCCGTGTCCTTGCCCGCCGCCAGTTCGTCCGCCGTCAGCACGAAACCGCCCCCGACCGAATAATAGGTCTCCTGCAGGATCACGTCGCCCTGCTTGTCGGTGGCCATCAGGATCATCCCGTTGGCATGGCCCGGCAGGTTGGGCCCGAAATCGAACTGCAAGTCTTCCTTCGGGTTGAACTGCAGCTCCGGCAGGCCCGGCGGCGTCACGGTGTGGCTGTCGCGGATCTGCTCCAGCACCTCTTCGGCCTTTTCGGCGTCGTAGTCTTCGGGCCGGAACCCCGCCAGGCCGAGGATCGTCGCCCGGTCCGTCGCGTGGCCGACCCCGGTAAAGGCCAGCGAGCCGTGCAGGGTGCCACGCACCCCGTGAAACTCGAACGGCGAGTCGCGCATCGCGTCCAGGAACCGCGCGGCGGCCACCATCGGCCCCATCGTGTGAGAGGAGGACGGGCCGACGCCCACTTTGAACATATCGAAGACTGAAAGAAACATGCGCCCTTACCTACGGCATTCACCGTCGCTGCCCAAGTAATCTCTATGCGGTCACGGGGCAAAAACGTCGTGCAAAAACGACTTCGACGCGACGGTCCACGCCAAAACCTCGCTCCGATTCACACTAGCTTAACCGACTCGCGCCAAGGTGGAACACATTGCCGGTACGCAAGTTATCCTCAGATAAGGAGCACGCAGATGCAGACCACTGGTTTCATTCTTCTTCTGGCGGCGGGAGTAATCGTGTTTTTTGGCGGCAACACGCCAAGCGGCACGACGCTCCCCTCCGTGGTATCTCCCGACCTTGCCGGAATCAGGGCGCAGTAGACGCATTATCGACTGTCACTTGCGGGCGGGGGTGAAATGACCCCTCGCCCCTGCCGCGCAAACTCCCTATAAACCGGGCGACGAAACCCGCCAGGTGGAGAGATGCGCATGACCGGAGAGCTGTCACCGATCGACAAGGCCAAATTCGTGGCCGCAAAGCGGTCCGTCGACTATATCGAGGACGGAATGCGCGTGGGCCTCGGCACCGGCTCCACCGCCGCCTGGATGGTACGCTGCCTGGGCGAGCTCGTGCGCGAAGACGGCCTGAAGATCCGCGGCATCCCCACCTCCACCCGCACAGCCGAACTGGCCCGCGAGGTCGGCATCGAGGTCATCAGCCTCGACGAGGCCCGCTGGATCGACGTCACCATAGACGGCGCCGATGAATTCGACGGCAACCTCAACCTCATCAAGGGCGGCGGCGGCGCGCTGTTGCAGGAAAAGATCGTTGCCACCGCCTCGGACCAGATGATCGTCATCGCCGATGTCGGCAAGGAGGTCGAGAAACTCGGCGCCTTCCCCCTGCCTGTCGAAGTCATTCCCTTCGGCTGGCAGACCACCAAGTCGCTGATCGAGGAACTGCTGATCTCGATGGACGTGCTCGGCCGCGACGCCACCCTGCGCATGAACGGCGACAGCCCCTTCGTCACCGACGAGGGCAATTACATCCTCGACCTTCACCTGGGCCGCATCGGCAACGCCCACCAGCTTTCCATGGTCCTGAACCAGATGCCCGGCGTGGTCGAGAACGGCCTTTTCATCGACATCTGCGATGTCGTCATCCTCGGCTACGGCGATGGTCGGGTCGAAACGCGTGACATCAACGAAGGCACCGTCGCCGAGGACCGGCTCGATTTCGTCGAGACCGACAACCTCTTCACCGACCTGCAAGACTGAAAGGCCCGCTCTTATGGCCTATGACTACGACCTATTCGTGATCGGCGGCGGCTCCGGCGGGGTGCGCGCCGCCCGCGTGGCCAGCGCCACCGGGGCCAAGGTCGCCCTGGCCGAGGACGACCGCTATGGCGGCACCTGCGTCATCCGCGGCTGCGTGCCGAAAAAACTGATGGTCTTCGCCTCTGAATTTTCCAACCTGCCCGACGAGGCGCGGGCCTATGGCTGGGACATGTCACTGGGCGACTTCGACTGGTGCGGCTTCCGCGACCGCCTGCACGGCGAACTGGACCGCCTCGAGGGCGTCTATCGCAGCCTGCTCAGCAATTCCGGCGTCACCATGTACGACGCCCGCGCGCAGCTGAAGGACGCCAACACCGTCACCCTGTCCACCGGCGAAGAGGTTACCGCGAAACACATCCTCGTCGCCACCGGCGGCCATCCCGTCCGCCCCGAGATCCCGAACGCGCATCTCGGCATCGTCTCCGACGACCTGTTTCACCTGGACGCGCTGCCGCAATCCATGCTGATCGTCGGCGGTGGCTATATCGCCTGCGAATTCGCCTGCGTCATGGCCGGTCTTGGTGTCGACGTCACGCTCTACTACCGCGGCGCCCAGATCCTGCGCGGCTTCGACGAAGAGGCCCGTGGCATCATCGCCGAAGGCATGAGCGAAAAGGGCATCGACCTGCATTTCGGCACCAATATCGTCGACATGGCCCCCGCCTCCGAGGATCACAGCGTCAGCGGCGCGCTCACCTCGTCAGACGCCTCCATGGGCACCCCCGCGAATGAGCCCGAGACCCACGACATTTCCGAGGACCACGACGGCCCGATCTGGGTCAAGGCGACCAACGGCAAGGAAGCGGTCTTCGACAAGGTGCTCTTCGCCACCGGCCGCGCGCCCAACACGGAAGACATGGGGCTGGAGGAGATCGGCGTAGAACTCGGCCGCGGCGGCGAGATCGTCGTCGACGACTACAGCCAGACTGCCGTGCCCTCGGTCTATGCCATCGGCGATGTGACCAACCGGGTCAACCTGACCCCCGTCGCGATCCGCGAAGGCATGGCTTTCGTGGAAACCGTGTTCAAGGACAACCCGACGCCGGTCGATCACAAGCTAATCCCCTCGGCGGTGTTCACCCAGCCCGAGTTCGGCACTGTGGGCCTGACCGAGGATGAGGCCCGCGAGCAGGAACCGGTGCATGTCTACTGCACCTCGTTCCGCCCCATGCGCACGGCCTTCGCCGGTCAGCCCTACCGCGTGCTGATGAAGCTGGTCGTCTCCAAGGAAACAGACAAGGTTCTGGGCTGCCACATCGTCGCACCGGGCGCGGGCGAAATGATCCAGCTGGCCGGCGTGGCGATCAAGATGGGTGCGACAAAGGCGGATTTCGACCGCACCGTGGCCGTGCACCCGACCATGTCGGAAGAGATCGTGACGATGCGCGACCCGATGCGGACAGGTTGAATTTTTGACTGTTGTGCACAGTTATGACACAGGGATGGCGCTCTGCGCGATAGGATGAAGGGAAGAGATTACATGGCTGGACATTCTGGCGGCCCCTGGGGCGGCGGCGGCGGTGGCAACCGCGGCGGTGGCGACGACGACGATCGCGGCAACCGCGGCAATGACAACCGGCGGCCCCCCGAAGGCGGGTCGCAGATTCCGGAAATCGACGAACTGGTCCGCCGTGGACAGGATCAATTGCGCGTCCTGATGGGCGGGCGTGGCGGCAAGGGCCGCGGCAACGGTGTTGGCGGCGGCGATGGCGGCGGCGGCCCCGGCTTCGGGCGCGGCACCATCGTGATCGGCGCCCTGATCGCGGTCGCGCTCTGGGGGGCTGCCAGCTTCTACACCGTCAAGCCTGAGGAACAGTCGGTCGAACTCTTTCTCGGCAAGTACTATTCCACCGGCGATCCCGGTCTGAACTTCGCGCCGTGGCCGCTGGTCACTGCAGAGGTCGTCAACGTCACCTCCGAGCGGACCGAGAATATCGGCAGCGGTCGCGGCAGTTCGGCAGGCGGCGACGGCCTCATGCTGACCACCGATGCCAACATCGTCGATATCGACTTCCAGGTGGTCTGGAACATCAACGAGCCAGCCAAGCTGCTGTTCAACATCCGCGACCCGCAGCTGACGGTGCAGGCCGTGTCCGAGGCCGTCATGCGCGAGATTATCGCCGCCACCAACCTGGCGCCGATCCTCAACCGTGACCGGGGTCTCATCGCGGACACCGCGCGTGAGAATATCCAGTCCACGCTCGACGAATACGAAAGCGGCATCAACATCGTCCGGGTCAACCTCGACACCGCCGACCCGCCGAGTGACGTGATCGACGCCTTCCGCGAGGTCCAGGCCGCAGAACAGGAACGTGACCGCCTGCAACGCCTGGCCGACGCCTACGCGAACCGAGTTCTGGCCGAGGCCCGCGGCGAGGCCGCGCAGGTCCTCGAACAAGCCGAGGGCTACCGCGCCCGTGTCGTCAACGAAGCCATCGGTGAGGCCAGCCGCTTCATCGCCGTGGCCCAGGAATTCAACGAAGCCCCCGAGGTGACGCAGCGCCGTCTCTACCTCGAAACGGTCGAGCGCACGCTGGGCAAGATGGACAAGATCCTGCTCGACGAATCCAGCGGGGCCTCCGGCGAGGGCGTGCTGCCCTACCTGCCACTTGACCAATTGCGCCGCTCGAACCAGACCGGCAACGGAGGATCGAACTGATGCGTAAGACCGCTCTGCTACTTCCCGTCCTCGCCGTTGCGATCATCGGCATTCTCTCCTCGCTCTACATCGTCGACGAACGTGAAAAGGCGCTCGTGCTGCAATTCGGCCAGATCAAGAAGGTCGTGGAGGAGCCCGGGCTCGGCGTGAAAATCCCGATCATCCAGGAGGTCGTGCGCTACGACCGCCGGATCCTGTCGCTGGACACCGACGCGATCGAGGTCACGCCGTCGGATGACCGCCGCCTGGTGGTCGACGCCTTCACCCGCTACCGGATCGCCGACGTGGTTCAGTTCCGGCAGGCCGTTGGCATCGGCGGCACCCGCGTCGCCGAAGACAGGCTCGCCTCGGTCCTCAACGCCCAGATCCGCGAGGTTCTGGGTGCCGACCAGGTGACCTCCGACACCATCCTGTCGCCACAGCGCCGCGACCTCGCCGTGCGTATTCTGGAACAGGCCCGCGCCAGCGCGGCTGGACTGGGTCTGGAAATCGTCGACGTCCGGCTAAAGCAGACCAACCTGCCGCAGCAGAACTTGGAAGCCACCTTTGCCCGGATGCGCGCCGAGCGGGAGCGCGAAGCTGCCGACGAGATCGCCCGCGGTAACGAGGCCGCCCAGCGCGTTCGCGCCGCCGCCGACCGGACCGTCGTGGAAACCGTGTCGAACGCCGAGCGCGAGGCCGAGATCACCCGCGGTGAGGCCGACGCCGAGCGGAACCGGATCTATGCCGAGGCTTTCGGCAACAATCCCGACTTCTTCGCCTTCTACCGGTCGCTCGCCGCGCTCGAACGCTCGATGAACGAAGAAAACTCCACGCTTGTCTTCTCGCCGAACAGCGAATTCCTCGGCCAGATGTTCGACGCCGTGCGCGCCGATGGCCTGGGCGAAGTCGCGCTCGAGGAGATCGACATCGACCGCCTGCGCGAAATGGCGCCCGAGACGGAAATCTCGCCGGACCTGCCCGAAAGCGAACGCCAGCGCCTCGAAGAGGACGCAGCCCAGCAAGAGGCCGAGGCCGCCGAGGAAGAGGCCAGCGAGCAAGCCGCCGAAGAGGCCGAATCCGAAGCCGAGGACACCGAACAGGATAGCCCGGTCAACGAGGACGTGACCAATTGATCGCAACGATCTTCCTGGCCTTCGGGCTCGTACTGATTGTCGAGGGGCTGGTGTACGCACTGGCCCCTTCGCTTGTGGAACAGATGCTGGCCGCCCTGCGCGCGATGCCAGAGGACCAGCGGCGCCTGGTCGGCCTCGTGGCACTGGCCTTCGGGGTCGTGCTGATCTGGTGCGCCAAAATGCTGGGCGCATGACCCAAGGCGCTTGCGTCATCGCCTGCAAAACGTTCACATGGGCGTGACATCGTGTTGTGAATTTTGCGTTCTCGTCCAGCGCGCCTAAATAGTCTTCAGAACAGTCTGCCAGCGCATGGCTGCGGCAGGCCCTTCGAATTTCAACTACGGATCAAGGAGTGGTCTCGCGTGAAAGCACAAACTCTCTCTCAACCCATGACACCGCCCGCGGCGATCCGCGCGATCTGGCTCACGGCGCTGGCAATGGCGCTCGTCATCGCCCAGGCGATCAGCGCCAGCGCCCGCCCCGAAAGCTTTGCCGACCTCGCGCAAAAGGTCAGCCCGGCCGTGGTCAACATCACGACGTCCACCGTCGTGGCCCAGGGCACGGGGCCGTCCCCCATCGTCCCCGAAGGCTCCCCCTTCGAGGATTTCTTTCGTGACTTCCAGGACCGGAACAACAACGGCGAAGGCGACCGGCCCCGTCGCACCTCCGCGCTTGGCTCGGGCTTCGTCATCTCCGAAGACGGCTACATCGTCACCAACAACCACGTGATCGAAACCGCCGACGAGATCATCATCGAGTTCTTTTCGGGCAAGGAACTCACGGCAAGCGTGATCGGCACCGACCCCAAGACCGACATCGCCCTGCTCAAGGTCGACGCCGACGAGCCGCTGCCGTTCGTCAGCTTCGCCGACAGCGACACCGCCCGCGTGGGCGACTGGGTCATTGCGATGGGCAACCCGCTCGGCCAGGGCTTCTCGGTGTCCGCCGGGATCGTTTCGGCCCGCAACCGCGAGCTCAGCGGCACCTATGACGACTACATCCAGACCGACGCCGCCATCAACCGCGGCAACTCGGGCGGCCCGCTCTTCAACCTCGACGGCCAGGTCGTCGGCGTGAACACCGCGATCCTGTCGCCCAATGGCGGCTCGATCGGCATCGGCTTCTCGATGGCCTCGAACGTCGTCACCCGCGTGGTCGATCAGTTGCAGGAATTCGGCGAAACCCGCCGCGGCTGGCTCGGCGTCCGCATCCAGGACGTGACCGATGACGTGGCCGAGGCGATGGGCCTTGAAAAAGTGGCCGGCGCACTGGTTACGGATGTCCCCGAAGGTCCCGCGGCCGAGGCCGGCATGGAATCGGGCGACGTGATCATGCAGTTCGACGGCTACGATGTCGAAGACACCCGCGGCCTTGTCCGCCGGGTCGGCAACACCTCCGTGGGCAAGACCGTGCGCGTCGTGGTCTTCCGCGATGGCAAGACCCAGACGCTGCGTGTGACGCTCGGCCGCCGCGAAGCTGCCGAAGGCGTCGTGCCAGCGGCCCAGCCGGGCGAATCCGAGGCACCGTCCGAAGTCGAAATCCTCGGCCTCACCCTGTCGCAGCTCGACGACGAACTGCGCAGCCAGCTGGAGCTGGACGACAACGCCTCCGGTCTCGTCGTGGCGGACATCGACAGCCTGTCGGAAGCCTACGAAAAGGGCATGCGCGCCGGTGATGTCATCACCGAGGCCGGTCAGCAGAAGCTGTCCAGCATCTCCGATCTGGAAGACCGGATCACGGATGCGCGCGAGGCGGGCCGCAAGTCGATCCTGCTGCTCGTCCGCCGCGCCGGCGAGCCGCGCTTCGTCGCCCTGTCGCTGGATGCGGAAGAAGAAGACCCGCAGTAACACCGGCAGGTGACCCAACACAGAAAAAACGGGCGCTCCCTCGGGGCGCCCGTTTCGCGTTGGTATCACTGCTTGGCTACGCCGGCATCGGAAAGTCCCGCAACGGCGTGTCCTTGCGCAGGTACAAGGGGTGCTTCGCGGATCCGTCCTTGTTGAGGCCCAGGCATTTCAGGGGCCGCCCGGTCGCTTCGACCGCCATCAGCGCATCGCGCACCACGCCGGCAAAACGCTGGTGCAGCTTGCCATAGGCCAGCACCACAAGCTCGGACTCCCGCGCCATCTCGACCAGCGCCGGCACGTTGTCGGCACTGCACGCCACCGCGGGATCGTGCGGGATATCCCTGGGCGACGTCGCCCGCCAGTCCAGCACGTTGCCCTTCAGGTACCGCGTGAATTCCCAATCGCGGGCGAACATCAGTTCCCTGTGGCAGGTCGGGTCCGACGCCGCGGCATCCGCCACCGACGGGTTCATCCCGATGAACAGCACGGTGCGGGGCGCGGCCCCCTCCGGTGTCCATTCCCGGATCAACGCCTGACGATACCGCCCGCAGTCGGAAAACCGCGCGCCGCCCAGCACGCCGTCGGGCAGGCGCAGCCGGACCTTGCCACCCGGATCGTGCGCGGCTTGGGTCATTGCGCCACCGGCTCCAGGTTGAACACCCGGCTGGGGTGGAGTTCGCCCCCCTTGAAATGCCCCACGGCCACCGCGCGCCCCTTCAGGGCGGCCCAGCATTCGTCGCCATACTCGACCGACCCGCCGATCACCGGCGCCGGGTTGCCGTGCCGCAGCCGCGCCGCGCTCATCTCGTTGCAGGTGACCATCGGCAGGTCGCACAAGCCCTCTTCCAGCGGCCTCAGGTGATCGTCCAGCGCCGGGTCCTGCGCCAGCGCGTTCACCTGCTCCAGCGTCACGCCATCCTCGGCCCGGAACGGCCCGGACCAAACCCGCCGCAGCGAGGCCACATGCCCGTGACAGCCCAGCGCCTCGCCCAGATCGCGCGCAATCGACCGCACGTAACCGCCCTTGCCGCACACCATCTCAAGCTCGACCGTGTCGGCATCGGGCCGGTCCGTCAGCAACAACTCCTCGACCCACAGCGGACGCGCCTCGACCTCGAAATCCTCGCCGTCGCGGGCGCGTTTATAGGCGCGCTCGCCGTCGATCTTGACCGCCGAGAACTTCGGCGGCACCTGCTGGATCTCGCCCACGAACCCGCTCAGCGCGTCCTTGATCTCGGCGTCGCTCGGGCGCGCGTCGCTTTCGGCCACGACCTCGCCCTCGGCATCGTCGGTATTGGTGGCCTGCCCCAGCCGCACCAGAAAGCGATAGGATTTCAGCGCATCGGTGATGAACGGCACGGTCTTGGTGGCCTCGCCCAGCGCCACGGCCAGAACGCCAGTCGCCTCGGGGTCCAGCGTCCCGGCATGGCCTGCCTTCCTGGCCTGCAACGCCCAGCGCACCTTGTTGACCACCGCGGTCGAGGTCATGCCCGCGGGCTTGTCCACGATAAGCCACCCCGAAATATCGCGTCCCTTGCGCTTGCGCCCCATGATGCCGTCGCCTCTTTGCTGTCCGAAGGCCGCCGCGTACCGCAGCCCCCGGCACCTGTCAATTCGCGGGTCAATTCGCGGGCGCGATGCCCCGCCGCCCGCCCGGACCGCCCGGCGTCATCGGCGCCGGGTCACGGCGCCACGACCCCCACGATCGGTCCCATCGGGAACCCGCCATCATGCCGGTCGAGCGCGGGCGCATACAGCCGGGAGATACTGCCGTCGAAATACAGCGCCTGCGGCGTCTTCAGCACATCCCGGAACACCCGCGCGAAGCTGTGGAAATTCACCTTGTCCTCGGAAATCAGGAACCACGCGGTGCGCCCGTCGGCCGAGGTGCCGACGCCGTTGCGCACATGCAGGCTGTCGCTGTTCTTCAGAAAACGCGGATGCAGCTGGCCGTCGATCACCAGCATCGGCCCGGACTGCGTGGCATGGGTACAGGCCGGTCCTTCCCGCTCGAACCGCCTTGTCTCGAACACGTCGGCGCGGCCCTCGCCGATGCAGAACACACCGTTGGGCAGCAGGCCGAAATTCCCCGGCCCCTCCCGGGTGATCAGCCCCTTGGCCTCGCGTCCCGCCTCGACGTAATGGCCCACCGGGCTGCGGTCCTGGTGGTACATTCCTGCATTCATCGCAAAAAGCAGCTTGCCGCCCTCGCCGCGCACCTGTCGCTCGACGCTGCTGAAACTGCCCAGCGGCGCGCCGGTCATCGGGTCGTTCAGGAACAGGCGCAGCGTCTCGTGACCGGCATCGACCTTGCAGGCGGTATACCGGCTGCCCTCGACGCTGATCTGCTGGCACTCCACGGCCTTGGCCGGGCCCGCCAGCATCGCCACAGACAAAAGGACCCACCGCCACATCGGCTCAGTTCTCGACGTCGCGCCGCACGGCGTCCTGCGCAAAAAGCCGCCGCGTCTCGTCCAGCTGGTCGAACGTCTCGTCCAGCCGGAACCGCAGCTCGGGCGCGAACTTCAGACCGACCTTCTTGCCGATGATCCGTCGCAACTCGCCCTTGTTGCGGCCCAACAGGTCCAGCACGTCGTCCTGGCCCTGCCCGCCCAGCGGCAGGACATAGGCGGTCGCCACTTTCAGGTCCGGCGAGGTCCGCACTTCGCCGACGGTCACCGACAGGCGGTTCAGCTCGGGGTCGTGAATGTCACCGCGCGCCAGCACCTCCGCCAGCGTTCGCCGGATCAACTCGCCGACCCGCAACTGCCGCTGCGAGGGTCCGGGTCCGTCATGAAACTTGTTCTTTGCCATGGAACTGCATCTAAGCCCTGCATGGGTCTTTGCCAAGCGATGATCGCCGCGCTATGCAATGCGCACCAAAGAACGGAGATGGAAATGACCGACTTGCCGGGGATCGTGGTGACAGGCGCTTCGGGGCGCATGGGCCGGATGCTGACCGAAATCGTGAACGCCTCGGACCGGGCAAATCTGGTCGGTGCGCTGGAACGGCCCGGCCATGCCTGGATCGGTCGGGACCTGGGCGAGGCGATGGGCGGCGCGGCAAACGGCGTCACCGTCTCCGACGACCCGCTGGACACCATTTCAAAGGCCCATGCCATCCTGGATTTCACCGCACCGGCGGCCACCGTCGACTTTGCTGCGTTGGCGGCACAGGCCCGCTGCGTGCACGTCATCGGCACCACCGGGTTTGCCGACGAGGACCTTGCCAAGCTGGACGCGGCCGCCCGCCACGCCACGATCATACGCGCCGGGAACATGAGTCTGGGCGTCAACCTGCTCGTGCAGCTGACGAAAAAGGTCGCCGCCGCGCTGGATGACGACTACGACATCGAGGTGATCGAGGCGCATCACAACCAGAAGGTCGATGCGCCCTCGGGCACCGCGCTGATGCTGGGGCAGGCCGCGGCGGACGGGCGCGGCGTGTCGCTCGATCAGGCCGCAGACCGCGGGCGCGACGGCATCACCGGCGCCCGCACGAAGGGCGATATCGGCTTCAGCGCCATTCGCGGCGGCGACATCGTCGGGGAACACGACGTCATGTTCGCCGCGGCGGGCGAACGGATCATCCTGCGCCACGTCGCCTCGGACCGGGCGGTCTTTGCACGTGGCGCCCTCAAGGCCGCGCTGTGGGGCCAGGGCCGCAAGCCGGGGCAATACGACATGCTCGACGTGCTTGGCCTGAAAGAGGACTGACCGGGCCGAAACTGATCCAAATCGGCCGGCGCGCCGTAACAGACAGTGTTTGTTACAGGGAGTTCCGACGATGCGCCTGACTGTTCTTGCGGGTATCGCCGCGCTGTTGAGTGGCCCCGCTGCTGCGGAAAGTTTCGACCAGATCGACGACAGGTCCGAATTCGTTTCGGTCGTCGCCAACAAGAATCTCACCCGCTTGGGTATCACCCTGACGGTCACGCCGTCGGGACAGATCGAAGGCCGGGCCTTCGGTCGACCCGTCACCGGCGCGTGGCAGTGGAAATCGGGCTATTTCTGCCGCGACCTTTATTGGGGTCAGCGCAACCTCGGCGCCAATTGCCAGGCTGTGAGGGTTCAGGGCTCCACCGTCCGCTTCATCTCGGACCAGGGCACAGGCGACTACGCCGATCTGCAACTGCAATAGCGCCAACGGTGCATGGCATCGCTCAGAAGTCGATCGCGATGCCCTTTTTCTCCCAGTCGCCATAGCGCACGGGTTCGGGTCCCTTGCGCCCGCCCAGCTCCTTCGGCAGGGCAAGCGCCTCGGCATCCTTGCGCCGCGCCTCGGCTTCGGCCAGGGCGCGTTGGGCTTCCGGTGGCAGGTCTTTGCGGTCTTCCGACATGGCCGGGCTTCCTTCCTCTTGATGCCACTGATATAGGCCAGCCCTGTTCAAAGGCCAAGGATGACCGATGCCCGCGCCCACCCCCCGCAGCACAGCCGTGGCCCTGCTCGACAAGGTGCTCGGCGACGGCCGCCTTCTGGCCGAACTCACCGCGCCGCTTGCGCGCCTCTCGCCGCCCGACCGCGCCCGGGCGCTGCGGCTGGCCAACGACACGCTGCGCGGCATGGACCGGGCCGACCGCCTGCTGGCGCGGCAATTGCGCAAGACGCCGCAGCTTCACGTGATGAACATCCTGCGCCTCGGCACGGTCGAGCTGTGCATGGGCGGCGACGCCCATGGCGTGGTGGACGAACTGGTGACGCTTGTCGGCACCCATCCGCGCTACAAGCGCCTGCGCGGGCTGGTCAACGCGATCCTGCGCCAGATGGCCGGTGACGCCGGCAAGCCGTGGAAGGACCTGCGCATTCCCCGCCTGCCGAACTGGCTGCGCGATCCGCTGGTGTCGGCCTGGGGCAATGGCGCGGTCTCGGCGATGGAAAAGGCGCATTTCGCCGGCGCCCCGCTCGACCTGACGCTGAAGCCGGGCGAAGACCCCACCGCCTGGGCCGACCGCCTCGGCGGCACGGCGCTGCCCACCGGCTCCGTCCGGATCGGCGACGCGGGCCAGGTCTCGGCCCTGCCCGGTTTCGAGGACGGCCACTGGTGGGTTCAGGATGCCGCCGCCGCCCTGCCCGTGCGCATCCTGGCGCCCCGCCCCGGCGAATTCATTCTCGATCTCTGCGCGGCACCGGGCGGCAAGACCCTGCAACTGGCCGCCGCCGGCGCCCAGGTCACCGCCCTCGACACCTCGGAAAAACGCATGGCCCGCGTCACCGAGAACCTCGACCGTACCGGCCTGTCCGCCACCTGCGTCACGCAGGACGCCTTCGCCTTCACCGAAGGGTCCTTCGACGCCATCCTTGTCGATGCGCCCTGCTCGGCCACCGGCACGATCCGGCGGCATCCCGACCTGCCCCACGCCAAGGACGGCTCCGACTTCGGCGCGCTGATCGAGCAGCAGGCGCGGATGATCGACCACGCCCTGACGCTGCTCGCACCCGGCGGGCGGCTCCTGTTCTGCACCTGCTCGCTGCTGCCCGACGAAGGCGAGGTGCAGGTCGAAGAGGCGTTGGCCCGCCACCCGGGCCTGGCAACCGACACCGCCGCGCTGGACCGCCCCGGCATCGACCCGGCCTGGATCACCGAGGAAGGCGGTCTGCGCCTGCGCCCCGATCACTGGCCCGATCTGGGCGGGATGGACGGCTTTTACATCGCGCTTCTGCGCAAGACCTGATCCTGCGCCCCGCCTTCCTTGCGTGACTTGGTGCGCGCGGCGGCGTATACTGACCCGACAACGCCAGAAAGAGCGTGCCGAGGCTGGGATTCGATGTCGATATCCGATCACGATCTACCGCGCGTGACGCGGTTCCTGAACCGTCTGGAGGCCCGGCGGTCCACGTTCGGCGGCCGTGTCGCGGCGTTCGTGTCGCAACCCGATCCCCGCACCATCGGCAGCTTCGCCCGCGGTCGCCAGCTCTGCGCCGGCAACTTCCTCTTTGCCGGCCACCTCATCCGCGATCCCGACAAGACCCCGTGGGACATTCCGCCCCCCGACCTCGCCTTCTCGCGAGAGGTGCACGGCTTTACCTGGCTCGATGACCTGGCCGCCGCGGGCGACGCCCCGGCGCGGGCCTGCGCGCAGACCTGGCTCTGGCGCTGGATCGAGCTTTACGGACGCGGGCGCGGCCCCGGCTGGCGGCCCGACCTGACCGGACGGCGGATCATCCGCTGGATCAACCACGCGATCTTCCTGCTGTCGGGCCGCACGCAACAGCAATCCGACCTGTTCCTGCGGTCGCTGGCGCAGCAAACCCTGTTCCTGTCCCGCCGCTGGCGCGCCACCACGCCCGGCCTGCCGCGGTTCGAGGCGCTGACCGGCCTTGTCTATGCCGGGCTGTCGCTCGAAGGCATGTCGGCCCGGGTCGCGCCCGCCTCTGCCGCGCTGGCCCGCGAATGCGCCCGCCAGATCGACGAACAGGGCGGCCTGCCCACCCGCAACCCCGAAGAACTGCTCGAGGTCTTCACCCTGCTCACATGGGCCGCCGAAACCCTGACCCAGGCCGGCCAGAACCCCCATCCCGCCCACTGGGCCGCGATCGAGCGCATCAGCCCAACCTTGCGCACCCTGCGCCATTCCGACGGCGGGCTCGCCCGCTTTCACGGCGGCGGGCGAGGGCTCGACGGGCGGCTCGACGCGGCGCTTGCCGCAAGCCAGATCAAGGGCCGCCATGCCAACGGCCTGTCGATGGGCTTTGCGCGGCTCAGCGCGGGGCGCTGTTCGCTGATCATCGACGCCGCACCCCCGCCCGAGGGGCGCGCCTCCGCCGGGGCCCATGCCTCGACCCTCGCGTTCGAACTGACATCGGGGCGCCGTCCGCTGATCGTCAATTGCGGCGCGGGCGCCAGTTTCGGCACCGCGTGGCGCCGTGCCGGCCGCGCCACGCCGTCGCATTCCACCCTCGTGCTGAACGGCCACTCCAGCAGCCGCCTCGGCAAGACCGCACCCAAGCAGGACATGCTGACCGAAGGCCCCACCGAGGTCCCGATCCGGGTCAATCACGCGCCGGACGGCCTGACCTTCGAAGGCGGGCACGACGGCTATGTCAGGGGCTACGGCCTGACCCATGTGCGCAAGCTGGAAATGACCTTCGACGGCCGCGGCATCGCCGGAGAGGACATGCTGCTGGCGCTGACCGCCGCCGACAAGCGCCGCTTCGACCGGGCGCTCGACACGATGAAACTGCAAGGCATCCCGTTCGATATCCGGTTTCACATGCACCCGGACGTGGATGTCTCCATCGACATGGGCGGCGCGGCGGTGTCGATGGCGCTCAAAAGCGGCGAGATCTGGATCTTCCGGGCCGATGGTACCGCCCGCCTGTCGGTGGAATCCAGCGTCTATCTGGACACCAATCGCCTGAAACCGCGTGCGACCAAACAAATCGTTCTATCCGGGCGCGCGATGGAGTATGCGACCCGCACGAGGTGGTCACTGGCCAAGCCGCAGGACTCGCCGATCGGGATGCGCGATCTGGCCGAAGACGGGCGAACGCCAGTGGCCCTCAGCTGAACACGACCCGGAACTGCCACAAGGACTAGCTGCCCCATGACCGATCTCGCCCCCGTGCGCCGCGCGCTTCTTTCCGTATCCGACAAGACCGGGTTGATCGACCTGGGCCGTGCCCTCGCCCAGCGCGGTGTCGAACTGCTGTCGACCGGCGGCAGCGCCAAAACCCTGCGTGAGGCGGGGCTCGACGTAAAGGACGTGGCCGAGGTGACGGGCTTTCCCGAGATGATGGACGGGCGCGTCAAGACCCTGCACCCGATGGTGCATGGCGGCCTTCTGGCGCTGCGCGACAATGACGACCACCTGGCGTCCATGGATCAGCACGGCATCGGCCCCATCGACCTGCTGGTCGTCAACCTCTACCCGTTCGAGGAAACCGTCGCCAAGGGCGCCGGCTACGACACCTGCATCGAGAATATCGACATCGGCGGCCCTGCCATGATCCGCGCCGCTGCCAAGAACCACGCCTTCGTCAACGTCGTGGTCGATGTCGAGGATTACGAGGCGCTCCTGTCCGAGCTGGACGCGCATGACGGCCAGACCACCTATGCCTTCCGCCAGAAACTGGCGCTCAACGCCTATGCCCGCACCGGCGCCTATGATGCCGCCGTCTCGGGCTGGATGGCCAAGGCCCTGGACCAGACCGCCCCGCGCCGCCGCGCGGTGGCCGGAGAGCTTGCGCAAACCCTGCGCTATGGCGAGAACCCGCACCAGGGTGCGGCCTTCTACACCGACGGCTCCGCCCGTCCCGGTGTGGCCACCGCACGGCAGGTGCAGGGCAAGGAACTCAGCTACAACAACATCAACGACACCGACGCCGCGTTCGAACTGGTCAGCGAATTCGCCCCCGCCGACGGACCCGCCTGCGCCATCATCAAGCACGCCAACCCCTGCGGCGTGGCCCGCGCGGACACGTTGAAAGACGCCTACATGCGCGCCTTCGACTGCGACCGCACCTCGGCCTTCGGCGGTATCATCGCCCTGAACCAGCCGCTCGACGGGGCCACCGCCGAAGAGATCGCCGGCATCTTCACCGAGGTGGTGATCGCGCCCGGCGCCGACGACGACGCCAGGGCCGTCTTCGCCGCGAAAAAGAACCTGCGCCTTCTGGTCACCGAAGGGCTTGCCGATCCGGCCGAAGCCGCGCTGATGCTCAAGCAGGTCTCGGGCGGCTACCTCGTGCAGGACAAGGACAGCGGGCAGGTCTCGGCAAGCGACCTCAAGGTCGTGACCAAGCGCGCGCCCTCCGACCGGGAAATGGCCGACATGCTGTTTGCCTGGAAGGTCGCCAAGCACGTGAAATCCAACGCCATCGTCTATGTCAGGGACGGCGCGACCGTCGGCGTCGGCGCGGGCCAGATGAGCCGCGTCGACAGCTGCCGCATCGCCGCCCGCAAGTCCCAGGACATGGCCGCCGAACTGGGCCTTTCCGCGCCGCTGACCCAAGGCAGCGTCGTGGCCTCCGACGCGTTCTTTCCCTTCCCCGACGGCCTGCTGACCGCCGCCGAGGCCGGCGCGACCGCGGTGATCCAGCCGGGCGGCTCGATGCGCGACGACGAGGTGATCGCCGCCGCCGACGAGGCCGGGCTGGCCATGGTCTTGACCGGCATGCGCCATTTCCGGCACTAAGAGCCGAAACAATAAGCGGCCGGCACATGCAAGCGGGCCTTGAAGGAGAGCAGTATGCGCACGGTTGCTTGGGTCGCGGGTCTCATATTCGTGCTCGACCAGATCACCAAATACTGGGTCGTGCAGGTGCTTGACCTCAAGACCGTCCGCTCGATCGAGGTCCTGCCGCCCTACCTGAACCTCGAGATGGCGTGGAACACCGGCATCAATTTCGGCGCCTTCGCCGGCGCCAGCAAGTGGATCTGGATCGCCGTCGCCCTGGTGATCGTGGCCGCGGTGCTGTGGTGGGTCCGGACCGATCCGCAGGGCCGCTGGCAGAAGATCTCGGCGGGCCTTCTGGTGGGCGGCGCGCTCGGCAACGTCATCGACCGGCTGATCTACGGCGCCGTGGCAGATTTCCTGAACATGTCGTGCTGTGGCTTCACCAATCCGACATCTTTCAACGTGGCCGACATCGCGGTTTTCATCGGCGCATTCGGCATGGTAGTCTTCAGCGGCGACAGTAAAAAGGCGGCGTGACGTACCGGTCCGAATACGATAAGGCTGGCGGAACGATGCAGGAGTGGGAAATGAAACGTCCGGCGATAATGGTCATGATCCTTGCGATGGCGCTGTCTGCCTGCGGCTCGCGCAACGGCGACGTCAAGCTGTCGCGGATCAAGAACACGGGCAACGGTCCCGAGGAATTCAACATCGTCCCCGGCAAGCCGCTGCAAGCGCCCGACAGCTACCGCGCCCTGCCGGCGCCCACGCCGGGCGGCACCAACATCACCGATCCGACCCCCCGGGGTGACAGCGTGGCGGCCCTCGGCGGCAATCCCGCCGCGCTCGCGGACACCGGCATCGGCCGCGCCGACGGCGGCCTCGTGAACTATGCAAACCGCTTCGGCAGCGCCCCCGGCATTCGCCAGACCCTCGCGCGCGAGGATGCCGAGGTCCGCAGACAGCGCGGGCGGGTCAACATCCTGAACATCGGTATCAACGACGATTACAACCTCGCCTACAAGCGCCAGTGGCTGGACGCGCGGTCCGAGGCGGCGCGTTTGCGTAGCAGGGGCGTGCCCACACCGTCCTCCCCGCCAGCAAACTCCAGCGACAGACGCCGCTGACCCGCTCACAACAAGGTCAACACCGTTGAAACGCGGCGCGGGCCGCGTATCTTCAGATGAACGCGTTTTCTGACCTCAGGGGGTTCTTCATGCGCAACTGGCTTTCCGGCCTATGCCTTTGTTTTCTCGTCGCGACTCCGGCCTTCGCCGACGACGCGGTAACCACGTTCAGCCTCGACAACGGCATGGATGTCGTGGTGATCGAGGATCACCGCGCCCCGGTCGTGGTCCAGATGGTCTGGTACCGCGCCGGATCCGCCGACGAAAAGCCCGGCGTCTCGGGCGTCGCCCATTTCCTCGAACACCTGCTTTTCAAGGGCACCGAAACCATGGAGCCGGGCGAGTTCTCGGCCACCGTGGCACGCAACGGCGGCTCGGACAACGCGTTCACCAGCTATGACTACACCGCCTATTTCCAGCGTGTCGCCGCCGACCGGCTGGAACTGATGATGAAGATGGAAAGCGACCGCATGGTCAATCTCCAGCTCGACGAGGAAGACATCCTGACAGAACGCGACGTCATCATCGAAGAACGCAACCAGCGCATCGAGAACAACCCCTCCGCGCTCTTCCGCGAACAGCAGGGCGCGGCCCAGTATCTCAATCACCGCTACGGCGTGCCGATCATCGGCTGGCAGCACGAAATGGTCGATCTCTCGCTCGACGACGCGCTGGACTACTACCAAACCTACTACGCCCCGAACAACGCCATCCTCGTCGTCGCCGGCGACGTCGATCCCGGCCAGGTGCGCGATCTTGCCGAGACCTATTACGGCGTGATCCCGGCCAACCCGGATCTGCCCGAGCGCACCCGCGCACAGGAACCGCGCCAGCTTGCCGAACGGCGGATCTACTACCAGGATGCACGGGTCGCGCAGCCGTATCTTCAGCGCTCCTACCTCGCGCCCGAGCGCGACAGCGGCGATCAGGAAAAGGCTGCGGCCCTGACGATCCTGGCCGAGGTTCTGGGCGACGGCACCACCTCGATCCTGAACGAGAAGCTGCAATTCGATTCCCGCGTCGCGGTCTATTCCGGCGCCTATTATGGCGGCCTCTCGCTCGACGACACGACCTTCAACCTGACCGTGGTCCCGGCCCCCGACGTCACCCTCGAAGACGCCGAAAAGGCGATGGACGACGTGATTGCCGGTTTCCTCGAAGACGGGTTTTCCCAGGAACGGCTCGACCGGATCAAGACCCAGATCCGCGCCTCGGAAATCTACGCCCGCGACGACGTCAGCGCGCTCGCCAACCGCTATGGTCGCGGCCTGACCCAGGGGCTGACGGTCGAGGATATCCAGGCCTGGCCCGACATCCTGGAACAGGTCACGGTCGATGACGTCATGGCCGCCGCGCGCGATCTCTTCGCGCAGGACAACAATTCCGTCACGGGATACATCACCGCACAGGAGGTGACTCAATGATCCGCTTGGTTCTTGCCGCGTTCATGCTGTTCGCCGCGCTGCCCGCGCGGGCGGACGTCGACATCCAGGAAATCACCACGCCCGGCGGCATAGACGCGTGGCTGGTCGAGGATCACTCGATCCCCTTCGTCGCGCTGGAGTTGCGGTTTCGTGGCGGCACCTCTCTCGATGCTCCGGGCAAACGGGGCGCCGTCAACCTGATGACCGGCCTTCTCGAGGAAGGCGCCGGCGATCTCGATGCCCGTGCCTTCTCGCGCGCGGCGGACTCCCTTGCCGCGTCGTTTTCCTACGACGCCGGCCCGGATTCGCTTTCGGTGTCGGCCCGCTTCCTGACCGAGAACCGCGACGACTCCATGGCGCTTCTGAAGGACAGCCTTGTCGAGCCGCGCTTCGACGAAGAGGCCATCGAACGGGTCCGCGCGCAGATCCTGTCGATCATCCAGTCCGATCAAAAGGACCCCGAACAGATCGCCCGCGCCCGGTTCGACAGCCTGGTCTACGGGGATCATCCCTATGGCAGCGACGAAAACGGCACCCTCGAAAGCGTCGGCGCCCTCACCCGCGAGGACATCATCGCGGCGCATCAGGCGACCCTGGCCCGCGACCGTCTCTATGTCAGCGCGGTGGGGGACATCGACAGCGAAGAGCTCGCGTCGCTGCTCGACACGCTTCTGTCCGACCTGCCCGAGACCGGAGCGCCCCTGCCCGATGACGCCTCGCTCAACCTGCCCGGCGGAATCAAGGTGGTCGATTACGCGACGCCGCAATCCATCGCCATCTTCGCGCAGCCAGGCCTGGAACGTGAAGACCCCGATTTCTTTCCCGCCTTCGTGCTCAACCACATCCTCGGCGGCGGCGGCTTCGAAAGCCGCCTGATGACCGAGGTGCGCGAAAAGCGCGGGCTGACCTATGGGGTCTATTCCTACCTCGCCGACCGTGACGACGCGCAGGTCTGGATGGGCAGCGTCGCGTCCGCCAACGATCGCGTGGCCCAGGCGGTCGAGGTCATCCAGGCCGAGTGGCAGCGCCTTCGCGAAGAGGGCGTGACCCAGGAGGAACTGGACGACGCCAAGACCTATCTCACCGGCGCCTATCCGCTGCGGTTCGACGGTAATGGCACGATTGCCAACATCGCCGTCGGAATGCAGATGGACGGTCTGGGGACCGAGTATATCGCCAACCGCAACGACAAGGTGAATGCCGTCACGCTCGAAGACGTCAACCGCGTGGCCCGGGAATGGCTCGACCCCGAGGCGCTGACATTCGTGGTCACCGGCCAGCCCGAAGGCCTGACCGACACACTGAACTGAAGCGTCAAGCGCCCCGCGCCGGACCGCGCGGGGCGTTCAGGACCTCGCAATATTTGGGTCGAAGCGCACGGTGCGTTCACCTTTTTCGCCGCCCGTCCGCCGCACCGCGGCGGTGTACGGGGGGTGCACGGGGGGTGCACACGTGTCACCCCCCCTGTTTCCGGGCTTCGCGCCTGCGTTAACCCGCCCGTCCGGTGGTTCAGGGAAACTCTGGATTTGTCCCTTCCGGCGCGCGTCGCCCGCTACGCGTTCCACTGAACGGCGCCGAAACCCTCGATGTCGTAGCCCCCATAGGCCTCCGCCCGCGCCCGGAAGGCATCCGAGGTACAGAAGGTCATAAGCGCCTGAAAAGGCGGCTCAAACCACGCCTTGCGGTCGACCAGCAAAGCGAATTCTTCGTCGATGACAGGCACGAAATCCAGCCCGTAGCTCCGCGCAACCGCTTCCAGCCCGAAGGTCGTATCCGCCGCCCCGCGCCGGACCGCCTCCACGGCCTCATCCTCGGTCCGGGCGACCTCCGCCAGCTCGAGCGCGGCCAGGTCCAGCCCCTCCCCCTCCGCCAGGTACCGAAACAGCGTATCCGTGCCCGATCCCGCCTGCCGCGGAACAAGCCGAAACCCCTCAAGATTTCCAAGTGAATCAGGCACTTGCTCTCCGGCCCGGACCACCAGTCCACGCCGCCGAACGGCGAACCGCACAAGGACCGCATTCTGACGCGAGGCCGCTTTCGAGACAGCGGGCACGTTCCAGAGATTGGTGGCGGCATCTAGGATATGCAGGCCCGCCGCGATGCCTTCCCCGGTCGTGAACCGTTCGAGCCCGTCATTAGAGCCGTCATGCAGCGTGGCCAGCCCACAACCCGACTGGCGGATCGCCCAGTCCAGCAAGGGATCGTGACTGCCAAGCACGATGGGCGAGCGCGGCTTGGAAATCTTGCCCTGCCCATCCCCCCCGCCCGACTGCGCCCGAGCGATCCAGGTCCGGATTTCGTTGGCCGGGAACAGCAGCTTGCCGGTCGCGCGCGAACACGGCACCGCGCCCGAAGCTGCAAGGTCATAAACCTTGCGTTCCTTGAGGCGCAGAAGCTCGGCCAGCTCCCTGACGGTCAGGTATTCGTGATCGGGAAGGTCAAGTTCGGCCATGGCACCTGAATAAGGATGTTTGGGCGGCGGGTGCACCACCGCCCCGACATATCTATCAGTTTTCCGGTGCGTTCGGAAAGAACAGTTGCTGGTCGGCCACTTTGTAGGCCGCAATCGCCTCCTGCCCTTCGTCCGAGACCAGCCAGTCGGCAAAGGTCTGCGCGGCGTCCACGTTCACGCTGGGGCATTTCTCGGGGTTGACCGGGATCACCCCGTACTGGTTGAACATGTCCTCGTCACCCTCGACCTGGATCTGGTAGTCCTGCTTGTTGTCAAAGCTGATCCAGGTGGCGCGGTCGGTCATCACGTACGCACCCATGCCGATGCCCGCATTGAGCGTGGCGCCCATGCCCGAGCCGGTCTCGCGGTACCAGTCGCCGCTGGCCGCCGTGGGATCGACGCCGCTGTCGGACCACAGCGCCATTTCCTTCTTGTGGGTGCCGCTGTCATCCCCGCGCGAGGCGAAAAGCGCACCCGCCTCGGCGATCTTGGACATCGCGCCCTGCACGTCATCCATGCCGCCCACGCCCGCCGGGTCACCCTCGGGGCCGACGATGACGAAGTCGTTGTACATCAGGTCCGTGCGCGCAGTGCCGAACCCCGCTTCGACGAATTTTTCCTCGGACGGCTTGGCGTGAACCAGCAGCACGTCGCCATCGCAATTCTCGGCGTTCTTGATCGCCTGGCCGGTGCCAACGGCCACGACGTTCACCTGGATCCCGGTCTTGTCCTGGAAGATCGGCAGCAGGTAGTCGTAAAGGCCCGAGTTTGCCGTCGATGTCGTGGACTGCACGATGATCGACTGATCCTGCGCCCAGGCGCCGCCCGTGAGGGCCAGCACGACAGCGGCCGCACCGAATGATTTCATTTGCATGATGGATACTCCCTTTCGTGAAGTCTTTCAGACGACGATCTCGCCGTTCAGGTAGTCCCGCGCCGCCTTGCTTTGCGGCTCGGGGAAGAAGTCTGCGGCGCGGCTGTGTTCTGCGATGCCGCGACCGCTGAGGAACAGGATATCGTCGGCCATGCGCCGCGCCTGCCCCACGTCATGGGTAACGAAGATGATGCGCACGCCGCGCGCGCTGGCGTCCCGGACGATCTTTTCAATGGCCAAGACCGACGCGGGGTCGAGGCTGGCCGTGGGCTCATCGAGGAACAGCACTTCAGGATCCGCCGCCAGCGCGCGGGCCAGCGCCAGTCGCTGCGCCTCGCCCCCCGACAGGAGGCGCGCCGGCTGATGGGCCTTGTGGGCCAGCCCGACGTGATCGAGAAGGGCCGCGGCCCTCGCGCGGTCCTTGCCACGGACTTTCAGGACGAAATCGACGTTTGCCGCCACCGACCGCCGCAGCAGAACAGGTTTCTGAAAAACCAGCGCCTGTCGCGCGGTGACGTCGCGCGGCCCCTGCCCGCGCCAGTCGATACTGCCCGAGGTCGGGGGAAGCAGCCCGTGCAAGAGCTTCAACAGAAGGCTCTTGCCTGCGCCATTGGGGCCCATGACCATGGTGCAGCCGGAAGGCCCGAGATCAAAACTGACGCCATCGAGCACGGTCGTCTTGCCGAAGCGCAGACCGAGGTTACGCACCGCCAGCGGCAGGATCGCGGCAGGCCGCGCGGACGGGGCCATCTCGCGGCTCAGAGGAAGCGCCGCATCAGACATAGGCTTGCCGAGCCGCGGTCATGCGCACCGATTGCACGGCGGCATTGACGCCCAAGGCAATGACCAAAAGGATGATGCCAAGCGCCAACGCGAGCGCGAGGTCTCCCTTGGAGGTCTCCAGCGCGATGGCGGTGGTCATGACCCGCGTCAGGTGGTCGATATTGCCACCGACGATGATGACCGCGCCCACCTCGGCGACCGCGCGGCCGAACCCGGCCAGCCCCACCGTTAGCAGAGAATACCGCGCATCCCACAATACCGCTTGCACGGTCTGAAACTTGGTCAGGCAAAGCGACCGGAATTGCTCGGCATACTCGGCGTGCAGATCTTCCAGCACCTGTCGTGACAGCGCCGCGACGATCGGGGCGATAAGGATGGTTTGGGCGATGATCATTGCGGTTGGCGTGTAGAGCAGTCCCAGAAAACCAAGCGGACCCGAGCGCGAAAGGTGAAGATAAACAAGCAGGCCGACGACCACCGGCGGAAGCCCCATCAGCGCGTTCATGACAATCAGCACGGCGTTGCGCCCGGGAAAGCGCCCGGTGGCCACCAGCGCTCCGATCGGCAGGCCGATCAGGCAGGCCAGCACGGTGGCCGTCAGGCTTACGCGCAGCGACAACAGAACGATTTCGATCAGATCCCCATCACCCGAGGCGACGAGGTCGAGCGCGAGGCCGAAAGCTTCTCCAATAGACTGCAAAATTTCCCACCTTGCAAATCTTCCGTTCCCTCGCACACTATGCGATCCAACGGACTAAGTTCAAGTACGGCAATGCTTGAAAATAAATTCTACGTTCCGAGGAAAGCTGCTTTGTTTCTTGCGCCTTGCCGGGAACTGCAAAATTTACGGAGGCCGCCATGAGTGGCTCAGACATTCGCCCCGGTGAGACAATCGTGGACCTGCCCGCGGCCGGCGACGCGGCGCTACACTTTATTGGCACGATCCACACGCCCTGGCTGCGGCGCGAGGACTGTCCGCGACAGGGCCGGAGCGACGGGCCACAGTGCCGGATCGAGCTGGATCCAGTCTGGCGCCCAGCCCTGAAAGGGCTGGAAGATTACGAGATGATCGAAGTGCTTTACTGGCTGGACCGCAGCCGCCGCGATCTTGTTTGCCAAAGCCCGCGCAGCGACGGCGCGACCGTCGGAACTTTCGCTTTGCGCTCGCCGGTGCGGCCCAACCCTATCGGCACGTCGCTTGTCCGGTTACTGAGCATCGAAGAAAACACGCTAATCGTGCGTGGCCTGGATTGCCTCGACGGCACGCCGCTGATCGACATCAAGCCTGACCGCTGCGCCTTTACCCCCGTGGCGCCCCCGAAATCCTGAACGATCCTGAAGACGAACAATGGGAAATTCACCATGCGACACGCATTCCTGCTGGCAGCGGCCCTCGGCCTCACGATGAACCAGGCTCAGGCGCAAGACCTCTCGCTTTACGCCGCGGGCAGCTTGAAGGCCGCGCTGTCTGACGTGGCCGCGGACTATGCCGAGACCTACGGCACGCTGGTCACGACCACTTTTGGTCCCTCCGGCCTGATGCGCGAACGGATCGAGGCGGGAGAGACGGCGCACGTCTTCGCCTCTGCCAACATGCGCCACCCCCGGACACTGGAAAGCGCGGGCAAGGGCGGGCCCGTCGCGCTCTTTGCCCGCAATCGCCTTTGCGGTCTGGCGCGGCCCGAGGTGGAGGTGACGTCCGAGACGCTGCTCGACGTCATGCTGGACGAGAACACCCGCCTGGGCACCTCTACGCCCAAGGCCGATCCGTCGGGCGACTACGCGTATCAGCTGTTCGACAAGTCCGGCCATGCCGACGCGCTCAAGGCCAAGGCCCTGCAATTGACCGGCGGGGCCGACAGCGCCACACCGCCCGAGGGGCGCAACACCTATGCCTGGGTACTGGACAGCGACCAGGCCGACCTGTTCCTGACCTATTGCACCAACGCAGTGCTGGCCCGGAAGGAGTTGCCGGACCTGCAGATCGTGCAGGTCCCCGATCCGTTGTCGGTGGGGGCCGATTACGGTCTGATCGTGCTTGATGGCGCCCCACCCGAGGCATCGAAACTCGCGCTGCACATCCTGTCGCCCGCGGGCCAGTCGGTCTTGGCGGAATACGGTTTCGACGCCGCGGCGGTGCCGAAAGGAGAGTGACGTGAGATATCTGCTTCTGCTGCTGATGCTGGTGGCGTTGCCGGTGCAGGCGCGCACGATCACCGACAGCGCCGGGCGGACCGTGGAGATTCCAGACGACGTGACCACCGTGTTTGCCGCCGGGCCACCGGCCGCTATCCTGCTTTACATCATGAAGCCAGAGGCAATGACCGGTTGGCCCCGCGCCCTGCGACCCGAGGAGAGCGCCTATATCGCCGAGCCCTATCGGGACCTGCCCGAGACCGGCCGTCTGACCGGGCGCGGCGGCGAGGCGAACCTGGAGCGCGTGCTGCAGATCGAGCCTGACCTGATCCTCGATTTCGGGTCGGTCCGGGACACCTATATCGACCTTGCGGACCGTGTGCAGGACCAGACCGGCATCCCCTATATCCTGATCGACGGACGGTTCGAGAACACGCCCGCCGCGCTGCGCCTTCTGGGCGAGGCACTGGGCGTACCGGAGCGCGGCGCGGCTTTGGCCAAAGACGTTGAGGCGACGTTTGCCCGGATCGACGCCATTCTCGAAGACGTGCCTGAGGTGGACCGTCCCCGCGTCTACCTGGCCCGTGGTCCCGAGGGGCTGGAGACGGGAATGAAAGGGTCGATCAACACCGAGATCATCGAGCGCGCGGGCGGGCGCAACGTGGCGGACGATGGCGGCGCGACGCGCGGTCTGGTGCAGGCGTCCATGGAACAGGTGATCGTGGCCAACCCGGACACGATCGTGACGTGGGATCCGAACTTTTTTGGCAAGGTCTTCGACGACCCGCTGTGGCAGGGCATAAACGCGGTCGACGCGGGGCGGGTCTACCTGTCGCCTACCGCCCCCTTCGGCTGGATCGACCGGCCGCCATCACTGAACCGGATGATGGGCCTGATATGGATGGCCGGATTGCTCTATCCTGACAGGTGGGAGGGCGATCTGCGCGCAGAGACCCGCGCCTTCTACGAACTCTATTATCATGTCGACCTGAGCGACGAGGAACTTGAAAGGCTGCTGGCATGGGCCGAGGGACGACCGCCGAACTGAAAGGCTCAAGGCCCGGCCTGACCTTGACCGGCGGCCTTGCACTGAGCGTGGCCATGCTTGCCTTCGGCGCGGTCATGATCGGCCCCTATGGCCTGTCTCCGGGCCAGACACTGGCGGCATTGCTGGGGCAAGGAGAGGGCCAGGCCGAGATCGTGGTGTGGAAAATCCGCCTGCCCCGAGTCGGCGCGGCGCTGCTGGTGGGGGCGGCGCTGGCGGCGGCGGGGGCTAGTTACCAGGCGCTGTTCCGCAACCCGCTGGTGTCGCCGGATATCCTGGGCGTGTCCGCCGGTGCCGGGCTTGGTGCGGTTGCCGGGATCTTCCTGTCGCTGCCGGTGGCGGCGATCCAGGCGTCGGCCTTTGTCGGTGGCATGGCGGCGGTGGGCATCGTGACGGTGGTGGCGTCGATGGTGCGTAACACCGACCGGACACTGACGCTGGTGCTGATCGGCGTGGTGATCGGCGCCCTGGCCGGGGCGGCGACGTCGCTGCTCAAGGTCATGGCCGACCCCTATGACCAGTTGCCGGCGATCACCTTCTGGCTTCTGGGCTCGCTCGCCGCGATCACCACAGAGGATATCCTGCCCGCCCTGCCCATGGTGCTGATCGGCCTCGTGCCGCTGGCCCTGCTGCGTTGGCGGATCAACGTCCTCAGCCTCGGCGACGAGGAGGCGCGCGCGCTGGGGGTCGAGGCCGGGCGCACGCGGTTCCTGGTTATTGCCGCCGCCACGCTGATCACCGCCAGCGTCACGGCGCTGGCCGGCGTGGTGGGCTGGGTCGGGCTGGTGATTCCGCATATCGCGCGGATGCTCGTAGGCCCCGGCTTTGGGCGGCTCTTGCCCGCCTCGGTGCTGATCGGCGCGGGATATCTTCTGATCGTGGACACGGCGGCGCGGACGATGGCGCAGGCCGAGGTACCGCTGGGCATCCTGACCGCGGTGATCGGTGCGCCCTTCTTCGTGTGGTTGCTGGCGCGTGGCCGGCGGGGGTGGTCGTGATGCTGGAGGCACGAGACCTTGCCATCGGATACGGAAACGCGCAGGTAGGCGCGGATCTACGCCTGTCGGTTCAGGCCGGAGATATTCTATGCCTGCTTGGCCCCAACGGGTGCGGGAAAACCACACTCTTCCGCACGTTGCTGGGGTTGCTGCCGCCGCTGTCCGGTGAGGTGCGTCTTGGGGACACGCCGATCTCGGCGCAGCGCCGCGCCGAAATTGCCCGGCGCATCGCCTATGTCCCGCAAGCCCATGCCCCACCCTTCCCGTTCGAAGCGCTGGAGGTGGTCCTGATGGGGCGCACCGCGCGGCTGGGGCCGTTTGCGCAACCGGGCAGGGCGGATCGTGATGCGGCACAAAAGGCCATGGATCAACTTGGGGTCGGGGACCTTGCCGCGCGCGATTATTCGCGCCTCTCCGGCGGTCAGCGCCAGCTTGTGCTGATCGCCCGAGCGCTGGCGCAGGACACACCGATGATCGTGATGGACGAACCCACCGCGAGCCTTGATTTCGGGAACCAGGCACAGGTTCTGGCGCGGATCGCAAAGCTGGCGCAAGGCGCGTCGTCCGAGCGGCGCGGGATCATCCTGTCGACCCATGACCCCGACCAGGCCTTTGCGCTCAATGCCCGCGTCCTGCTGATGCACCAAGGCCGAATCATTGCTGACGGCCCGGCCAGCGATGTGCTGACCGCGCACAGCCTCAGCACGGTCTACGGCATCCCCGTGACCGTCGAAACCACCGGGTCAGGCCGAAAGGTCTGCCTGCCGTCCCTTCACCCTCAGTCGGACCCGACGATCACGTCCGACGCCTTGACGATTGCGTAGGCCGTCTTGCCGACCTCAAGCCCCAACTCCTCGACCGACGCATTGGTGATCATCGCTGTCACCATGGTGGCGCCGCCAACGTCGATCTGCACGGTCGCGTTGACCGCGCCCTTGTCGATGGCGGTCACAGTTCCGGCAAGCTTGTTGCGTGCGCTGAGTTTCATGGCTTGTGTCTCCTGTCATCGTGAATTTCGTGCTGAGGATATGAAGCACAATTCCGATCTCAACAACCCCACGCGGGTTTCGCAACGCGGTCAGCATCGGGAGCAGCTGCGATGAGTCCGCGCGCGTCAGACCGGTTTCGCTTTGACCTGCGTGAAGTGAACGGGGCCCTGGGGGATCTCGGCACGCTGCTGCCGCTGACCATCGGGGCCATCGCCCTTGTCGGTCTGTCGGCGACACAGGTGCTGCTGGGCTTCGGCCTCTTCTACATCGCGACCGGCCTGATTTACCGGTTGCCGGTCCCGGTCCAGCCGATGAAGGCTATCGTCGCCGTGGCGCTGGTGGCCGAGATCTCGCCGGCCTCCATCGCGCTCAGCGGAATGCTGATCGGCGTGTCGCTGCTCTTGCTGGGAGGAACGGGCGTCATAGACCGCATCGCGCGCCTGGTGCCGCAATCGGTGCTAACCGGGCTTCAGTTGGGGCTGGGCCTGGGGCTGGCCTGGATATCGCTTGGGCTGATGGCCGGGCAGCCACTCATCGGGCTGGTGTCGCTGGGGCTTGCGGCTGCGGCGTTGCGGCTGGGCACACACGCGGCGTTGATGACGCTGGCCTTCGGCGTGGCGGCGGGCCACTTCGTCGGCCACGAGGCCCTGCCCGATCTGGCTGGCGCTGCGGCTGCGGGCTGGCTGGCGCCGGTTCCAAGCCTGGAAGACATGCGCATCGCCATTACCGACCTCGCCCTGCCGCAACTTGCCCTGACCCTGACCAACGCGGTGATCCTGACCGCGATCGTGGCCCGGGACAGCTATGGCGCGCGCGCCGCACGGGTGACTCCGAAGCGGCTGTGCCTGACCTCGGGTTTCGCCAACCTGGCCTCGTCCCCGTTCGGAGCGCTTCCGATGTGCCACGGAGCCGGGGGTGTCGCGGCGCATCACCGTTTCGGCGCACGCAGCGGCGGCGCGCCGGTGATGCTAGGGGCCGCGCTTTTGGTGGTGGCGCTGCTGCCGCAAGACCTGCGGCACATGGCGTTGCTGGCGATCCCGTCCGCAACACTGGGGGCCTTGTTGCTGGTTGCCGCCGTCGAGCTTGCCGCCAATCGCCGGCTGTTCGACGCCAGGCCGTCGTGCAGACCCGTCATCGCGGTCACCGCCCTAGCGACGTTTCTGGGCAATCCGCTGATCGGGCTGATCCTCGGCACACTTGTCGAGTTGGTTCGGAAAGCCGTTCTTGCCCACCTGTCGGGCCGAAAAGCGGAAGAACCGGAATGACGAAGCCACTGTGTCGGGCCTCGGTTTCGCGAAAGCCTCCTCCGGAAAAAGACCAGTCATTCAAGAAATCTATCAGGGCAGCCTATTTTGATTGGCTTTACCCAAATGATTGACAAGCTGGAAATGTTCATCGCCGTCGCCAGGGAAGGCCATTTCGGTCGTGCGGCCGCCGGTCTGGGCATCACCCAGCCGACCTTGTCGAACGGGATCAAGACGCTGGAGGATCAACTTGGCGTGCAACTGATCTTTCGCGGATCGCGCTTTGGCGGGCTGACGCCGGAAGGCCAGACTGCGCTGGACTGGGCCAGGAAGATCGTCGGCGACACGCGGCAGCTGCGCGAGGAAATGCGGGTCAAGCGCGATGGCTTGTCAGGGCAGTTGCGCATCGCCGTCATTCCGACGGCCCTGACGGTGGCGGCTCGGCTGTGTCAGCGCTTCAATGCCAGGCATCCGAAGGTTCACTTCACCATATTGTCGCGCACGTCGATCGAGATCATGTCGATGCTCGACAACCTCGAGGTCGATGCGGGCATTTCCTATCTCGACAACGAACCGATGGGGCGGGTCAGCACCGAGCCGCTCTACGAAGAGCGGTACATGCTCGTGTGCGGCAACGACTCCTCTTTCGCGAACCGGCCCCAAGTGATGTGGGAGGAACTGGCGGGTGAAAAGCTCTGTCTTCTGACCCCGGACATGCAGAACCGCCGGATCATCAACAGGAATTTCTCTGCCGCCAACGTCTCGCCAGAGACATGCATCGAATCAAACTCAACGATCGTCCTGGTGGCCAATGTCGAATTCGGCGGGTACCTGACCGTGCTGCCCGAGGAACTGGCGCGCTTCCTCGTGGCGGGAAAGCCGCTGACTGTCGTGCCGCTGACAGGTCGCGAGCCGTCACACGCGGTCGGCCTCGTGGCCCCTTACCGAGAGCCGCATACCCCTGTTCTGGAAGCCCTTCTGCGGACCGCGAGGAAACTGTCGAAAGCGGATTGATAGCCTATCCCTATCGGTCGACCGATCTGCGATATTGTTGTCGGCCCGCACCTTCTGTCTGCTTGATGCAATTGGACGCAGGAGGTCAGCCCATGCAATCAGCCGCCCCCACACCCACCGAAGACGAGATCGCTGCGCTTATCGAGGCGAATGCCGATCTGGAAGGTCCGTTGCTGCCGATACTGCACGCGTTGCAGGAGAGCTTCGGGCACATTCCGCGGACCGCCATGCAGATGATCGCGGATCGGCTCAACATCACCAAGGCCGAGTTGCACGGTGTCATCAGCTTCTACCACGATTTTCGCGAGGCCCCTGCCGGCAAGCATGTTCTGAAGATCTGCCGCGCCGAGGCCTGCCAGGCGATGGGCGGCAACGCGCTGGCAGAAGAGACGCTGGCAAAGCTGGGGCTGGACTGGCACGGCACCACGATCAACGGCGCGGTCACGGTCGAGCCGGTCTATTGCCTTGGCCTCTGCGCCTGCGGTCCGGCCGCGATGCTGGACGACCGATGCGTGGGCCATGTGGACCGCAGCCGCATGGATGCGCTGCTGTCGGAGGCGGGCGCATGAAGATCTATGTTCCCATGGATAGCGCCGCCAAGGCGCTTGGCGCCGACGAGGTTGTCGCCGCCCTGAAACAAGCCGCACCCGAGGCGCAGATCATCCGCACCGGAACCCGTGGCATGATCTGGTTGGAACCGCTTGTCGAGGTCGAGATCGAGGGCATCCGCCACGGCTTTGGCCCCGCGACGCCGCAGGACGCGGCGGCCATTCTCGATGGCAGCAGCGCCAAGGCGCTCGGCCCGGTGGATGACCTCGACTGGATGAAGCGCCAGACCCGGCTGACCTTTGCCCGCGTCGGTGTGATCGACCCGCTGTCGCTGGACGACTATGAGGCGCATGGTGGCCTTGCCGGGCTGAAACGTGCCCTTTCGATGACCGCCCAGCAGATCGTGGACGAGGTCAAGACCTCCGGCCTGCGTGGCCGCGGTGGCGCGGGATTTCCGACCGGGATCAAGTGGCAGACCGTGCACGACGCGGACGCGCCGCAGAAATACATCGTCTGCAATGCCGACGAAGGCGACAGCGGCACCTTCGCCGACCGCATGATCATGGAGGGCGACCCCTTCACCCTGATCGAGGGCATGGCCATCGCCGGACTGGGGGTCGGGGCCACCAAAGGGTATGTCTATCTGCGATCCGAGTATCCCGATGCCATCGCGGTGATGACCCGCGCGGTCGAGATCGCCCGCGCCGAGGGCATCCTCGGTGAAAATATCCTCGGGTCGCCACACAAATTTGACATGGAAATCCGTAAGGGCGCAGGCGCCTATGTCTGCGGCGAGGAAACCTCGCTGCTGAACTCGCTAGAAGGCAAGCGCGGCGTCGTCCGCGCCAAGCCGCCGCTTCCGGCGCTCGAAGGGTTCCTGAGCCGGCCCACCGTGGTCAACAACGTCATCAGCGTGGCCACCGTGCCGGTGATCTTCGAGAAAGGCGCCGAGCATCACGCCAGCTTCGGCATCGGCAAATCGCGCGGCACCATCACGCTTCAGATCGCGGGGAACGTCGCGCGCGGCGGCCTGTTCGAGACCGGCTTCGGCGTGACCCTGGGCGAGGTGATCGACGATCTTGCCGGCGGTACCGCCACCGGCCGCCCGTTCAAGGCGGTCCAGGTCGGCGGGCCGCTGGGCGCCTACATGCCGCGGTCGAAATTCGACGCGCCGATGGGATACGAGGAATTCGGCGCCGAGGGCGGGCTCATTGGCCATGCCGGCCTGGTGGTCTTCGACGATACCGCCGACATGCTGGGAATGGCGCGCTTCGCAATGGAATTCTGCGCCGTGGAAAGCTGCGGCAAGTGTACCCCCTGCAGGATCGGCGCGGTGCGCGGCGTGGAAACCATCGACCGCATCGCGCGCGGCGACGCCGACGCCGACGCCGTGACCATCCTCACCGATCTTTGCGAGACCATGACCGACGGGTCGCTCTGCGCACTGGGCGGCTTCACGCCCTATCCGGTCATGTCCGCTCTCACCCACTTCCCGGAAGAATTCTCGACCACGAAGGAGGCCGCAGAATGAAAGACCTGATCATTCCCAACGACCGCGACATGGGCACCCCCGCCAAGACGGGCGAGCCCGTGACCCTGACCATCGACGGATTCGAGGTGACCGTGCCCGAAGGCACCAGCGTGATGCGCGCGGCGGCCGAGGCGGGCATCCAGGTGCCCAAGCTTTGTGCCACCGACAGCCTTGACGCGTTCGGTTCCTGCCGCCTCTGCGTGGTCGAGATCGAAGGCCGGCGCGGCACGCCCGCCTCCTGCACCACGCCCGTCGCCCCCGGCATGGCCGTGCACACCCAATCGAAGAAAGTGCGCAAGATCCGCACCGGGGTGATGGAGCTTTATATCTCCGACCACCCGCTCGATTGCCTGACATGCTCGGCCAATGGCGATTGCGAGCTTCAGGACATGGCCGGCGCCGTGGGCCTGCGCGATCAACGCTACGAGGCCGGGCGCAACCACTACGACGCCAAGGGCGGTACGCTGGCGCAGGGCGATACCCGTGCCCGCGCGCCAGAGGGCGACAAAGGCAATCCCGAGTATATCCCGGCCGACACCTCGAACCCCTATTTCAGCTATGATCCCAGCAAGTGCATCGTCTGCAACCGCTGCGTCCGCGCCTGCGAAGAGGTTCAGGGCACCTTTGCCCTGACGATCGAAGGGCGCGGCTTTGAGTCCCGTGTCAGCGCGGGCACCGCCGAGGACGATTTCCTCGCCTCGGACTGCGTCAGCTGCGGCGCATGCGTGCAGGCCTGCCCCACCGCGACGCTTCAGGAGAAATCGGTGATCGAGATGGGCACGCCCAACCGCTCGGTCGTGACCACCTGCGCCTATTGCGGCGTCGGCTGCTCCTTCAAGGCCGAGATGCAGGGCGACGAACTGGTCCGCATGGTGCCCTACAAGCACGGCAAGGCGAACCGGGGCCATTCCTGCGTCAAGGGACGCTTTGCCTATGGCTATGCCCATCACAACGACCGCATCCTGAAACCGATGATCCGCGACCGGGTGGACGAGCCCTGGCGCGAGGTCAGCTGGGACGAGGCGCTTAATTTTGCCGCAACCAAGATGCTGGGGCTGCAAGAGACCTATGGCAAGAAATCCATCGGCGTCATCACCTCCAGCCGCTGCACGAACGAGGAAACCTACCTGGTGCAGAAACTGGCGCGCTCGGTCTTCGGCAACAACAACACCGATACCTGCGCTCGTGTCTGCCACTCGCCCACCGGCTACGGGCTGGGCCAGACCTTCGGCACCTCCGCCGGCACACAGGATTTCGACAGCGTCGAAGACACCGACGTGATCATCGTCATCGGCGCCAACCCGACCGACGGCCACCCCGTCTTTGCCAGCCGCATGAAAAAGCGCCTGCGCCAAGGTGCGAAACTTGTCGTCATCGACCCTCGCCGGATCGACCTGGTGAAGTCGGCTCATATCGAGGCCGCGCATCACCTGCCCCTGCGCCCCGGCACCAACGTCGCCGTGGTCACGGCACTGGCGCATGTGATCGTGACCGAGGGGATGATGAACGAGGACTTCATTCGCAGCCGCTGCGACTGGGAAGAGTTCCAGGAATACGCGGCCTTCGTGTCGGACCCGCGCCACAGCCCCGAGGCGACCGCGCTGCTGACCGGCGTCGATCCGCAGGAGTTGCGCGCCGCGGCGCATCTCTATGCCACGGGCGGCAACGGCTCGATCTACTACGGCCTCGGCGTGACCGAGCACAGCCAGGGGTCGACCACCGTGATGGGAATCGCCAACCTCGCCATGCTGACCGGCAACCTTGGCCGGCGCGGCGTGGGCGTAAACCCGCTGCGCGGGCAGAACAATGTGCAGGGCGCCTGCGACATGGGCTCGTTCCCGCACGAACTGCCGGGCTATCGCCACGTCAAGAACGCCGATGTGCGCGAGATGTTCGAGGCGCTCTGGGGCACCGAGATCGACCCCGAGCCGGGCCTGCGTATCCCCAACATGCTGGACTGCGCTGTCGACGGCACCTTCAAGGGCCTCTACTGCCAGGGCGAGGATATCCTGCAATCGGACCCTGATACAAAGCATGTCGCGGCGGGCCTTGCGGCGATGGAATGCGTCATCGTGCACGACCTCTTCCTGAACGAGACGGCCAACTACGCGCATGTCTTCCTGCCCGGCTCCACCTTCCTGGAAAAGGAAGGCACCTTCACCAATGCCGAGCGCCGCATCAACCGCGTGCGAGAGGTGATGAAACCGCTGAACGGCTATGCCGACTGGGAAGTGACTCAGCTGCTGGCCAACGCGATGCTGAAGAAATCCGGGCGTGCGGAATGGACCTATACCCATCCCGCCCGCATCATGGAGGAGATCGCAGCCACCACGCCCTCTTTCGCCGGAGTGGATTACGCACTGCTGGAAACCAGGGGCAGCGTGCAATGGCCCTGCAACGAGGAGCACCCCGAGGGCACGCCGCTGATGCACGTGGACAGCTTCATGCGTGGCAAGGGCAAGTTCATCATCACCGAGTACGTGGCGACGGACGAAAAGACCGGCCCGCGCTTCCCGCTTTTGCTGACAACCGGGCGCATCCTGTCGCAATACAACGTCGGCGCCCAGACGCGGCGCACGGACAACACCATCTGGCACGAGGCCGACGTGCTGGAAATCCACCCCCACGACGCCGAGAACCGGGGCGTGAACGAGGGTGACTGGGTCAAGCTGGCCAGCCGCTCGGGCGAGACGGCGCTGCGCGCCACGATCACCGACAGGGTCAGCCCCGGCGTGGTCTACACCACCTTCCACCACCCCGACACGCAGGCAAACGTCATCACCACGGATTTCTCGGACTGGGCCACGAACTGTCCTGAATTCAAGGTGACGGCGGTGCAGGTCAGCCCCTCGAACGGGCCGACCGACTGGCAGGAAGACTACGCGGCTCAGGCCGCGCAGGCCCGCCGCATCCTTCCGGCGGCGGAATGATGGCCTTGGGTTTTTCTCCCTCGCAAAGCCACTCGGGATTATCCGTTCAGGCAGAGGGCGCGCGCAGGGTCAGCCGCGCCCTCCCCGAGGAACTTCCCGTGGCGCTGGTCTTCGACGGCTCGACCCAGGCGGTGATGATGGCCACACCCGGCGATATCGAGGATTTCGCCCATGGCTTTGCCGTGACCGAGGGGATCGTGACCGACCCTGCCCAGATCGAAAGCTTCGAGATCGCGGAACACGACCGGGGCATCGAGGCCCGGTTCTGGCTGCGCGCCGACCGGCGCGAGGCGCTGGCGGCACGCCGCCGGTTCATGGCCGGGCCGGTGGGCTGCGGGCTGTGCGGCATCGACTCGCTGGATCAGGCGGTGCGCGACGTGCCAAGCGTGGCGCAAGTTGGCCCAACTTTCAGCCGTGACGACATCGCCCATGCCGCCGACGCGCTGTCCAATATCCAGCCCCTGCACCGCCACACCCGCGCGACCCATGCGGCGGGCTTCGTCCTGCCGGGCAAGGGCGTTGTCATGGCGCGCGAGGACGTAGGCCGCCACAACGCGCTCGACAAGCTGATCGGAGCGCTGTGGCGGGCGGGGCGCGACCCGGGCTTCGGCGCTTTCGTCATGACCAGCCGCCTTTCGGTCGAGCTGGTGCAGAAATGCGCTATGGCCGGCTGCGGCACACTTGTCGCCGTCTCCGCCCCCACCGCCCATGCCCTGCGCCTCGCCGACCCGGCGGGCATCACGCTGGCCGCCTTTGCCCGCGGCGGCGGTTTCGACCTGTATTCCAACCCGCACCGCATTCCCCACGAGGTTTCCGATGTCGCCTGACAAACTGGTCATGATGGCCAACCAGATCGCCACGTTCTTCAAGTCCCAACCCGGCAACGACCATGCCGAGCGCGTCGCGAACCACCTGCAGGATTTCTGGGACCCGAGGATGCGTCGCCAATTCTGCGACTACGTGCAAAACGGCGGCGAGAACGTCGATGATATCGCGAGAAAGGCAGCAGGACTGATCACTTGAGGCGATCCGAGGATTTCTCACCGGCCTCGGGCGAAGAGCGCGGCGGTTTATTCTGAAGAGCTTCGGCGCAGTGGGCTACATAAAGCATTTCGCTTTTCGCTGACGGATCAGGTACAAGGCGAAACGCTTTAGCTTGCTCTTGCCGCGGAACGGCAACAAGCCGTGTCGGTACTGCAGTTTGGCTTGCGCAGCTTGGAAGTCAGCTAAGGGCCGATCTCGTCGGAGCAATCATCGCGGCGATCGGTCCTCAATGACTTGCCGCGCGGAGATTTGCGTGGAGTAACGCGCAAATTCCGGTCTCTTCCGAGAAGCCTCGAGGGTTTCGTAAGACAATCATCGTTCCGCGGCTAACTTGATTGTTCGCGTTAAACCTCTTCACCACGACAAAGTTTTACTTTGTCTTGCTCGAACATTCACGAATCCCGATGACCGTGGCTTGAGCCCCATGTCTGTCGGGTGATGCCGAAGCCGGCACAATCCTCGGCATAAGCTCGCCGTGCCCATTCGGCAGAAAGACCGCATTTCTGAAGAACCCGCTGCGATGCCAGGTTGCTGAGGTCGGTGACGGCCTTGACCTCGTCCAGTGCCGTTTGTTCGAAGGCGAATTGCAGAAGACGCGTGCAGATCTCGGTGGCGAACCCATGTCCCCAGTAGGCGGGCAACAACATGTACCCCACTTCGATTTCGGCGTCCGGGTAGCGATCACCGATCATCAGCGACCAATCCGTGTCGTCGGTTTCAATCGGAAGGGGCAGCAAGATGCAGGTTCCGATCTTCGCGCCTGTATCCAAGAGGGCTGCTGTCCATATCCCGATACGGCCACCAGCGGCGCCTCTTACTTCAATAGGCAGGTGGTTTCGTATTTCACCGGGGCTGTAGACGTCACACACGTACTTCACCACCTCCGGATTGGTGAAAAGCGTGACAGCCAGATCCTCGTCCGCCAGCGTGAGCGGGCGAAGCTCCAGCCTTGCCGTTCTCAGAACAAGATCCTCTGGCGACACCGGCGGGACAGGCCTATCTCGCCAGGAGGGCAAGGTCATGATCCAAGCGCCTTGATGACGGCCTTTGCCTGGGCCTGTCCGCTATAATAGGCGCCGCTGCACAGGGCGGCGTAGGGACCGGCGACCGCCTCGCCCGCGAAAAACAACTTGTCGGCGATGGGCTGCGCCAACAGATCACGCGCCTCGTATCGTCCGGGACGCGCGGACGCATAGGCCCCAAGCGTATTGGGATCGTCGGCCCAGCCGGACACGTCTAACGTCAGCGCCATTGTGACAGTTTAGGGCGGTTTGATAAGAGAGGGTTTCTGGCACATCGTAACCACCAGGGAGTGGAGATGAGACAGAAGCCCTGTTCGGCGAGCGCCTTGCCATAGATCGCGCTGTACATCTGCTCCTTGCAGTTCCCAAAGGGATGAACAGCGACAATGGTCGGGTAGGTCTTGGTCTCGTCGAAGTCGGGCGGCGTCAGGATCAACGCTGCTTTTTCAAGGGCGAGATAACCGGCCTCCTGCGCAACGGGATACTGCCGGCCCGTGGCGCAGTGGACGAATGTCGGCGCATCGGCAAAATACGTGAACATCCCTGACATGGGCATTGCGATCCCGGTCGGATCAAGCTGGCCTGTCGTTACCAGATCACCGGATGCATCTTCGGGCGCCCCTGGAGGTCGCAAACGTTCTGCGATGCGTACCTCCAGGATGATCTCGCTGCCACCAGTGTCCAGCACCAACGCGCCGGTTTCGCCGTCCGCATACCACCGTCCGGCGTGATCCTCGGTGGCACCGTCCGGGGAGGTGCGCCGCAGGTGAAAGGCCTGATCTGGCCAGACATCAAGGTGCCAGGCGCCGGTTTCGGTCGTTCCGGTATAGGTTGCGGGCGTCAGGGCGCCGTGGGCGCCGACAAATGGCTCGGGCGATTGGGCCATTCCAGGAGTGGCGGCCTGCGCAAATAGCGCCGCGAACGCGGCTGTGCGAAGAGCGTGCATGGTGAATCTCTTTTGCGTCATGTTCAGTTCTCACGTGGAAAAGGCCCGCGACGATTTCCTCTGTATGCAGCGACAAGCCAGTCTCAATATTTCCACAAACCAGGGAATGCTCGATGTCGCCCTGAAAGAAGTCGGCTTCGCACCTTCGGTGTTCGACGCCGGTGGTCTTGGGAAGAAGATCACGATCCAACGGCTTCCCGACGCGCCACTCGAACGTAGCGTGATAGCAACCAGATCCGTAAAAATCCGCGAGACCGGGGACACGCCTGTCTGGGTGCGGGTGACGACCGAGGATGGCTTCCAGGCGTGGAGCTCGCCGATCTATCTGTATCGGAAATAGGTGCGCCGCAGCATTCTGAAGTGGACTGGAGGGAATGTCAGGTTTGGGCCGTAAGTGGCCACAATCGCGAAGTGAGCAGTTTCGCTTCCCTTCGGACTTGACCAACCCGTGGATAAGGAATTGACCGGTCGAACAAACTACCTGATCAGGCACAAGCTCCGGGAAGTAAGAGTTAGCGGTTACGCATGGGCAATGACAGAATTCAGCAATCGACAAGCGACAACGGAAACGAAGACGCCCGATCAGATCCGGCCAAGAGCAGCCGCACCCCAAATAACTGCCGAAAAGGAAATTTCACCCAAGCCTCTGATATTTCAAGAAAAATGGAACACGTGACCTTACGCGGCACAAAAAAATATGCGCACCGCGAAAAAAATGGGCTCACCTACAAATACTCAGAAGTCGAGGTTCTCAACGCTCAGCGCGTTCTGCTGTATGAACTCACGCCGCGGCTCCACCACATCTCCCATGAGCTTCGTGAACAGGTCGTCGGCCTCGGCCACGTCATCCACCTTGACCTGCAGGAGCGTGCGGGCTTCGGGATCCAGCGTGGTCTCCCAAAGCTGGTCCGGGTTCATTTCGCCCAATCCCTTGTAGCGTTGCAGGGCTAGTCCCTTTTCGCCTTCCTTGAGAATCGCATCCAGCAGGTCCAGCGGGCCGTAAATGGCCTGGGATCGCTCCTTACGATGCAGGGTCGCCGGCTCGTTGTAAATCTCGCGCAGACCCTCGGTCAGCTGGCCCAGCCGCTTGGCCTCTCCGCCGCGCAAGATGGGGCCGTCCAGCGTACGAACCTCCTCGACGCCGCGCAGAACACGGGCAAGGCGGATGCCGTGATCCTGCGTCTGCCGCCCCTGCCAGCCCCTCTCGTATTCCAGCGCAATAAGGTCCAGCCGCTCGGCGACGGCATCGGCAACCGATTGGATGTCCGCATCCGCGCGGCCCGTCTCGAACGCCTCGGCAATCGCCGCCTGTTCCAGGATGTGGCGCGGGTAATGTGTTGGAAACGCATCGAGAATCCGGCTTGCCTGCCGCGCTTCCTCGACCACACGAACAAGGTCCTGCCCGGTGATGTCCTCTCCGGATCCGAGGCGCAGCACGGCGTCTTCCGTGCCTTGGGCGATCAGGTAATCTTCCAGTGCCGGCGTGTCCTTCAGGTACACTTCTGACTTGCCCCGGCTGACCTTGAACAGCGGCGGCTGCGCGATGTAGAGGTATCCGCCTTCGATCAGTTCGGGCATTTGACGATAGAAGAACGTCAACAGCAACGTCCGGATATGCGCCCCGTCCACGTCGGCATCCGTCATGATGACGATCTTGTGGTAGCGCAGTTTCGAGATGTTGAACTCGTCGCGCCCGATTCCGGTGCCCAGCGCCATTACGAGGTTCCCGATTTCCTGGCTCGACAGCATCCTGTCGAAGCGGGCCCGCTCCACGTTCAGGATCTTGCCGCGCAGGGGCAGAACCGCCTGCGTGGATCTGTCCCGCCCGGTTTGCGCCGAGCCCCCGGCGCTGTCACCCTCGACAAGAAACAGCTCTGTCTTCGACGGGTCCTTCTCGGAACAATCCTTCAGCTTGCCGGCAAGGTAGTTCACGTCGAGCGCCGTCTTGCGCCGCGTCAGCTCGCGCGCCTTGCGCGCCGCCTCGCGGGCCATGGCTGCTTCCATGATCTTGCCCACGATCATCTTGGCGTCGTTCGGGTTCTCCTCGAACCATTCCGACAGCTTCTCGTTCACAAGACCTTCGACCGCCGGGCGCACCTCGGAACTTACCAGCTTGTCCTTGGTCTGGCTGGAGAACTTCGGATCAGGGACCTTGACCGACAGCACGCATGTCAGCCCCTCCCGAGCGTCATCCCCGGTGAAGGTGATCTTCTCTTTCTTGGCGATACCGCTTTCGGCGGCATATTTCTGCAGGACACGTGTCAACGCCCCGCGGAAGCCGGCAAGGTGTGTGCCCCCGTCCCGCTGAGGAATGTTGTTGGTGAAGGGCAGGACCGTCTCGTGATAGCTGTCGTTCCACCACATCGCGACCTCGACGCCGATGTCATCCCGCTCGCCGGTCACAAAGATGGGGTCGGTCATGAGCGGCGATTTGCTGCGGTCGAGGTAGCGTACGAACTCCTGCACACCGCCGTCGTAATGCAGCTCTGTTTCCAGCGGCTCGGCAGCCCGTTCGTCGCGCAGGATGATACGCACACCGGAGTTCAGAAAGGCCAGTTCGCGCAGCCGTTTCTCAAGTATTTCAAAGCTGTATTCGAGATTGGAGAACGTATCGAGCGATGCCAGGAACCGCACTTCGGTACCGCGCTTGCCGGCCGCGTCGCCGACCACTTCCAGGTGCTTGGCGGTCTCGCCGCGCTCGAAACGGGCGACATGTTCCTTGCCCGCGCGCCAGACGCGCAGTTCCAGCCAATCGGACAGAGCGTTGACCACCGACACGCCAACACCGTGCAACCCCCCGGAAACCTTGTAGGAATTGCTGTCGAACTTCCCGCCCGCGTGAAGTTGGGTCATGATGACCTCGGCGGCGGACACGCCCTCTTCCTCGTGCATCTCAACCGGGATACCGCGGCCATTATCGCTGACCGAAATGGAACTGTCCTCGTGAATACAGACACTTACATGGTCTGCGTGGCCGGCCAGAGCTTCGTCGATGCCGTTATCGACGACCTCGTACACCATGTGGTGCAGGCCAGAGCCGTCATCGGTGTCGCCGATATACATGCCAGGGCGCTTGCGAACAGCTTCTAACCCTTTGAGAACCTTGATGGAATCGGCGCCATACTCTTCGGGGGACGCGGCGGGTTCTGCCATGCAGATTATCCTTCGTTCATTTTCGTATTTTATACGATTTCCGGGGGGGAATGTCACGCGATAGACACAATATTTTGTGGTTAACGATCAGTATCTTAATATCGGTATTGCGTCGGTATCCGAGTGGCATCGCGGCGGTGTCATTCTCGCCGTTTCAGCGTTGGTTAACGAACGAGATCGCATCCGTTTCGGTCACCTCGAAAACCTGCGCCCGGTCGCCCAATTCCGAAAACAGCTCCGGCCCCGTTCCCGTCATCCAGGCCTGGGCCCCCAAGGCGCAGATCTCGTCGTAAAGCGCCGCACGCCGCGCCGCATCCAGATGCGCGGCGACCTCGTCCAGCAGCAGGATCGGCGGCGCGCCGAAATCCTGCGCCAGCGCGCGCGCGTTGGCGAGGATCAGGGACACCAGCAGCGCCTTCTGTTCGCCGGTCGAGCACTCGGCCGCGGGCACGCCCTTGGCGGCATAAACGCCGTAAAGATCGGCGCGGTGCGGGCCCACGAGCGTGCGCCCGGCGGCGATGTCGCGAAAGCGGCTTTCGGACAGGGCATCGCGGAAATCGGAATCCGTACCCGGCATTTCACCTTCGGTCATGGTCAGCTCAAGCTCGGCGACGGGAAAAGCCGTCTCGGCCTGCGCCTGCGCCTCGGCGAGCTGTTCCAGCGCCGCGACGCGGTTGGCGTGGATCGCGGTCCCCGCCTCGGCCATCTGCCGCTCCAGCGCGACGTACCAGTGGCCGTCGCGCACCTGGTCCTTCAGCAGCCGGTTGCGCTCGCGCATGGCCTTTTCATAGGCCAGCGTCGCCTCGGCATGGGCAGGCACGAAGCTGAGCGTCATGCGGTCGAGAAAACGCCGCCGTCCCTCGGCCCCTTCGATCCAGAGCCGGTCCATGGACGGGATCAGCCACAGCACACGCGCGACACGGCCCAGCGCCACCTGCGACGCGGCCTTGCCGTCGATCCTGAGCTGCCGTGCGCCGCCGTCCTCGGACCAGGTCTCGATCTCGTGGACCTGGTGCATCGACCGCAGAACCCCTGTCAGTTTCCATCCGATCGCATCGGGCCGCCGCGCCATGTCCTGTGCCGCCGCACGACGCAGGCCGCGCCCGGGTGAGAACAGCGAAACTGCTTCAAGGATGTTGGTCTTGCCCGCCCCGTTCGGCCCGTAGAGCGCCAGGGGCCGCGCATCCGCCTCGATCCGCACGCCCTTGTGCGACCGGAAATGCGACAGGTTGAGCGATGACAGGTACAATCCGGGCATTCACGCCCTTTTCTTCTTGCCGAAAATATACCCGCCGGAGGCTCCGACAGGAGTCACACGCGCATCGGCATCACGACATAGACCGCCGAGGTGTCATTGCCTTCGCGCATCAGCGTCGGGTCGCCTGACGAATTGAACATAAACACGGCATTCTCGCGGTCGACCTGGCTGGCGATTTCCAGCAGGTACTTAGCGTTGAAGCCGATTTCCAGCCGCTCGTCGCCATAGGCCACGGCCAGTTCTTCTTCGGCGGCGCCGCTGTCGGGGGCGTTGACCGACAGGATCAGGCGGTCCTCGTCCAGCGCCAGTTTCACCGCGCGGGAGCGTTCGGAGCTGACGGTGGCGACACGGTCAACGGCCTGGGCGAATTCGCTGGCGTCGACCTCCATCTTGCGGGTGTTGCCCTGCGGGATGACGCGGGTGTAATCGGGAAAGGTCCCATCGATTACCTTGGACGTCAGGGTGATGTTGGGCGTGGCGAACCGCACCTTGGTTTCGCTGACAGACACGGCGATGGCCATGTCGTCATCGTCCAAGAGCTTGCGCAGCTCGCCGACAGTCTTGCGCGGGACGATCACGCCCGGCATGTCCTCGGCGCCCTCGGGCAGGTCGGCGTCGATCCGGGCCAGGCGGTGGCCGTCGGTGGCCACGCAGCGCAGCACCTTGCCGCCCTCGCCATCGGAGACGTGCATGTAGACGCCGTTGAGGTAGTACCGCGTCTCTTCGGTGGAAATGGCGAATTTCGATTTGTCGAACAGCCGGCGCAACACCGGCGCCTTGGCCGAGAAATTGCAGGAATATTCCGACGAGGCCATGACCGGGAAATCTTCCTTGGGCAGGGTCGCCAGAGAAAAGTTCGAGCGTCCCGCCTCGACCGTCAGGCGCCCCGAAGCACCATCGTCGCTCAGCGTCACCAGCGCCCCGTCGGGCAGCTTGCGCACGATTTCGTGCAGCGTCACGGCAGAGACGGTCGTGGCGCCGGCACGCTCGACCTGGGCCGGGGCCTTGTCGACCACCTCGATATCGAGGTCGGTCGCGCGGAAATGGACGGCGTCGCCCTCGGCCTCGATCAGCACGTTGGCGAGGATCGGAATCGTGTTGCGCCGTTCGACCACGGACTGGGCCTGCGAAACCGCCTTGAGCAGCGTTCCGCGTTCGATGCTGAGTTTCATGCCCTCGCTCCCTGCGTGCGTGCCTCTGCCGGGCACCGGGACCGGCACGTTAGCAAGTTTCGCCTTATGCTCAAGCCTTTTATTGCGCCCTTAACCCTCAAGCGCGCGGCGCAGAATCTCGAGGTTGTCGGCGATGTCGCTGTCCTGCGACCGCAACTCCTCGATGCGACGCACCCCGTGCATGACCGTGGTGTGATCGCGGCCGCCGAAGCGCCGCCCGATCTCGGGCAGGGAGCGCGACGTCAGCTGCTTGCACAGGTACATCGCGATCTGGCGCGGGCGCGCGAAGGTGCGCACCCGCTTGGGACCGATCATGTCGCTGAGACGGACATTGTAATGTTCGGACACCTTGCGCTGGATTTCCTCGATCGACACCTTGCGTTCGGACGCGCGCAGGATATCGGCCAGGCAGTCCTGCGCCAGTTCCATCGTGATCTGGTGCCCGACAAGCGAGGCGAAGGCGTAAAGCCGGGTCAGCGCGCCTTCGAGCACGCGGACGTTCGTGGAAATGCGGTGCGCCAGAAATTCGAGCACGCCCTCGGCCATTTCGAGGCTGGGATACTGCTCGGCGAAGCGGTCCGCCTTGGATTGCAGGATGCCGAGGCGCAGTTCGTAATCGGTGGGATGCAGGTCGACGACGAGGCCGCATTGCAGGCGCGACTTGATGCGCTCTTCGAGATTGGCGATTTCGCCCGGCGCGCGGTCGGCGGAGATGACGATCTGCTTGTTCTGGTCCACCAGCGCGTTGAAGGTGTGAAAGAATTCCTCCTGCGTGCTGTCCTTGCCGGCGATGAATTGCACGTCATCGACCATCAGCACGTCGACGGAGCGGAAGAGTTCCTTGAAGTCCATCATGCGGCGGTCGCGCAGGGCCTGCACGAAACGGTACATGAACTGTTCGGCCGACAGGTACAGGACGTTCAGTTCCGGCTGAGACGATTGCAGTTCCCAAGCGATGGCGTGCATCAGGTGCGTCTTGCCCAGCCCCACGCCGCCGTAAAGGAAAAGCGGGTTGAAGGTGACGGGCCCGCCTTCGGCGACGCGCTTGGCCGCGGCATGGGCCAGTTCGTTGGGCTTGCCGACAACGAAGCGGTCGAAGGTGAACCGCTCGTCCAGCGGGGCGGAAGACAGCACGTCGTCGGTCAGGCGGGTCGCGGTGCGTGCCGGCTCGGCGGCTGTCGCGGGCGCGGCTTTCGGTGTCGCGACCGGCTTTTGCGTCGAGTTCGCGGCGACCTGGAAATCGATGCGGCGGATGGAGGGCGCGAAGCCGTTGACCTTGAACAGGATCAGTTCGCCGAAGTTGCGCGAGACGTAGTTGCCCTGGAAGGTCGTGGGAACCTTGAAGGTGACCACGTCATCGCTGATCGCGGTCAGTTCCAGCGGCTCGATCCAGTTGGTGAAGTTGTTCTTGCCTATCGTCTTGAGCAGGTCCTGTTTGATCTGGCCCCATTGTTCTTGCGTCATGTTTGCCCCGTTCCGCGGTCAACTCGTTTCGCCTCGACGCGCCCTCGGCTGGCGCGCCCCTCAATAGATGCGATCGCAGTTCGGTCGGCAGCAGACAAAGCATCGCCGGCCCGGCGGCACGGTGTGCCGCCGACAAGCCTTGATGGCATTTGTCCGGGCGCAATCACGGGCGTGTCCCTACTCGTCCCCACAAGCCAAGGGCGGGCGCCGCAATGATCGCGCGAATTGCGTTGGACAATACGGTACCCCGACATCCGTCGTTTGCACCGGCGCGACCAGAGCAGTCGGTCGCGTCATCCGATGCGGGTTCCTGTCCCCCCAAGCGTGAATCGCTTGGTGAAATTAGCAATTGAGTCAGCGCAACAGCAACTGTTCTTAGCGCTTGACACGAGCTTTCCGCGAAAAAAGATCGATGGTCCCGAGTCGTTCTCAACCATAAAAAAAAGGTGCCGGACGATTCGGCACCTTTTCCTTCAATAGCTTAGTGTCGTCACTCAGCCGATCAATTTGATCCGCGAAGCGAGGCGCGACATTTTCCGCGAAGCGGTGTTTTTATTAAACACTCCCTTGGAAACGCCGCGCATCAGTTCGGGCTGCGCGGTACGCAGTGCATTTTGCGCAGCTTCCTTGTCGCCGGACGCGATTGCTTCCTCGACCTTGCGCAGGAATGTGCGAATCCGCGAACGGCGCGCCTTGTTGACGCTGAGACGGCGCGCGTTCTGACGCGCACGTTTTTTGGATTGAAGAGTGTTGGCCATGGTGTGAACCTTTTCGGGTCTGTCATTTCGTTTCAAGTGTGCACGACGACAACCCGTTCCGGCAGGCCAATGGGCCGGAATGATTCTGGCCAGAGCGGGCCGCACGCGCATGTATGGCGCAGGCGTATAGCTGCAAACGTCGCGAAAGCAAACAGGAAAGTTCCGTGTCCGCGGTCACATGCGCGGCGCGGGCTTAGCCGGTCTCAACCAAAGCTCTGGCCAAATCGTCTGCACCCGGTGCGGTTGTCAGAAGCAGGGCCTTGCCCGTGTCGACCGTGATATCGAACGGGCAGACAAGATCGCCGGCGTCGAGCGCGGCTTGCACCAGCACCCGGTGCGCCATGAGAACGCCGGCGCCCGCCCGTGCCTCCTCAACCGCCATCGCATAAAGAGAGAAGGACGCGCTGCCGGACTGGTTCTGAAGCGTCACACCCGCCCTGCTGGCCCAGAGGGACCAATCATCGGGCCAGGCCGCGTCGACGAGCAGGGTCTGGTCGGCGAGGTCATCAGGCGTTTCGATCTCTTGCGCCAGGTCCGGGGCGCAGACCGGGAAAATTTCGTCCCGGGCCAGCATGTGCTGTGCTTGGGCGCTGTCGGGAGAGGCGATGAAGAGGCTTAGGTCGAACATGTCCCGCGACAGGTTCGGCGGCGTTTCCAGTGCCGTCACGGAAATGCGCGTGCCCGGCCGGACCCTCCGCAATCTCGCCAAGCGTGGCGCCAGCCAGAGCTGGGCAACGGATGGCAGCGCCGCGACTTGGACCACCTTTGACGGTACGACACCGCGCAACGCCCGCGTGGCATGACCCAACTGGTCGAACGCGGCGGAAAACTCCGGTAACAGGCCGGCGCCGGCCTTGGTCAGGCGCACCCCATGGGAGCGGCGCTCGAACAAGGGCGTTCCGGCCCAATCCTCGACCGTCTTGATGTGCTGCGAAACCGCGCCCGGCGTAACGCACAACTCCTCCGCAGCCAAAGCGAAGCCGCCAAGCCGGGCCGCCGCTTCGAAGGCGCGCAGGGCGTTGAGGGGCGGTCCCTTGGGACGGGGCGGCGCGACGGGCATTAAAACTAGCCTTAGTTTTTCTGATCTGAAATTGCTTTATTCTGCTTTGCGCCCGGCGTCGAGCCTCGGCATGATCTCCGCAAATCAATCGGAGTACCAACCATGACCCTTGCCCACCGCGACTGGGTACCCGGCCCAAGTGAATCTCTTGTCCAAACCATTGCCAGCCGCACGGCCTCGGAGGACAGCGCGAGCATCGCGGCGCGGATAACCGCCCTGGCCGAGGAAAACCGCAAGATCCACGAGCGCGACTGTTTCAACCTGAACCCGGCCACGAACGTGATGAATCCGCGCGCCGAAGCACTGCTGTCCTCGGGGATCGGATCGCGGCCATCGCTGGGCTATCCCGGCGACAAGTACGAGATGGGCCTTGAGGCCATCGAGGAGATAGAGGTCATCGCCGCCGAGTTGGTGGCCGATGTCTTTCAGGCGAAATTCGCCGAGATCCGCGTGCCGTCCGGGGCACTAGCGAATCTTTACGCGTTCATGGCGACCTGCAAACCCGGCGATACGATCATCGCGCCCCCGGCCACGATCGGCGGGCATGTCACGCACCATGCCGATGGATGTGCCGGCCTGTTCGGTCTGCGCACCGTACCGGCGCCGGTCAACGCGGATGGGTACACGATTGACCTGGATGCGCTCGGGGACATCGCCCGGAAAGAGACACCAAAGCTGATCACCGTGGGCGGCTCGCTGAACCTGTTCGAGCATCCCGTGGCCGAGGTGCGCGCCCTTGCCGACAGCGTGGGCGCGAAGGTTATGTTCGACGCCGCCCACCAATGCGGGATCATTGCCGGGCGCGCCTGGAAGAACCCCCTGGCGGAAGGCGCGCATCTGATGACGATGAGCACCTACAAGAGCCTTGGCGGCCCGGCGGGCGGCGTGATCGTCACCAACGAGCCCGAGATGGCGGAACGGCTGGACGCCATCGCCTTTCCCGGGATGACGGCCAATTTCGATGCGGCCAAGTCGGCGGCGCTGGCGGTGTCGATGCTGGACTGGCGCGGGCACGGGGCAGCCTATGCGCAGGCGATGATCGATCTGTCGAAGGCGTTGGCGGATGCGTTGGCGGCATTGGGCATTCCGGTGTTCGGGACCCCCAAGGGATATACCGGCTCGCACCAGTTCGCGGTCGAGGCGGCACAGTTCGGCGGCGGACAGGCGGCGTCAAAGACCTTGCGCAAGGCCGGGTTCCTGGCCTGTGGAATCGGCCTGCCCATTGCAGAGGTGCCGGGCGACATGAACGGTCTGCGCATCGGCACGCCCGAGCTTGTTCGCTGGGGCGTTACGGCAGAGGACGCGCCGGCGCTAGCGGCGCTGATACACGAAGGCCTGACCAAAGATCCACAAGCCGTCGCGCCGCGAACGCAGGAGATGCGCAGACGGTTCGATACGCTACATTTCGTGATCTGAAACGGGCGGGGGCCTACAGGCCCCTGCGCCTTACTTGTCGCGGAACTGGGCTTCGCGTTTCTCGGCGAAGGCGGCCATGCCTTCCTTCTGGTCCTCGGTCGCGAAGAGCGAGTGGAAGACGCGGCGCTCGAACAGCAGGCCCTCGGCCAGCGGCACCTCGTAGGAGCGGTTGACCGCTTCCTTGACCGCCATGACGGTGATCATGGATTTCTCGGCGATCTTGCCTGCCGCCGCCATCGTTTCTTCCATCAGCTTCTTGGCCGGAACGACGCGGCTGACGAGGCCCGAGCGGTCGGCCTCTTCGGCATCCATGAACCGGCCCGTCAGGTTCATGTCCATGGATTTGGATTTGCCGATGAACCGCGTCAGGCGCTGGCTGCCGCCCATCCCGGCCATGACGCCGAGGTTGATTTCGGGCTGGCCGAACTTGGCGTTGTCCGCGGCGATGATGAAGTCGCACATCATGGCCAATTCGCACCCGCCGCCCAGCGCATAGCCGGAAACGGCGGCGATGATCGGCTTGCGGATGCGCACGATGGCGTCCGCCTCGGGGCCGAAGAGGTTGCCGGCGAAGACGTCCACGAAGGACTTTTCCGACATCATCTTGATGTCCGCCCCGGCCGCGAAAGCCTTTTCCGAGCCGGTGATGACGATGCAGCGCACCTTGTCGTTGCCTTCGGCATCCTGCAACGCATCGACAAGCTCGCCCAGCAGCTGGTCGTTGAGGGCATTGAGGGCATCGGGGCGGTTGAGGGTAATCTTGGCGACGTGGTCTTCTACTTCGACGATGATCGTCTCATAGGCCATGAAATTTGCTTTCGCTTGTTTCTGTCAGATTCGAGTCATTACCATTTGAGACAGTCGGATCAAGGTTATCTTTGACAGGTCGCACAATAGAAGCTCGAACGGCCCGATTGCACCACGCGGCGCACAATTCCGGTGCATCCGGGGCGGCGGCACGGCGCGCCCTCGCGGTCGTAGACGTCGAAGCTGTGCTGAAAATATCCAAGCTCTCCATCGGCTTGGCGGAAGTCGCGCAGGGAGGAGCCGCCAGCGAGAATCGCGTCGTTCAGCACGGCGCGGATGATCGGCACCAGCGCCGCGACCCGCCTGGCCGAGACACGACCGGCGCGGCGCAGGGGAGAGATACCGGCCCGGAAAAGCGCCTCGCAGACGTAGATATTGCCCAGCCCCGCGACGATTCGCTGATCCAGGAGGGCGGACTTGATCGGCGTGTTCTTTCCCGCCAGCGCGGCGACCAGGTAAGGCTCATCGAACTGGTTGCCCAGGGGTTCGGGGCCCAGTTTGGCCAGCAGGGGATGCGCCTCGGCGTTGTCGGTGGCCATCAGGTCCATCGCGCCGAAGCGGCGCGGGTCGTTGAAGGTGATGCGGGCGCCGTTGGCCATGTCGAACACCACATGGTCGTGCTTTTCCGCCGCGGGATGGTCGTGCACGAACTGTCCCAGCGGGTCGCCCGAGATCAGGATCCGGCCGGACATGCCGAGGTGGATCAGCAGCGTTTCGCCCGACGACAGGTCGGCAAGGATGTATTTCGACCGCCGCCGCAGGCCCAGAACACGCTGCCCGGTCAGCCGCATGGCCATGCCCGGCGGAAAGGGCCAGCGCAGATCGGGGCGGTTGACGCGCGCGGCGGCGATCACCGCGCCTGTCATCGCGGGTTCCAGCCCGCGGCGCACTGTCTCGACCTCTGGCAATTCCGGCATTCCGCCCCCTCTGCGGCCAAACGGGCGCATTGTAACCCGCCCCCGGCGACCTATAAGAAGGACTTGAGTAGCAAACGGCAAGGCCGCGGGGATAAATGACCGGGAAAACAACGCATTTCGGATACGAGGACATCCCCGAGGAGGAGAAGGCGGGCCGCGTGCGCGGCGTGTTCGGCTCTGTCGCGTCGAAATACGACGTGATGAACGACGCGATGTCCTTTGGCATCCACCGTGTCTGGAAGGACGCGATGATGGATTGGCTGGCGCCGCGCGCGGGGCAACGCCTGCTGGACGTGGCGGGCGGTACCGGCGACATCGCCTTTCGGTTCCTGAAGCGCGCCGGGTCGGGCCACGCCACCGTGCTGGACCTGACCGAGCCGATGCTGGTCGAGGGCCGCAAGCGGGCCGAGGCGGAGCAGATGGCGGCGAGCCTGGAATGGGTGGTGGGCGACGCGATGGCGCTGCCCTTTGCCGACAGCAGTTTCGATGTCTACACGATCAGCTTCGGCATCCGGAACGTGACTCGCCCGCAGGAGGCCCTGAACGAGGCCTTTCGCGTCCTGAAGCCCGGCGGGCGGCTGATGGTGCTGGAATTCAGCCAGATTCCGAATGACCTGATGCAGAAGGTCTATGACCTTTATTCCTTCAACATCATCCCGCAGATGGGCCGGGCCATCGCCGGGGACCGCGACAGTTACCAGTACCTGGTGGAATCGATCCGCAAGTTCCCGGACCAGGAGACGTTCCTGGGCATGGTGCGCGACGCCGGGTTCGAGCAGGCCAAGTACCGCAATCTCAGCATGGGAATCGCTTGCCTGCATTCCGGCTGGAAGATCTGAGCCATGCGCGGACCGCACAACATCCTGCGCCTGATCCGCACGGGCGCCACGCTGGAGCGCACCGGCGCCATGGGCCTGATCATGGATGCGATGGACGCGCCGCCGCTGGTGCGCGGGACGATGCGGTTCCTGGCTTGGCCGTTTCAATGGCTGGGCTACAAGGGTGACACCAGCATGCCGCCCGCCCTGCGCGCGCTGACCGCGCTGGGCCCGGCCTATATCAAGTTCGGACAGGTCTTTTCGACCCGGCCCGATATCGTCGGCGATGCCCTGGCGCAGGAACTGCGGGTGTTGCAGGACAAGCTGCCGCCCTTCGACGCCAGTGTCGCCAAGGCCAGCGTGGCCAGTTCGCTCGGGCAACCTGTCGACGCGATCTTCTCCGAGTTCAGCGAACCGATTGCCGCCGCGTCGATTGCGCAGGTACACAAGGCGCGGCTGCGCGACACCGGGCAGGACGTCGCGGTCAAGGTGCTGCGGCCGGGAATCGAGCGGGCCTTTCGCAGGGATATCGACGCGTTCTATTTCGCGGCGCGCATGATCGAGGTGCTGTCCCCGTCCGCCCGCCGCCTGAAACCTCGCGACGTGATCGCCCATTTCGAGGGCGTGGTTAACGGAGAGCTGGACCTTCGGCTCGAAGCGGCCTCGGCCAGCGAGTTCACCGCCAACACCGCCGAGGACGAAGGTTTCAGCCTGCCGGCAGTCAACTGGGATATGTCGGGGCGGCGTGTCATGGTCATGGAATGGGCCGACGGCGCACCGATGGGCGACAACGCCGCCATTGATGCCGCCGGTCACGACCGCGCGGAACTGGGCGAACGGGTGCTGCAGCTTTTCCTCAAACATGCGCTGCGTGACGGGTTCTTTCACGCCGACATGCACCAGGGCAACCTGAAGGTCGCGCCAAACGGGGATATCATCGCCTATGATTTCGGCATCATGGGGCATATCGACGAGTACACCCGCAGGGTCTATGCCGAGATCCTGTACGGGTTCATCAAGCGCGACTACCGCCGGGTCGCCGAAGTGCATTTCGAAGCCGGATACGTGCCCGCCGACCGCGACGTCGATGAATTCGCGCGGGCGCTTCGCGCCGTGGGCGAGCCGATCTTCGGCATGGACGCCTCGAAAATCTCGATGGGGGGACTGCTGAGCTATCTCTTTGAAGTGACAGAGAGATTCGGGATGGAAACCCGGACCGAGCTGATCCTGCTGCAACGCACGATGGTGGTGGTCGAGGGCGTCGCCCGCAGCCTGAATCCCCAGACCAACATCTGGCAGGTCGCCAAGCCCGTGGTTGAGGATTACATCCGCAAGAACATCGGACCCGGCGCCGCCGTGCGCGACTTGCGCCGCACGCTGATGGTCGTGTCGCGCTATGGCCCGCGCCTGCCGCAGATCGTGGAAAGCGCGTTGATCCGCCAATCCAGACCTGCGCCGGAACCAAGGCAGGGCCTGCGCTGGAAATCCGTGTTATGGCTGGGGCTCGGCGTCGCGTTCGGCACGATGGCGACGCTGCTGGCGACGACCCTTTTCTAAGACGTGGTTTTGATGTGACTCCGCCCGTGTATCAAGTTGCAATCCACCGCCAAGGGTGTCGGAATCAAGGTTGCCTCGCTATCCTGCAGGGGACGTCAAAGGAAGGATACGCGCAGTGATCCGTACATCGACACGCGTTCTGATCACGCTCGGATTGCTTGGCCTCCCCGGCCTCGCGCTGGCCGACAACCTGAAAACGCTGACGACCAACAATTATGGTGTCCCCGGCGGGCTGATCGACATGCCGACCGCCGAATCCGCGCCGGACGGCCAGTTGTCGACCAACGTCACGTATTTCGACGGGTTTTACCGCGCGACCCTGAGCTTTCAGATCACCGACCGTCTGACAGGCAGCTTTCGCTACGCGGGAACGGAAGGCATCTCGCCGACCTTTTCGACCTATTACGACCGCAGCTTCGACCTGCGGTTTCGCGTGTTCGACGAGACGGATTGGACACCCGCGGTCTCGGTCGGCCTGCGCGATTTCGTCGGCACCGGGCTGCTTTCCAGCGAATATGTCGTCGCCACCAAGTCGATCGGGGACCGCCTGCGCGTGACCGGCGGCCTCGGGTTCGGGCGGCTTGGCAGCTATGCCAGTGACGGCAGTATCGGCTCGCGGACACCCTTCAGTTTTGCCCAGTCCGGCACGGGCGGCCAGTTCAACATCGACGACTGGTTCCAGGGCGACTACGCGTTCTTCGGCGGCGTCAGCTATCAGGTGACGGACAAACTGTTGCTGAGCGCCGAGTATTCCTCGGACAATTACGACACCGCGCAAGCGGCAGGGGTTCTGGAACGGTCGACCCCCTGGAACTTTGCGCTGTCCTATCAGATCAACGATGGCACGGCCTTGCGGGCGTTTGCCCTGCATGGCGAAGAGTTCGGCGCCGCGCTGACCTTCAGCCTCAACCCCAAGACTCCGTCGGTCAAGGGCGGCACCGAGCTGGCGCCTCTGCCGGTCGCCGTCCGTGGGCCGCGCAGCGCCGAAGACCTTGGCTGGACCACCCAGCCGGGCCGCGAGAAGGCAATCACCGCGTCGCTGGAAAACAGCCTTCAGCAATCGGAACTGGACCTCGAGGGCGTGACGCTGAACGCTCGCAGCGCCCATGTCCGCATCCGCAACGAGAAATATGATGCCACGTCGCAGGCGCTGGGCCGGACATTGCGCGTCATGAGCCGCGAATTGCCCGCATCTGTCGAAATGCTGCATGTGACGCTGATCGAGAACGGCATCCCGGCCAGCACGATGAGCTTCAGCCGCACCGACCTGGAACGGCTGGAACACAGGCCGGCGCGCGAGGCGCTCGCCGCTGCGCAGTTCAGCGATACGCTGCGCTTTGGCAACTATCCCGACCCGTTCCCCGAGGTCTATCCACGTTTCGAATGGTCGATCGGTCCGTATCTTCGAACCTCTCTTTTCGATCCGAACGATCCGTTGCGCGTCGATCTTGGCGTGCGGGCGAAGGGCAAGTATCACCTGGGGTCCGGGTGGGTGCTGTCGGGGTCTGTCGGTCAGAAGGTGGTCGGCAACCTGGACGAGGCGGCGCAACCCAACAATTCCCAGCTGCCGCGGGTTCGGTCCGACACGGCGCTTTACAACCAGACGGACGAACCGTTCCTGGAAAACCTGACAGTCGCCAAGTACGGCCGGCTTGCGCCGGATTTCTACAGCCGCGTCACCGCCGGCTATCTGGAGCGCATGTATGCCGGCGTTTCGGGCGAGGTTCTGTGGAAGCCGGTGAAGAGCCGGTTGGCGCTCGGGGCGGAGCTGAACTACACCCATCCGCGCGACTTCGATCAGCAGTTCGGACTTCGGTCGCGGGTCACGCCGGGCGGCACGATCCCCGAGTTCAACGGCCATGTCTCGGCCTATTACGATTTCGGCAACGGCTTTCACGGCCAGTTGGACGCCGGGCGCTACCTGGCCGGCGACTGGGGGAGCACGATCACCCTCGACCGCGAGTTCGCCAACGGCTGGAAGATCGGCGCGTTCGCCACGTTCACCGACGTGTCGTCGTCGCAATTCGGCGAAGGGTCGTTCGACAAGGGCATCCGCTTTACCGTTCCGCTTTCGTGGCTGCTGGGCCAGCCCACCAAGCAAAAGGCCAGCGGCGTCATCCGCCCCCTGACCCGGGACGGCGGTCAGCGGCTTGAAGTGGACGGGCGGCTTTACGAAACCATTCGCGGATCGCATCGCCCCGAAGTCGCAAAGAGCTGGGGGAAATATTGGAGATGACGCGTATATCGAAGCATCTGCTCGCCGCCGGTCTGATCGCGGCGCTCGGCCTGACGGCGTGCACCAACACGCGCCAGGAATCATCGATCCTGTCCGTCGGCAAATCGTTGATAGACTCCCGCCGCGCCCAACCCGGCGCCAGGCCCCAGGTCGACGACAGCATCGTCCAGCGCGAGATAGGCCGTGCCCTGCAATCGACCGACGGTCCGCTTGCCCTCATGCAGATCGAGGGGACCGGCAGCGTCGCGGTGCTGCGCGTGATCGAGACCAACGGCCCGCATTCCACCTGGGCCGCCTGGGGCACCAGCGAACGCCGGAGCGTGTCGACACGCGGCGGGGTCATCACCTCGACCCGCGGGCTGGGCACCGACCTGATGTCGTCCAGTATCAACGGGTTGCTGACCATGCTGTCGCGCCGGCAGGACGGGATCGAAAGCCAGGTTCTGAGACATCTGGATGGCGAAAACCAGATTGAGGAAACTCTGGCCTATTGTGCCTTCACGCCGGGCCCACGTCAGGACTATGCCGCGGGCGCGCTGCGGCTGCAGGCAACGCGGGTCGACGTCTATTGCAAGTCCGACAACGGAACGTTCAGCAATTACTATCTGGTCAGCCAGAACGGCCGGATCGTCAAGTCGCGCACATGGCTGGGCGAGGGGTTGGGATACTTCACCTTGAGCCATCTGCGCTGAGGCCCGAAGCGTTTCGTCTTTTACCTGAGCCGAATGGCGACACGCATGCAACGGTTGACTGTTGTGCTACGTTTCGCGGGAAAGCTGTAATCCGGGTTTATCGCGAATCGCTTTAGTGCCGTGCCGGAGTGCCGCCCGGGTCAGCGAAAGATGGGAAAGCAAAAAAAAAGCGGGCCCGAAAGCCCGCCTTCAAATCGGAATGTACCGCAAGTGCGGGTTTATCAGTTCGCCACCAGGCTCGTCGTGGACGACGACGAGTCGTCGGCGAGGGCGACGATCAGGCCGGCAGCGACAACGCCGACGACAACGTAGGTCACGCCGCCGATCGACAGCAGCGAGCCTTCCTGGGCCTGGGTCGACACGAACGGATCGTTCGTTGCGGGTGCGTCCTGAGCGGCGGCCGGCGCAACCGAGGCTGCGACAACAGCAGAGGCAGCGATGAGTGTCGAAAGTTTCTTCATGACAGTCTCCAAGTGATAGGGTTGCGAGATGCCGAAGCACCACATTTCACCCTCTGTATCTCATATCTGGGCCGGAATTAAAACCTTATCTGCACGCCATCGGGCAAATCCGCAGATTATTTCGACGCTGTGGCCAATACGCCAATTTATTGATCTTGTCTCGGCAGACGGAGCCCCAGCAGCGACGCGGCACCGACCTCCTGACCGTTTTCCATGACCAGGACAGTCTGGCCTGCGTCGATGCGCGCCTCGATGATTCGTCCGTGCACCTCGACCGGCGTCGACGCGACGACCTCGGCACCCGAGAAGGATTCGACCGTCACGTCATAGGTGCCGGGCGCAAGCGCGGTTCCCGAAGCGTCCGTGCCCAGCCACGCGATTTCCTCTCGGTCACCGGACACGGCGAGGCGCTGGACCTCTGTGCCACGGCTGTCACGCACGACAAGCTCGTGCCTGTCGGCCAAGCTGTCGCCCGCAATCGTCAGCCTCACGGGCGCGCCCTCGAAGACCACAGGCGCGGCGGCCCGCCCTTCCATGCCGATCCAGCCGGACAGTTGCGACACGCCCATGAGGCTCATCTGGGCACTGAGCGCCGCCAGCAGGTCGTTGCTCTTGACCTGTTGTTCAACGCCCGAGAATGTCGCCAGCTGTGTCGCGAATTCGGTCGACCCCATCGGGTTCAACGGGTCCTGGTTCTCCATCTGGACGGTAAGCATTTTTATGAAGGTCTCGAAGTCGGAACTGAGCACGGTCGAGGCGGAGCGCGAGGCCTGTGCCGCAGCCGCGCCGGTCGCAGAGGTCGTGGGAGCAATGTCCATCATTTTGTCCTTTCAGAGGGTCAAAGCCGAATATCGACGCGATCGAGCGCAATGGATGCGTGCCCGATCTGCGCGTGCGTGGCCGGCGCCTGATCTTCGTTCAGCGCCGCGTCCACCGGCGCGACGGCATGACCCTCGGGCCCATGGCCCTGACCGGAGCGCGGATTTCCGCTTTGGCCGAACGAGAACTGGGCCGCGCCGTAGCCGATTTCGCGAAAATCCTGCGCAAGCATGTCTGCATGTCGGCGCAGGAGGTCGAGCGTTTCGGGACGGTCGGCCATCACGCTGACAAGGACCCCGGCATCGCCGGTCTGAAGGCTGATCCGCACGCGCCCGAGTTCGGCTGGATTCAGGTGAATTTCAGCGGATTTGTCGCCCGCGCTGCGGAACCCCGTGGTCAGTTGTTCGATCACGTGGCGCGGCAGGTCGGGACCGCGCATCGCCGCCGCAAGGGAGCTTTGGCGCAAGGGTGCGCTGGTCTCGACCTGGCTCGTGTGGGCGGTGCTTGGGCCGGTGTGGCCCGTTTCGTCCAGCGTGTCGCCGACGCGCTCCTCTGCCTGCAGAACCGGGTTGCGGGCCGCGGAAACCGGGGGGGTGGGCGCGACGGGAGCCGTAGGAGCGGCCACGACCGACGAAGACGGCGCGGGCGGGGCCCCCTCCAGCTTTTCTGCGTGCGCGACTGTTCTTGGCGTCGGCAGCGACACCTTGTCCAAGGCCTGTTCGGGTCGAACAATCGACGCGGGCGCGATGTGATCAATTGTTCCCGCCGGGGCGCGCGCTGGCGGCTTGGCCTGTGTGAGACCCTGATCCGGTCGATTCTGCGGCGCCGGATGGAACGGCGCGGGTTGCTCGCTGCGTGAATACGGGCGGCTTGCAAACCTTGCATCGCGGTTTTCACGCCCGGTGTCGCGCACCATCGACGCAGGCCTGACTTCGGTTTCATGTGAAGGATTTGGGCGCGTTTGGCCGGCAGGGACATCCGGGCTGCCGGCTCGCGCGATTCGCGGCGCTGCCTCATTTGAGGCGTTGGCCGCCTGCATGTCCAACGTCGGACGGGGCGCGTTTGGAGAGGATTCGCCTTCGGCGGCCCGGGCAATGGTGGCGGGGCCATCCGTCAAGCCGACGCGCGAGGTCGCCGTGACAACGGAAGAGTGAGGGGGCTTACCCGGTGTCAGTGACGGAACGCCCGGCCCATTCGCTACCATCGCCGACGGGGACACCTTGGCGTTGTTCGCGACGGACTCGGCTGTGTCAGGGTCGGCGCTTCTGGAAGCTGCCTGCCCCAATTCCAAAGCCGCAACCTCCGCGCCCTGTCGCTGCATTGCAGGTGACGACATCTTTGCAAGCAGGTCAGCGTTCAACGACTCGGGACGATTACCCGCAGTCCCGCCGGGCACGATGCGGGCCGGCGCGACGTCCTCGGATGGATTCCCCGCCGGATCCGCTTGTCCGCCCAGTCCACCAAAGACGGCTACCGGGTCGCGCGCCGCGTCGGGACCAACCGCATGCGACGATGCGGCCCCGTCGAGCCGCGATACGTGCGCGGCTTCTGCCGATGCCTGTGCGTCTGGACCCTCTGCAACGGAGGTGTTGGAATGACCTTTTGCAAAGCCTGCATGAGGATCGGAGGTGGCCGGATCGTCGTTCGGCAGCCCGCCGCGCCCCGCGCCTTGTTCAGTCGCGGCAGGCAGATCGGCGGGGAGGTCGTCAGGACTACTGGCCGCTTCCGCAACGGCGGGCGGAAAGAGCGACGAATCCTTGCCGCGATCAGTGCCCGGATCATCAACCGACATGTCCGACACCTCTCCATCTTGCGCAGCCACATCCTCTTTCGTGTCAGGGTGCGCAGGCACGACCGACCCTGCGGTGTCGCTTACGGCACTTGCCTTATCGCGGGCGCGCATGTCCGAGAAAACGGTCGCAAAACTGCGCCGGTCGGACCCTCCGGGCGTGTTGCCCCCCTGAACCGGATCAGTCCCTTGCCTGGGAGTGCCAGCGCGGGAATGGGCGGTCGTGGCGTCGCCGGTCGGTAAGTGAAACATCTAAAGCTCCAGGATTTCTTCCTCAGCCCGGACAACTTCGCAGATCGGAATTACCAGTTCTTTACCGCTTTGATGTCAAATGGCGGAAAGTTCACTGCATTGGAGGAATTCTGGTGACGGTTTTTTTACCCATCGGGCCGAAACTCGACCCACAAATAACGCAGCCTGCGGAACTGGCGGACGCGCGTCGTCACGCCGCCGCGATGCAGGCCGCCCAGAAGCTCGAGGCGACTTTCCTCGCGGAGATGCTCAAGGCCGCCGGCCTTGGTGAGCAGGCCAGTTCGTTTTCCGGCGGCGCGGGCGAGGATCAGTTCGCCTCGTTCCACCGGCAGGCCCTTGCCGACAGGATTGCGCAAGCAGGGGGCATTGGTCTGTCCGAACATTTTTTGAGGTCAATCATGGAGAGACAAGATGAGTGAGACTTCCGCCCAAACCCTAATCGATGAACTGGACCGGTTGCTCGATTTCGAGCGCCAGGCCGTCCTGGACGGCAACCTTCAGGAAATGTCGGACATCATCAGGAAAAAGGAATGCCTGATTGACGCGCTGAGCGATCTCGATGCGTCCCATGCCGCCCCGATGTCCGAGATTCAGGACAAGCTCACGCGCAACCAGACACTGCTTGACGGCGCGCTGCAAGGCATCCGACGCGCGTCGGCGCGGCTTGCCGCGGTGAGAAAGGTGCGCCGGACCCTCGAAACCTACGGCGAGGACGGACAGAAGAAGACCATCGACGCACGAGTCGCCCGCCAACTGGAGAAGCGGGCGTGAGGCTAGAAGCGGTTTGGCAGTCATTTGTCTCAAATGCCTTCAAGCGAGCGGCCGATGTTAAGGGTCTCTTAGCAGTTCAACGGCATTTCTCGGCCTGCGTCCGGAAACGGATGGCGCGGTGCCGATCAGATGCATCGCACACGTCAGAACGACTTTCGAGGCACCCGCGTGACAGCGGTGCAATTGGACCGGCGCAAAGCGCCGCAAGTAAAGGAACATGCTATCGCGACCTTCCAGGCACCGCCATGGTGCCCGTCACCGCCCGTGACCTTTTTCCGTTTGATGATGACCGGCGCGGCGTTGTCACCAGACGCACTCATCTCACCACCTATTTACTCACCCGAAACAATCGTTAGCAGACCGCGGCTTACTCGATTGTTAACAGATCAATTTTTCCGCGTTGCGCGGTGGTGTATCCACGCAGTTTGACCAGAACATTTGAAACAAATCCGCCGCACTTGGCTTTTGAGGTTCCCTCACGAAAATGGTAATAAGGTGATGATCGCGCCAGTATGGCCGAAACCAATTCCAGTGACACGTGTGGTGCGTAGGGAGCACGTGGGGCAACGGAGGGTATCGGCAGATACGCGCGATACCCTCCGTACGATTTTTCCATGCGAACCTGCGAAAGATTTGCATCCTAGGGCGTCAGGCCCGCCATCCCGCAGATGATGGTCCACTCGTCCTTTGTCACGGGTTGTACCGACAGGCGAGAGTTGCGCACCAACACCATGTCGGACAAGCGCGGGTCGTCCTTGACCATGTCCAGGGTGACCGGCGTCTTCGCGGCCTCCAGCGCCTTGATGTCCACGCACTCCCAGCGGTCATCCTCGGTCGTGCTGTCGGGATGCGCTTCGGCGATGACCTCGACGGTGCCGACCACCGCCTTTTCCGTTTGACTGTGATAGAAGAACCCGCGGTCACCCACGGCCATGTCACGCATGAAATTGCGCGCCTGATAGTTGCGCACGCCATCCCATTCCTCGCCGGCATCGGCCTTCGCCACTTGCTGGTCCCAGCTCCAGGTCGACGGCTCGGACTTGAACAGCCAATAGCGCATGGCTCAGATCACCTTGTTCCAGGGAATCAGCTCGACACTCTGAAAAAGGTCGGCCGCCTTGTAGGGGTCTTTCGCCGCCCATGCCTCGGCCTCGGCCATATCCTCGACCTCCAGGATCACCAGCGACCCGATCATGCCCCCCTCGGCATCCAGGAGCGGGCCGGCCTGGCTGACGACGCCGCTTTCCTTCAGATAGGCCACGTGCTTGTCACGGTTGTCGAGACGGGTTTGCAGGGCGCCAGGCTTGTCCCGGGCAATCAGGGCGATCAACATTCATTCTTCCTTCAATGGCCGTTGCAACAGCATATCGACCGCGTCGCGCACGTTCAATTCACCACTGACCAGCCCGGTCACGACGCGGGTGATCGGCAGGTCCAGGCCGGTCTCTTGCGCCATCTCCGCCAGCGCCTGGGCCGTCGCCGCGCCCTCGACCGTCACACCGCTGTCAAACGCATCGCCCGCGCCGATGCTTTGACCAAAGCGATAATTGCGCGACTGCTCTGACGTGCAGGTCAGCACCAGATCGCCAAATCCCGACAGCCCGGCCAGTGTTTCGGCCTTTGCGCCATATCTCTCCGCCACCTTCACAAGCTCGGCAAAACCGCGCGTCATCAGCGCCGCCCGCGCACTCTCCCCCAGCCCGGCACCGATCGCCACGCCGCACGCGATGGCGATGACGTTCTTCAGCGCGCCACCAAGCTCTGCGCCGATGACATCCGTGGTGCGATAGAGCCTGATATTCGGCGTCGTCAGTCGCGTCTGCAGGCGTTCGCCGGCGCTCTCATCTGCGCATGCCAAAGTCAGCGCGGTCGGCAGACCCCGAGCGATATCATGGGCAAAGGACGGGCCGGTCAAAGTGGCGGGGATGGCGTCGGGCACATGCTCGGCGACGATCTGCGTCGGCCTCAAGCCGGTGCCGCGCTCCATTCCCTTGCAACAGGCGACCACGTGTTTGCCCGCCAGGGTTTCGCCGCAGGTCTCCAGAAAGCGTCTCAGTTTTTGCGCCGGGACGGACAGCAGCACGATTTCGGCCTGCAATACAGTCTCTATATCGGCTGAAACCGTGATATTGTCCGGCAGGTCGACGCCGGGCAGACGCCGCTCATTCTGCCCCGAGGCATGGATTTCGCGCACCTGCTCGGCATCGCGCGCCCACAGTGTCACCGGGCCGTTTCGGGCCAGGGAAACGGCCAGCGCTGTTCCGAATGCACCGGCGCCAATCACCGCGATCATGCCTTCGCCCCTTTCTTTCCCCCGCCCAGAAGGGACGGGCTGCGTTGGTCCAAGGGCCAGCGTGGACGCGCGGCCAGGGACATGTCGTCAATCCGCCCCGCGCGAAAGAGTTCCCCGCCGGCATAGGCGATCATCGCCGCGTTATCGGTGCAAAGCGACAGCGGGGGTGCAACGAAAGCCACGCCGAATTCTCTTGAAACAGTCTCTAATCCACTGCGAACGAGCTGGTTCGCGGCCACGCCACCGGCAACGGCCAGCGCCGGCGGCGCGGACAGGATTCTGCCGGCCTCGGTCAGGGCACGCCGCGTCTTTTCCTGCAGCACGTCTGCGACCGCGTTCTGGAACCCGGCGCAAAGATCGGCCCGGTCCCGCCGTGTCAGCCCGCCCTTCTCGGCGATCACCTCGTCCCGGGCGCGCAGCAGCGCGGTTTTCAACCCGGAAAACGACATGTCGCAGCCGGGCCTGTCCAGCAGGGGCCGGGGGAAACGGAACCGTCCCGCATCGCCCGCCTGCGCCTCGCGCTCGATCATCGGGCCGCCCGGCTGGGACAAGCCCAGCAAGCGCGCGGACTTGTCGAACGCCTCTCCGGGCGCGTCGTCGATGGTGCCACCCAGCCGCGTGAAACGATCGCTTCCCTCGACCAGCAGGAACTGGCAATGACCGCCCGAAACCAGAAGCATCACGTAAGGATATGCCAGACCATCCGTCAGCCTTGGCGTCAGAGCGTGCCCCGCAAGGTGGTTGACGCCCACGAGCGGCAGCCCCCGCGCGGCGGCGATGGCCTTGCCCGTCATCACGCCTGACAGCACGCCCCCGATCAGCCCCGGCCCCGCCGTCGCGGCCACGAGCTGAATGCGATCCAAGGAGGTTTCAGCCTGTTTCAGAGCCTCATTGACCGCGATATCCAGCTTCTCGGCATGCGCGCGTGCGGCGATTTCCGGGACGATGCCGCCAAAGGCGCCGTGCAGGTCGTCCTGCCCCAGAACGACCGACGACAGGATCTCCGCACCGTGCTCGCGCATCCGAACGACCGCCGCCGCGGTGTCGTCGCAGCTGCTCTCCAGCCCGAGGATCGTCAGGTTGTCCGTCATTTCACGCCCGTTGCGCCACGCCCTTTTGGCAGGTAACACCGCAAGGGCGCGCAAACAACTCCGGAGCGTCCATGTCGCCCCTGATCCTCATCACACGCCCCCGGGATGCGGCAGACGCCTTCGCAGCCGACCTGGAGGATAAGCTGGGCCCGGACGTGGACATATGCATTGCGCCGCTCTTGCAGATCGAGATGTCGCCGGATCTGCCCGACCTCGCGCCGTACAGAACGCTCATATTCACCTCCGCTCACGCGGTCGAAAGCTTTGCCAAGGCCACCCGGCGCCGGGATTTCGCCTGCTACGTCGTCGGCACCGCCACCGGCAAGGTTGCAGCACAGCATGGCTTTGATCCGGTCGTGGGGCCCGGCACGGGCAAGGAACTGGCGCAGGATATCCGGAACGCTTCTGCCGCGACGCCGTGCCTCTACCTGCGTGGAGACCCCATCGCGTTCGACCTCGCGCGATATCTGAATTCCGCCGGAACAGAGACGCACGAGGCCATCGTCTATCGCCAGGTGCCCTGCGCCCTTTCGAAAAAGGCGCTGGACCGCGTGGAAAGGCACGGTATCGTGGTGGCGCCGGTTTTTTCGCCGCGAAGTACCCAGCTTTTGCTAGATGCGCTGCCGAAAGGCGCTAACTTGCATGTCGCGGCGATCAGCGAGGCCGTGGCGGGGGTCATTCCCCGGGAGAGAGCGGCAAGGATCAGTGTGGCGGCGCGGCCCGACAGACCCGCGATGCTGTCCTGCGTTGCGCAACTTTGGTCTGATGCCAATCGGCTTGAGAGCGGAAGCACCGCACAGTAAGCTTTCTGGCAGGCTGCAATGGCAAGATTCGAAAGAGGTTTTCACGTGGCAAAGAAAACATCGTCCGGAGCAAAGACACCGCTCGACAAGGACGCATCGAAGGAAGACGACTCCACGCAGGAGGCCGCGCAGCCGGAAGACACCGTTCAAGCCACCGACACCGACACCGTCGCGCCCGCAGGCGACGACACGACCGTGGCGTCCGGCGCGACCACCGATGCGACCCCGGACACGAAACCGGCGGGCAGCCACCCCGGCATCGAGGATCCAGCATCGGGGCAGTCCGAAACGAGTGCTCACGACGCGATGACGCACGACGCTATGACCAAGAGCGACAGCGACACCGAAGAGCCTGCCGCCGATACGTCCGGCCCCGATACGCCCGCGCACGACGCGACGTCGGAAACCGCCGCGACGACCGACGCTGACACCGACCAGACCTCCGACGGCGAGACCTCGGACGCGGCAGAGTCCGGCAACAGCCCCACCGCGACCGAACCCGCCACCAGCCTGCCCGTCACGGCACCGCAGCCCGCCAAGGGGGCTGGCGTCGGAAGCATGATCCTGGGCGGCGTCGTTGCGGGCGCCATCGGCTTTGCCGCCGCCTATTTCGGCGTGGTGCAGCAAGTCATCCCGCGCGACGAGGTTCTGGTCGGGGATGTCGGCGCCCTCAACCAAAGGGTCGAGGAGCAGTCCGGCACGATCGACGCCCTGACCGAGAAGGTGGGCGGCATCACCAATACCGATGACAGCGCGCTTCAGGCTCAGGTCGAAGCGCTCGGGACATTGTCCGACCGCGTGGCCGAAACAGAACAACAGATCGAGGACCTAGCGGCGCGGCTGGGCGATGTAGAGCAGCGCCCGGTTTCCGAAAGCGCCGACGCCGCCACCATTGCCGCCTACGAGAACGAACTGAATGCCGCGCGCGAGGAATTCGCCGCGCAGCGCGCCGAACTCGAGGACTTGATCGCGCAGGCGATGCAGACCGAAACCGTCGCCGATGAGGCCGCAGTCGCCGCGATGCAACGCGCCGCGATAAGCCGCGTTCAGGCCGCGCTCGACAACGGCGCCGGGTTTGCCGGCGCGGTGGCCGAGTTGCAGGACACCGATGCCGAGGTGCCCGATACCCTGGCATCCGTCGCCGAAGAGGGGGTCGCAACCCTGTCCAGCCTGCAGGAAAGCTTTCCCGACGCCGCCCGTGCCGCGCTGGATGCGTCGCGGGACGTCACCGGCGAAGGCACCGGGCTCAAGGGCTTTCTGAAGAGCCAGCTTGGCGTGCGGTCCCTGGAACCCCGCGAAGGGGACGATCCCGACGCGGTGCTGTCCCGGGCCGAGGCCGCCGTGCGCGATGGCCGGCTGCAGGATGCGCTGGCGGAAATCGAGACGCTGCCCGAAGAAGGCCGCGCCGAGCTGTCCGATTGGGCCGGCCGGGCGGCAGAACGGCTCGAAGCGGTGGGCGCGGCCCAGTCGCTGAGCGAGACATTGAACTAAGGCCGGGGGGAATTCAAAGAATGCTGTGGTCCGTCATCAAGATCGTCCTCTTCATCGGCCTCGTCGCCGCGGCCAGTTGGGGCGCGATCTACCTGCTCGAACTCGACGGCGGCGTGCGCATCGTTATGGCCGGACAGGAATTCAACCTGACCCCGCTGATGGCCGTGATCGCGCTCGTCCTGCTCGTCATCGCCGTCTGGCTGCTGCTGAAGATCGTATCGCTGCTGGTCGCCGTGCTGCGTTTCATCAACGGCGACGACACCGCGCTGTCGCGCTATTTCCAGCGCAATCGGCAGGAGAAAGGCTATCAGGCCCTGTCCGAGGGGATGATGGCGCTGGCCTCTGGCGAGGGCGAACTGGCCATGGCCAAGGCCGGCAAGGCCGAGCGCTATCTCAACAAGCCGGCGCTGACCAACTTGATCACCGCGCAGGCCGCAGAGATGTCCGGCAACCGCCGCAAGGCCGAGGAGACCTATAAACGCCTTCTGACCAACGAGAAGACCCGTTTCGTGGGTGTGCGCGGCATCCTGCGTCAAAAACTGGCCGACGGCGACACTGACACCGCGCTCAAACTCGCCAAGACCGCCTTCACGCTGAAGCCCAAGCACGAGGAAGTGCAGGACACGCTGCTGAAACTGCAGGCGCAGACCGGCGACTGGAAAGGCGCGCGCGAAACCCTCAGTGCCAAGCTGAAATCCGGGAACCTGCCGCGCGACGTGCATCGCCGCCGCGACGCCGTGCTGGCGCTCTCCGAGGCGCGCGACATCCTGGACGAAGGCAAGAGCATCGAGGCCCGCGAGGCCGCCATCTCCGCGAACAAGCTCTCGCCCGATCTCGTACCGGCCGCCGTGCTGACGGCCCGCGGCTACATGGAGCAGGGCAACAAGCGCAACGCCACCCGCGTGATCAAGAAGGCATGGGATGCCCAGCCGCACCCGGACCTTGCCGCCGCCTTCGCGGAAATCGAGCCCGACGAGACGCCGCAGGCCCGCATCAAGCGGTTCGCCAAACTGCTCAAGACTCATCCCGATCACCGCGAAACCCGCCTGATCGACGCCGAACTGCACCTTGCGGCCGAGGATTTCCCCGCAGCCCGCCGTGCGCTGGGGGATCTGGCCGAGGTCGATCCCGATGCAAGGGCGCTGACGATCATGGCCGCCATCGAGCGTGGCGAAGGGGCGTCGGACAGCGTGGTCAAAGGCTGGCTGGCACGGGCGCTGTCGGCCCCGCGCGGGCCGCAATGGGTGTGCGAGAACTGTCATCACATCCACCCCGAATGGGCGCCGTCCTGCAGCAATTGCCACGCGTTCGACACGCTCAGCTGGCGCGCGCCGCCGGCATCGTCGGTCGCCTCGTCCACGGGCATCGAGATGCTGCCGCTCATCATCGGCTCGGTCGAGGATCACACCACCCCCGACGAGACCATCGACGAGGATGACACGGCCGAAGCGGAAATCGACGACGCCGAAATCGTCGAGGAACCGAAGCCGGCAGAGACGGAAAAATAGTCCTTTTCGGATGGGATTTGTGGTGCTATAGCCGCCCCCCACAGGGCCGCTGTAGCTCAGCTGGTAGAGCACGTCATTCGTAATGATGGGGTCGGGGGTTCGAGTCCCTTCAGCGGCACCACTTTCCTGGATATATCTCAATCCTCTTCACAAGGGTTCGTCTCCTTCGGGGTTTACTGTGCCGTCTCGACCCAAGGTGCGATATGGAACGCTGGAACCGCCGTCGCCTCGACGCAGGAATTGTCGAGCCTGCGTGAGGGGTCATTGACGAAGGCCACGGTCATGTCCCCGACGCAATCGACATAAGCCAGCGCGCCATGACCGGCCTCGGCAATGAAGAAGTGCTGCGCATTGGTCAGCCCGCGCGTGGCCTCCTTTGCCCAGCTTGCAGCAGTCTGCGTGTCCCATCCGGATCCGATTGAAACCGTGGGAATATCGCTTTCGACCACCTCGTGCCAGTTGTCGCGCGGCGCCGGTGTGAATGCCTTGCAAGCCGTGTAGACGCCTGTGGCCGGGCCATCGAAAAAAGCCGTCACGTCAAAGGGTTGCTCCGCGACCGTCTGCCGGTAACCTTCCATCGTGTTGTACGGCACATCCTCCTGGCATGCATAGAGCATCAGGTCGATGGAGTTCTGCTGAAACTCCAACGTGTGAGACTGCACCGATTGCGCAGCGTCGGCATAGACGGCGGCGACTTCTTCGTCGGTCATCGCCTCCACGATGGCCAGCAGCCGCGCAAGGTGTGGCCCCTTGAAATGCGTTTCGACAAACTCCGACAACCTGTCGCGCGTGGGTTCGCCCAACTGTAGCGCCGAGTATCCTTCCAGTATCGCGCGGGCGGCATCCGAGGTGACGATAGTGTCGGGCACGGCGGCCGACATTTCGGCATCGAACAATCCCGGCATCGGACCCAGCACGCGGTCACGGCGCAACTGACGGCGCAGGTCAGCCACGGCGATCCCGAGCGCTGTTGTGGCATCCTCGATGATCTCGGCATCTCCCAGCGCCATCTGCAGCAGATGCACCTGCTGCTCGGTCAGGTCGTCCCTCCGTGCCGCAAGAACCGCGTCCGCATCCTGTTGCGGCACCGAGAAATTCCAGTCCTTCACGACCATTTCGATGGTCGGCATGTCTTCTCCCCGGTGCAATTCGTACACCATCGCGGGGATATACGGCGTGAGCGAGCCGAGGTTGAACCGATCGTTGCGCTGCGAGAAGAAGCTGAGCACCAGTTGCGGCGGAATGGCCGAGCCGTCGACCACCAGGTCCCCCGCCGTCGACCGCGCGATCACGTCGCGCAGCACCTCGCCCAGATCCGGATAGGCCGTGTCACAGGCCGTTTCCGCGGCGCAATCCTCGACCAACCGCTGCATCGATTCCGCCAGTGGTAGGGTCAGCGTGTCATAGAGCCTGACCCACGGTGGCGCGACCCCGTCGATCACGGCTGACCGGACACCCTCGGGCGCGCTGCGCAACACCTCCAGCGTCAGCTTGGTACCGTAGGAAATGCCGTAAAGGTTCCATTCCTCGTAGCCCAGCGCGGTCAGGATCATCGGCACATCCAGCGCATTCTGCCGCGTGTTGTATTTCGAAAGATCCGTGCCGGCCGCCTCGATTTCCGAAAGGCAATCCTTCAGGAACTGGCTGACCACGGGGTTTCCCTCCGGGTCCGTTTCCAGCGCGCCGGTCTCCTCGGTGATGACCTGGCTGACGTTCTGCGCAATCTGCTCGTAACAGACCACGCTGCCCGAAGAGATGCCCGCGGCCCGCTGATCGAAGATGATCACGTCGCGGTTGGCACGAAACGGCGCAAAGGCGTCCGCCATGAAGCTCAGACCGCTGTTCAGGTTCCCGATCCCGGGCCCGCCATGCAGGTAAACCAGCGGGTCCGGGGCCGGATAGGTCGTCTCGGATCGCAGGATCGCAAAGGCCAGTGCAACGCTTTGCCCGTTCTCCGGCGCGTCGTGATCCTCCGGCACGGTGACCGTTCCACAAAGGATCGTCTCACCGACGATTTCCGACATCGCCATCGGGTCACGACAAGACACGACCTCCACGGGGGCGCCTTCGCCCCGAGCCAGCAGGGTCTCGAAATACCTCCCGTCCGGCTCGGGCGCCGTCAGGGCCATCAGCAGTGCGATGATATCTTCCATCGTGAACCTCGCTTGAATGAATTTCGGGCAGAAAACGCCCCGGTTCATCGTTACGAATACACATGTCGAAATCTTGTAGTTCGGGCGACTGTCACATTGGACCGAAGGCAACGGGCTGCAGGTGACTCGCGCCAGGGCGCCGCCAAGGCTTGACGATGCAAGACCATACTACCACGTAAGTCATGACCGGTCCAAAGACGGGCCACGCGATTGCTTTTCGTTGAGCGTCCGCATCTTTTCGCTTAAGCAAGCGCACATTGCGCGGCAGCGCCCTATATGAGTTCGAAAACAAGCGGGCGGATCATGGCCAATCACTTTTACAAATCGGACCTTCCGGACGACCTCGATCTTGGGTCCGTCGTCGCCATCGACTGTGAGACAATGGGGCTCAACCCCCATCGGGACAGGCTCTGCGTCGTGCAGCTGTCGGGCGGCGACGGCGACGCGCACATCGTTCAGGTGATGCAGGGCCAGACCAGCGCGCCCAACCTCGAACGTCTTCTGACCGATACCGACGTCCTGAAGCTGTTCCATTTCGGCCGCTTCGATATCGCCGCGATGTTCAACGCCTTCGGGGCGCTGGCCGCGCCTGTCTACTGCACCAAGATCGCCAGCAAGCTGATCCGGACCTATACCGACCGACACGGGCTGAAATACCTGCTTCAGGAACTGCTGGGTGTCGATATTTCCAAGCAACAGCAATCGTCGGACTGGGGCGCGCCCGAACTGAGTGACGCGCAGCTGGACTATGCCGCCTCTGACGTTCTTTACCTGCACCGGCTGCGCTCGGAACTGGACGCCAGGCTGGCCCGCGAGGGCCGCACCGATCTGGCCCAAAGCTGTTTCGACTTTCTCCCGACGCGGGCCCGGCTGGACCTGGCCGGCTGGCCCGAAACGGATATTTTTGCGCACTGACCATGGCAACGACCGACAACTTCTACTCGCGGCTTGTGGCCTGGATGAAGATCATCCTGCCGTTGGCCGCGCTTGGCCTGTTGTCCACGATCTTCCTGATTTCGCGCCATATCGACCCGACCAAATCCATCCCCATCGCCAATATCGACCTGGAACAGCGTGCGCGCGACCAAGGCGCGACGAACGCGGCCTTTGCCGGCGTGACAAGCGGCGGGGACGAGGTGACGATCACCGCCGAAACCGCCCGCCCGGCAACGGACGATCCCCGCCTGATCAACGCCGAGGATGTCACCGCCGAGATGCGGCTGTTTTCTGGCGGCACGGTGACCGTCAGGTCCGATCGCGGCGACATGCATCAATCCGATCTGCACGCCTCGCTGATGGGCAACGTCCATATCGACACGACCACCGGCTACGAGATGACCACCGAGCGGCTGAACGCAAAGCTGGACGTGCTTTACGCCGAAACGCCCGGTCCCGTGTCGGGCACCGGCCCCGCCGGAGACCTGACCGCGGGGCGCATGGTCTTGTCCGAAGACGAAGAAACCGGCGAGGCACATTTGGTTTTCACCGAAGGGGTGAAGCTGGTATATACTCCGCAGCCGTCCGAGGACCCAGATCAGTGACCCATTCTTTTCGCATTTTGATTGCAGTCATTTTGTTTTGCCAGCCACTTGGCGCCGCCGCCCAGGGCGCGCAGGTCGCCTTCGGCAACACCGCGCAGGACAGCAGCCTTCCGGTCGAGGTCACCGCCGACAATCTGGACGTGAACCAGCAGGACGGCACCGCGGTCTTTACCGGCAACGTTCTGATCGGACAGGGCGAGATGCGCCTGTCCGCACCCCGCGTTCTGGTGGTCTACAAGAACGATCAAAGCGGCATCGAAGAGCTCCAGGCGACCGGCGGCGTCACCCTTGTCAGCGGCGAGGATGCGGCCGAGGCGTCGCGCGCCGATTACAACGTGGACACCGGCTTGATCGAGATGGAGGGCGACGTGCTCCTTGTTCAGGGTATCAACGCACTGAGCGGTGACAAGATGTTCGTCGACACGCGGGCCGGGACCGCCCGTGTCACGGGCCGCGTCAAGACGATTCTTCAACCCGAGAACGGCAACCAGTAATGGCCCGGCCCGAGTTGCATATCGCCCACGAAAGCACCGGCCTGTCGGTCGAGAACCTGCGCAAGAGCTACAAGAAGCGCGTGGTCATCCGCGATGTCACCCTCTCCCTGCGCCAGGGCGAGGTCGTTGCGCTTCTCGGCCCGAACGGGTCGGGCAAGACGACGACCTTCTACGCCATCGCCGGCCTGATCCATCCCGAGGGCGGGCATGTGCGGATCGACGGTCGTGATGTGACCAACCTGCCGATGTATCGCCGCGCCAAGCTGGGCGTGGGCTACCTGCCGCAGGAAATGTCGATCTTTCGCGGCATGTCGGTCGAGGACAACATCATGGCGATCCTCGATATCTCGAAGGACAGCCGCCACAAGCGCCGCGAGCGGCTCGAGGAATTGCTGTCGGAGTTTTCCATCGAGCACCTGCGCCGCGCCCCCGCGCTTGCCTTGTCCGGCGGTGAACGGCGCAGGGTGGAGATTGCCCGCTGCCTTGCCGCCCAGCCGAAGTACCTGCTGCTGGACGAACCCTTTGCTGGGGTTGATCCGATCTCGGTGGGCGATATCCGTCACCTGGTCGCAGACCTCAAGAAACGCGGCATCGGCGTACTGATCACCGACCACAACGTGCGCGAAACGCTCGAGATCGTGGACCGTGCCTATATCCTGCATGACGGCAAGGTCCTGATGTCGGGCACCCCGTCCGAGGTCGTGTCGAACGAAAACGTCCGCCGCGTCTACCTCGGCGAAAACTTTCGTATATCCTGAGCGATCTTGCGCCGCGCGTTAACGCAATCTCCATTGACAAGACGCCCATATCGCGGATCAAATAAGGTATGACGCTTTCGGTTTTTGCACTGTTCGAGCCGTGCGACCCATCCTTTGGGCCGGGCCCGGGCACACAGAAAACGTCATTACATCCCTCACGGATTTGACCTGGATCAGCGCGTCTCATCGCGCCACAGGCCATTTCTGTCCGCATGTTGGAGGTTCTGAATGCGCTATCAAATCAGTGGAAAACAAATCGATGTCGGCCAGGCTTTGCAGACTCATGTCGAGAACGAGTTGAACTCCATTGTGGAAAAATATGCCGAACGGCCGACGGACGCGCACGTGATCTTTTCCAAGAGCGCGAGCGAATTCGTCTGCGAGGCAACGGTCCACCTGTCCACCGGGCTGACCGCCCAGGCCAAGGCCCACGCGCATGAAATCTACGCCGCGTTCGACGATTGCAGCGAGAAGCTGGAAAAGCAGTTGCGCCGCTACAAGCGCCGTTTGAAGGACCATCATCGCGACCGGGCGGAACCTATTGAACTTTCTCAGGCATCCGCCTATATCCTCGCCTCCGAAGCCGATGGGGAAGAATCGGAACCCGAAAGCCTGCAGCCGGTTATCGTCGCAGAGATGGAGCATCATATTCCCTCTCTATCGGTCGGCGAGGCAGTCATGCAGATGGAACTTGCCGGCGCCCCGGTGCTCGTGTTCCGGAATGAAGGAAAAGAAGGGGTCAACGTCGTGTATCGCCGCGATGACGGCAATATCGGATGGATCGACCCGTAAACGATCGAGCAAGCAAGGCGGAACCGGCCGCCGATGGAGCATAACTGAATGCAGTTCACTCAGATTTTGCGGCCTGACGCGGTCCGGGTCTACTCCTCCGTGTCCAGCAAGAAGCGCCTTCTGCACGAGCTTGGCAGCATTGCCGAGTCCGTCTATGGCCTCGATCCGCAAAAAGTGGTGGACGCCCTGATCGAGCGCGAAAACCTCGGACCCACAGGCGTGGGGCATGGCGTGGCCTTGCCCCATGCGCGTCTGGCGGGCATCGACTCGGTCGTGGGTGCGCTGGTGCTGCTGGACACGCCGATTGATTTCAACTCGGTCGACCGCCAGCCGGTCGACTTGGCCTTTGCCCTGTTCGCACCCGAAGATGCCGGCGTGGAACATCTCAAGGCGCTGGCGCTTGTTTCGCGCACCCTGCGCGATCCGGCGATCTGCGCCAAGCTGCGGGCCAATGATGATCCCGCGACGCTGCACACGATCATCACCGAGGCACAGTCGGTTCAGGCGGCGTAAGCCCGAAAGCCGAACATCATGTAGTCGCGCTGGTAAATGTCACTGACCAGCGCCTCGATCTCTTCGTCGTAAATCTCATCAATCGAAAAGGGCTGATCGGGCGCAGATTTGGCCGGGCACGCGGCCGCGTCATAGCCCACCGATGCCGCCAGCCGCGGAAGCGCCTCGGCCAGTTCCTCCTCACGCAGCACGAGATCCGGCAGGCTGAACTGCGCCATCCCCTGCATGATCGCCGATTGCGTGGCCCAGTGCGCGTCCACACGGATATTCGTCTGTCCGGCAAGGTTCGCCTTCAGAAACTCCAGGAACGCCGCGAAGGCCAGCTTGTGCGCCTCGCGGTCATAGCCCTCGTCCGGCATCCTGCCCGGCAGCGGCAACTTATGGAAATTGCGCAGCGTCTTTCGGATGTCCGCGAGACATCCCGGCCCGGTCTGCAGGATCTTGTCGCAGAACGCGGCATGCGCCCGCGCAACGGGATGCCGCACCACGGTAAAGCCGCGATGCCCCGGATGACGCCGCTTCCACTGGCGCAGGTCCTTCTGGTTCAGCTTGGTCGGCAGGTCGTCCGCCGCCACGCCATCCAGCCCTGCCAGCCAGTCGCACACCGCCGCCTCGGGTCCCGACCGGATCGGCATGTACAGCAGCGCGGCATGGGCCCCGGTCACGAAGCCCGGCACCGCTGGTCCCCGGCGCGGCTCGAAATTGGGCGTCCGGGTCAGGTTGAACGGATCGAGCCCGGCAAAGGCCTGTTCCATGTCCCTGAAGTTGGACACCTTGTCTTCCAGCCCGCTGGGATTCTGCTTTTTCAGCGACGCGTCCAGCGCCTCCAGCCGCTCGTCGCTGCCCAGGAATTTTGCCAGACCGTTCAGAACGTCGAGGTTCTGCAGATCCTCGTAGGCGATGTAGAACGCCGCCTGTCCCGACGCCTGCAGCCGGTTCAGCAGGAACACCTGGAATTCCTGCAGCTTGGTCACATGCGTCTCGAACTCGGCCTTGTCGAAGCGAACCTGGCTGTCCTTGCGCCGCTTCACGTTGGTCAGCTTCCACTGGCCCGTGGCCTGGGCGATCTTCCAGCTGACATAGCTGTCCAGCGGGTTGCGCGTCAGGATGATCTTGGCGCAGCGCGGATCGTCCAGCATCACGTCCAGGATGCGCGGATCATGATCGTGAAAGTACCGGAAACCGCCCATCTTGCCCGGCACGTCCCGCACCGCCTTGATCAGCTGCATCGGGTCGGCATCGCGCGTATGCTGCGCCACGCCGGCGATCTCGTCGCGGTTGGGATAGCCGATGAAATGCGGGTTGAACGCCTCGCCGAAACACTCGAAGCTTTCGAACGCGTTCAGGTTCGTCTCGAGAAAGTTGGACCCGGTGCGCATCTCGGCAAACACCGCGAAATAGTCGAATTGGCCTGCCATCTATCGCACCAGGTAGGGTTTGCGTTGTTGTCCCTGCGGCTCGTGCAGGCGGTGCTCTACCGGGAAATCGCCCATCAGGTAGGGATGCATCCCCTGGTTCTTGAGGTTCTGCAAAAACTGCCCGAACCCGGTCAGGTCGGCCATCTTGGGCACCTCGGCCAGGCCATGCACGCTTTGCTTCCCGATCTCGTCGATGATCGTCTGCAAGGGCTCCATCGGTGCCTCGATGAACTCCGCCATGGTCCAGATCCGCACCCGCGCCTTGCCCCATTGCGAGCGCAGCACATCCAGGTGCTTGCTTTCGATCTGCTGCAACAGCGCGGCCTCCTGCCGGATGTCGGCGAAGTTCATGTTCGACTTGAACAGCGGCACCGCCCACGCGCCCGAGATTACCGAGATCTGCGCGTTCTGGTCCTTGGCCAGTGGCCACTCGATATTTTTGATATTGTCGCGCGGTCCCAGCTGGAAACACTGCCGCTCGCCGCGCGTGTTCCAGATCAGGCTCGCCAGGAACGCCTGCGGATTGTAATCGCGCAATTTCGCGCTGTCGCTCAGCGCGCCGTTCATCACCGTCTGGCCATCGGAAAACTCGGCCCGCTCGGGGGCAAAGAGGTGCCCGTGCACCCGCGTACCCGTGACCTTGGCCAGCCAGGGCTCGAAATTCTCGAAAAGGTCGCTGAACCCCTCGAACACCGAGTATTGCGCGCAAGTCAGCCCGTTCTCGCGCCCCTCCACCGGAAACCGGCTTTGCATCAGCAGGCCGGGCCGCCCCCGCGTGCGCCGTTCCACCGCCTTGGCAAAAATCCGGTCGATCTTGCCGGGGTTGGGCTCGGTCCGCTTCATCGCCCCTGCCGCATCGGTCAGGAACGCATTGTAAAGCCGGTTGGCAAAGGGCCAGATCTTGCGCGCCACGAAACAGTCCGACCGCCGCAAAAGCTGCAGGTGATCGTCGTAGAAAATGTGCGGCTTGCCCTGGTAGTCGAATTTCGACAGGGTCAGCGACCGGCTTTCGATCTGCCTGGAATAGAGCCTTGCAAGCGTCTGGAAATAGCTTTCGTCCGGGATCCACACCCGCTTGAAATAGCTGTCATAGGTCGCCCGCTCGGGGTCCGTCAGGATCGCCGACAGGGTCTGGCGCGTCAGGCACCACCACTGGCTGCCCATATGCGGCACGATCCCGTTGGGAATGCGCCGCTTGTAGCCGATCTTGCGTTGCAGGCGAACATAGGCGTCGAACAGCTTGCGGTTCCGCCGCCACGAAAACGGGAACCGCAGGGTGAACCGCTCGTGATCCAGGCCCCCTATCGTCCAGGGCACATCCGCCGTCGTGGCGCTTTCGATGAAATCGGTCTGCGGCCGATCCTCCAGGTAGTCGATCAGTTCCTGCACCGGCCGAAGCGGCAGGCACGACCCGGACGCCAGGTAAACATGCCGAACGTCGGGAAAGCTCTTCAGCATGATCTCCGACGCCGCCTGCGTCGCGGCTACCAGCCCCCAAGTGCCCCACTCGCACCGATGCCGCCTGGCGAATTTCAATTGCTCGAGGTCGGACAGCGCCGCGACGAAATTCTTGTACGTCTCGCTGGGCACGTTGCGGTCTGCATGAATGACCAGCGGACAGCCCGCCGCGGCCCAATGGCGCGCCACCTGCTCGGCCCGGTCGAATGCCGTATGGACCAGCATTATGATGCCGACGCTCACCCTCTGCCCATCCTCATGCCCAGTTGCCCTTGGACATCAGCCCAAGAATTTCCAATTGTCGCCAGTTTATATATTTCTCCGACCATTTGCACCAAAGGTCGGGACTGTCCTGAAATTTCTCGGCATATGATCTGTATTCGACACTTCCGGCATAGTGCTGTCCGCGCTGCAACTCTTCCTCGGCCTTGGCGGTGAATGTGTTGAGGAACTTCGCGTGCAGCAGGATGCCACTCGCCTTCTCTCCGCCCCACTCGTCATAGGTTAGGTTCAGACCCCGCGGCAAAAGCGTGTGCGTCGAGCTGATATAGGTGTACCGCTTGTCCCACTTCACCAGCGGTGTCTTGTTCAGCGCCGGTGCCTTCTTGGGCCTGTCGGCAAAGAAAACCCGGCTGCGCGGCCCGCCCTGGATCCACAGGTTGCCGTATTTGCGGTTCTTCTCGATCACGTAGTTGCCCGGATCGAACCATCCGGCAATTTCCAGCGGGTCCTGCCCCGGCAGGTACGACACCGAGTCGATCCGGCCCTTCGGGTACATGTCCAGCAGCATTGCGCCGAAGGATTTGACCTGGCTGGTGTCCAGCCAGTCGGTGAGCGCCCGAATGGGCCGCGTGTCGCAGAACGGGTAGATGAACAGCTCGTCCGGATCGACCACCAGCGTCCAGTGCCCGTGGCCATGTTTACGCTGCAGCCAGTTCAGCCAATCGACCCCGAACTTCGAGCCCTTGTAGCTGGCCTTGGTGGTCCAGATCGAGACGTCCTCCTGGTCGGCCATGAACTCGCGCCCGCCATCGGTGCTGTCATTGTCGACGATCAGGAAATGCGAAACCCCAAGGTTGCGGTAATATTGCATAAAGAAGGGAAGGCGCACGAACTCGTCGCGCATGGTCGAGAACAGCAGGATGTCTCCGGGCCGGATCTTGCGCGTTCGGTCCACCACGGGCTTGAGCGAGAAATGCTTGCGAAACGCACGGATGCGATGCCGCTTCCGCCGCAGCCGCATCGCGTATGACTGCAAGATACTCACTACTCAGATCCCTTTGGCCGCCGGCCAGACCAGCCGCCACCATACCCGGACTGCGTTAAAGCATTCTTTTCCAAAATGGTACACCGATGAAAACACCGGCTCCGTTCCCCTCGCTCCGGTATAAGCGACTGTTTACAAAACGCAAACAATTCCGAACTCATCAAATCCAGTTACCTTTCGACATCAGGCCCATCGCCTCCAGCTGCCGCCACCCGATCAGCCGCGTGGACTGCTCGCACCACAGGTCCGGGTTTTCGGTCAGCGCGTCGTAGTAGCTGTCGTAAAGCGTGCTGTTGGCGAAATGCTCGGCCCGCGTCTTCTCTTCGGCCGAGCGGTCGACGATCGTGTTCAGGAACTTCGTGTGCAGCAGGATCCCGGACAGAAGCTCTCCGCCCTGCTCGTCGTAGACCCGGTTCAGGCGCCGTGGCAGCAGGGAATGCGCGCTGCTGACATAGGCGTAGCGGCGGTTCCACTTCACCAGGGGCATCTTGCCCATCGTCGGCGCCCGCTCGGGCCGTTCGGCAAAGAACCTGCGCGCCCGCACCCCGCCCTGGATCCACAGGTTGTGCAGGTCCGGCTTCTTCTGGATCATGTAGTTGCCACCATCGAACCAGCACAGCCGCTCGAACGGATCGTCGCCCGCCGCGTAGGGATGCGCCGCCAGCGGGCCCTTGGGATACATGTCCAGCATCAGCGTGCCGAAAGACCGGCGGCCGGATTGCTCCAGCCGTTCGACCAGCGCGGGCAGGGGCCGGGTCTCGTGATGCGGATAGATCAGGATCTCGTCGACATCCAACGTCAGGCACCAGTGCCCGTGCCCATGCTGCATCTGCAACCATGTCAGCCAGTCGACCCCGAAGCGCGACAGCTTGTAGCTGGCCTTCGTCCGCCACAGCGAAACGTCCTCCTGCGCCTCAAGGTACTCGCGCGTGCCGTCGTCGCTGTCATTGTCCACAAACAGGAAATGCCGCACGCCCAGCGCGCGATGGTGCTGCAGGAAAAACGGCAGGCGCACCGCCTCGTTGCGGACGGTGGAAAAGCACAGGATATCCCCCGGCGCGATACGGTCGGTGCGGTCCACCACCGGGCGCAGCTGGCGTCGCTTGCGCAGCGCACGGAACAACAGGCGCCGGCGCTTCCATCGAAGCCTGTACGCCACCCACGCCTCAGAAAGCACGCTCATCCGTCCTGCCTGACCCTTCCTTCGACCGCAGGGTCGGCGTTATTTCTCGTAATGTCCAGTTTGATGCCACCGCCACGCATCGCGGATCATCTCGTCCAGCGTCGAGCGTGACGGGTTCCAGCCCAGCTCGGACACCGCGCGCTCCGACCCCGACACCAGCTTGGTACAGTCGCCGGGCCGCCGCAGCCCCTCGACGACGGGCACGTCCTTTTTGGTGATGCTGCGCGCGTGGTCGATCACCTCGCGCACCGAGAAACCGTCGCCGGTGCCCAGGTTGAAGACACGGCTTTGCTTGCCGTCTTCCAGCCATTTCAGCCCAAGAACATGCGCATCGACAAGATCGCAGACATGCACGTAGTCGCGGATGCAGGTCCCGTCGGGCGTGTCGTAATCCGTCCCGAAGATGGTCAGCGCGTCGCGCTTGCCATCCACCGCATCCAGGATCAGCGGCACAAGATGCGTCTCCGGCTGGTGAAACTCGCCCACCTCCGCCTCCGGGTCCGCACCCGCCACGTTGAAATAGCGGAAAATCACGTGGTGCAGCCCATGGGCCGCCTCGAAATCCCCCAACATATCCTCGATCGCGCGCTTTGACGCGCCGTAGGCGTTGATCGGCGCCTGGGGGCTGGCCTCGTCCAGAACCACGTTGTCCTGATCGCCATAGGTCGCGCAGGTCGATGAAAACACCAGCTTCAGACACCCGGCCGCCACCGCCGCTTCCATCAACACCAGCGACCCCGTGACGTTGTTGTCCCAGTACCGGCCCGGCTCGCGCATGCTCTCGCCCACCTGGCTCAGCGCGCCGAAATGCAGCACGGCGGTCGGCTGATAGGCCGCGAACACGGAATCGAGCCGCGCCCGATCGCGCAGGTCGCCCTGCTCGAACGGGCCGAACCGGACCGCCTCGGCCCATCCGGTGCTCAGGTTGTCATAGGTTATCGGCGTATACCCGGCGGCCGCCAGCGCCTTGCAGGCGTGCGAGCCGATATACCCGGCCCCTCCGGTGACAAGAATATTGGCCACGGGACGGGCTCCTTCGTTACTGGGCGGCCTTGGCCGGCTGAACCACGTCCGTCAGGTACTTCATCAGGTCGTCGCGCAACTCTGGCCGGTTCAGCGCGAAGGCCACCGTGGCCTGAAGGAACCCGGACTTCGAGCCGCAGTCGAACCGCTCGCCCTCGAAGCGGAAGCCCGGAACCTCTTCGCCCTCGTCCCGGGCCGAGTCGATCGCATCGGTCAGCTGGATTTCTCCGCCCGCGCCGGTCTGCTTCTTGTTCAGCTTCTGCAGAACGGTCGGCGTCAGGATATATCGCCCGATCACCGCAAGGTTCGACGGCGCCTCGCCCGGGGCAGGCTTTTCGACCATGCCCTTGGTGGTGACCATCCGGCCCATGTCCTCCTTGACGTCCAGCACACCATAGGCCGAGGCCTTGTCCGCGGGCACTTCCATGGCGGCCACCATGTTGTTCTCGCCATCGGTTTCCTTGAACGCCTCGGCCATCTGCGCCAGGCACGATTTTTCCGCCGCGATCACGTCGTCGGGCAGGATCACCGCGAAGGGCTCGTTGCCGATCAGGCGCCGCGCGCACCACACCGCGTGGCCCAGGCCCAGCGCCTTGTTCTGGCGGGTATAGGCGATCTCGCCGCTGTCCATGTTGGTGGACTTCAGGATCTCCAGCAGCTCGTCCTTGCCCTTCTTGCGCAATTCCTGCTCAAGCTGCGGCGCGTTGTCGAAATAATCCTCCAGCGCGCCCTTGCCGCGCGAGGTGACAAAAATGAATTCCTTGATCCCCGCCTCGCGCGCCTCGTCGATGGCGTATTGCACCAGCGGGCGGTCGACCAGGGTCATGATCTCTTTCGGCACCGACTTGGTCGCCGGCAGAAAACGCGTGCCAAGCCCTGCGACAGGGAAGATTGCCTTTGTCAGTTTCTTACGCATCAGAAGCTCCTTAACCGCGTTCACTGCATTACGAAACAACTTGGCTCACGCTGCCGACCGGAACACAACGGGTCATATATGGCAGGTCCATGAAACCTCGTGCCTTCATCTCGTATTGCTCATGACATGTGCATCTCGCGCATCATGCCTTCTATTCTCTCAATATCTTCCGGGTTGTTGAGTTCCCAGAATTGCCGTCCGCGTGCCTCGACCTCGACGCACAGGATAGCGCGCCCGTTCTCGAGAAACCGCAACTGTTCCAGGCCTTCCAGCTGTTCCAGCGGACCTGCCGACCAGTCGCCATAGGCGTACAACGCCTCCGGTCTGTAGGCATAGACGCCCACATGGTGAAAGACCGGGGTATCTGCCCCGTCGTCATATACTTCCGAAGTATAGGGAATGACTTCCTTGGAGAAGTAGAGCGCATGTCGAGATCGGCTGAAAACGGCCGTCGTACCGCCGACACGCCCATTCGCCCGGTCCTGCAGAAACCCGTTGAGCGCACGACCATCGCAGCGCAGCACCGGGGTGGCCACGTCGGCCTGCGGGTCGCTGCGCATCCCGGCGACAAGATCCTCGACGAACCAGTGCGGCGTCAGCGGCGCATCGCCCTGCAGGTTGACCACGATCTCGTAGTCCTCCCCGACGCTGCGCAGCGCCTCGGCGCAGCGCTCGGTTCCGTTGGCACAGTCCGGCGACGTCATCACCACCTCCGCGCCAAAGGCGCGCGCTGCGTCCTCGATCCGGGCGTCATCCGTGGCCACGACCACCCGCGCGACGCCGGCCACGCTCTGCGCGGCACGCCAACTGCGCTCGATCAGGCTTTTCGAGGTCCCGTCGGCGCCGCGCAGCATCGCCAGCGGCTTGCCCGGAAAGCGGCTCGAGGCATATCGCGCCGGAATGACGATCAGAACACTCATCAGGCGGGCTTCAGCTCGACCCCGGGCGCGTGGCCGATAAAGAAGGGGTTGGCGAAGTTCTCCTTGCCATAGGTCAGCGGCGTCTGGTCATCGAACCGCACGACCCGACCGCCGGCCCCCGCCAGCACGGCGTGCCCGGCGGCGGTGTCCCATTCCATCGTCCGGCCCAGGCGCGGATAGATATCCGCCTCGCCGGTCGCGACCAGGCAGAATTTCAGCGAGGACCCGGCGCTTGTCATGTCCTTCACGGCATACTTGCCGATGTAATCGTCCGTGGCCTGATCCCGGTGGGACTTGCTGGCCACCACCATAAGCGCATCATTGTCGGGTTTCGACACGCCGATTTCGGTCAGCGCGCCCGACCTGTGGCGGGCAAACGGCCCGGTTTCCTCGACCGATGTACCATCTTCCCGGGTAAAGAACATCCGGCCCTTGGCCGGCGCATAGACCACGCCACGCGTTGGCACGCCGTTCTCGACATAGGCGATATTGACCGTAAAGTCGCCGCGGCGGTGAATGAATTCCTTCGTTCCGTCCAGCGGATCGACGATCAGGAACGTATCGGCCCGCGCCCCGTGGGTGTCGGCCTGTTCCTCGGTGATCAGCGTCACATCGGGAAACGCCGCGCGCAGCCCGTCCGAGATGATCCTGTCCGCCGCCTCGTCCGCGGCCGTGACCGGGCTGTCATCCGACTTCACCTTCACATCGAAATCGTCGGCGTCGTAGATCTCCATGATCCGATCGCCGGCTTCCAGCGCCAGCCGGCGCATCACCGTGACAAGTTTGTCGTAATCCAAACCCTGCTCCAATTCTTTTTCACAGTCCGCAAAGGCGTTTGTTGCGGGAATGTTGCGCGCCCCTTATGCTGCGTCACTAACGGAACGGCAAGAATTCCGTGTGAGATTTCAGCAAAAGGCAGCCGGTCCAGACAGGTCATGTTTCAGAACACGCGCAAGAAATCCCTGCTGTCGTCCATCGTGACGATCTGCGAGCTGATCTACCACACCACCGTCCGGGATGTGCGCAGCACGCATGGCAATGCCTTCATGGCGCTGTTCGTCAATATCAGCACGGCGATCATCTTTGTCCTCGCCTTCTATTTCATGTTCACGGTGCTGGGCCTGCGGGGCGCCAAGCTGCGCGGCGATTTCATGCTCTATATGATGTCCGGCGTGTTCCTTTATCTCACCCATGTCAAATCCCTTGGGGCGGTCGCCGGGGCGGCGGGGCCGTCCTCCCCGATGATGCAGCACGCACCGATGAACACGGTGATCTCCATCACGTCCGCCGCACTGGGTGCCCTGTATATCCAGGTGCTGTCCGCCCTGGTGATCCTGTTCGTGTATCACACCGCCTTTCAGCGGATCGAAATCGACGATCCGATCGGCGCCCTCGGGATGCTTCTCCTGGCGTGGTTCACAGGTTGCGGCGTCGGGCTGCTGATCATGGCGGCGAAACCCTGGTTTCCGACCGCCGTGAACCTGGTCCAGGTCGTCTACACCCGCGCCAACATGATTGCGTCGGGCAAGCTTTTCGTCGCCAACACGCTGCCCGGCTACATGCTGGCCATGTTCGACTGGAATCCGCTGTTTCACGCCATCGACCAGTGTCGCGGTTACGTGTTCGCCAACTATTTCCCGCACAACACCAACGCGCAGTATGCCCTGATCGTCGGCTGTGTCCTGCTTGTTCTCGGCCTGCTGGCAGAGTTCTACACGCGTCAGTTCGCCTCCAGCAGCTGGTACGCCCGCCGATGAAAGCAGTCCTGTCAGCCTGTCTTCTGTCGCTCTGGGCCAGCCTTGCCCACGCCCAGGCCGTGCCCGCCTTCTACGACGTGTCCGGCGTGGCGCCGGACGATGTCCTGAACGTGCGCGCCGCGCCCGGCGTCGGCAATTCCATCGTCGCCAAGCTGGACTCCGGCGCCACCTATATCGAGGTCGTGGGCTTCGACGACAGCCGCGAGTGGGCGCGCATCAATGTCGAGGAACAGTCGGGCTGGGTCGCCGCGCGTTTCCTCACGCGCCGCGCCGACCAGCCCGACGATGAACTGCCCCGCCCCCTTGTCTGCACCGGAACCGAACCGTTCTGGTCGCTCGAAGTCGCGCGCACCGCCAGCGCCACTCTCGACCGCATGGACGAAGACCCGGTCTCGGTCTCCACGCTCGATCCGGTCACGTCGGAGAACCGGACGGACCGCTACGCCTTATTCGGCCAGTCGCAGACTCAAGAAGTCTTCACCTTCATGTTCCAGCGGGATGCCTGCACCGACGGCATGTCCGACCGCTACTATGGCATGAGCGTCGACCTCTTCGTCACCGAGGATTCCGGCGTCACCTACCTGACCGGCTGCTGCAACCTGTCGCGCTAGGCGCGGCTGTGGTCAGTCCACCACCCGGCATGTCAGGTTGATGCGCCCCGGCTTTTCCAGCAGCATCGAGGTGCCCGGCCTGATCCGGTCGATCCCGTGATAGGTTAGCCGCGCGTCGCCGCCCATAACCACCACATCCCCCGATTGCAGCCAGTGCGACTCGGTCTTGCCGCCCCGCGTCGCGTTCCCGATGCGAAACAGCCCCTCGTCGCCCAGCGACACGGACAGCACCGGCCAGCCGAAATCGGCCTCGTCGCGGTCCTGGTGCATCCCCATCCGCGCGTCGGCATCGTAGAAATTCACCAGGCAGCAATCCGGCATCCTCTCGGCGCTTACCAGGTCGCGCCAGATCGACAGAACCTCCTCGGGGATCGGCGGCCAGGCCATACCCTCGGGGTGCCGCTCCTCGTAACGGTATCCGCGCCGGTCCGACACCCAGCCATAGCGCCCTGCCGAGGTCATCCTGACCCGCATCGGCTTGCCATAGGGCGTCATCGGCGAAAACAGCGGCGCCGCGCGCACCACGCCCCGCAAAGCGTCCACCAGCGCGGCCTGCTCCGCGGCTTCAAGATAACCCTTGAAAATGCGAAATCCGCGTATCTGAAGCGTCTCGTCGGTCATGTCTCCCCGGATTCCATCGAATCCGCCAAATTAAAACCCGAATCCTGCGATTCACCGCTTTTCAACCGCTTGCAGGGCCATATTCCCCTGCCTATATACCGTCCGAAGCGCAGAGACCGCTTTCGGGATCTGTAACTCACACGGTGGCCAGATGCCTTTAACGGGTCCGGTCGCCCCTCAATCGCCTTAAGAACAGAAGGGATCGAAAAACATGTCCAAAGTCATTGGTATTGACCTCGGAACCACCAACAGCTGCGTCGCCATCATGGATGGTTCGCAAGCCCGCGTCATCGAAAACTCCGAAGGCGCCCGTACGACGCCCTCGATCGTCGCCTTCACCGACGAAGAGCGCCTTGTCGGCCAGCCGGCGAAACGCCAGGCGGTCACCAACCCTGAAAACACCGTCTTCGGCGTCAAGCGCCTGATTGGCCGTCGCGCGGACGACAGCGATCTGGCCAAGGACAAGAAGAACATGCCGTTCGAAGTGATCGACGGTGGCAATGGCGACGCCTGGGTGCGCGCCAAGGGCGACAAGTATTCGCCCAGCCAGATCTCGGCCTTCATCCTCGGCAAGATGAAAGAGACCGCCGAAAGCTATCTCGGCGAGGAAGTGACGCAAGCCGTCATCACCGTGCCCGCCTATTTCAACGACGCCCAGCGTCAGGCCACGAAAGACGCCGGCAAGATCGCCGGTCTCGAAGTGCTGCGCATCATCAACGAGCCGACCGCGGCCGCGCTGGCCTATGGCCTCGACAAGGAAGAAACGCAGACCATCGCGGTCTATGACCTTGGCGGTGGTACGTTCGACGTGACCATCCTCGAAATCGACGAAGGCCTCTTCGAGGTCAAATCCACCAACGGCGACACGTTCCTCGGCGGTGAAGACTTCGACATGCGCATCGTCAACTACCTCGCGGATGAGTTCAAAAAGGAACACAGCGTCGACCTGACCAAGGACAAGATGGCGCTGCAACGCCTGAAAGAGGCCGCCGAGAAAGCCAAGATCGAGTTGTCCAGCTCGTCTCAGACCGAGATCAACCAGCCGTTCATCTCGATGGGCGCCAACGGCCAGCCGCTGCACATGGTCATGAAGTTGACCCGCGCCAAGCTGGAAAGCCTGGTGGGTGACCTCATCACCAACTCGCTCAAGCCCTGCAAGGCCGCGCTCAAGGATGCGGGCCTCTCGGCCAGCGACATCGACGAGGTCGTCCTGGTCGGCGGCATGACCCGTATGCCCAAGGTGGTCGAGGAAGTGACCAAGTTCTTTGGCAAGGAACCCCACAAGGGTGTGAACCCCGACGAGGTCGTCGCCATGGGCGCCGCCATTCAGGCCGGCGTTCTGCAAGGCGACGTCAAGGACGTCGTCCTTCTGGACGTCACGCCGCTCTCGCTCGGCATCGAAACCCTGGGCGGTGTCTTCACCCGCCTGATCGACCGCAACACCACGATCCCGACCAACAAGTCGCAGATCTTCTCCACCGCCGAGGACAACCAGTCGGCCGTGACGATCCGCGTCTTCCAGGGCGAGCGTGAGATGGCCGCGGACAACAAGCTTCTGGGTCAGTTCAACCTCGAGGACATTCCGCCGGCCCCGCGCGGCATGCCCCAGATCGAGGTGACCTTCGACATCGACGCCAACGGCATCGTCTCCGTGTCGGCCAAGGACAAGGGCACGAACAAGGAGCAGAAGATCACGATCCAGGCGTCGGGCGGTCTGTCCGAGGAAGACATCGACAAGATGGTCAAGGACGCCGAGGAAAACGCCGACGCCGACAAGGAGCGTCGCGCCCTGGTCGAGGCCCGCAACCAGGCCGAAAGCCTCATCCACTCGACCGAGAAGTCGATGGAAGAGCATTCGGACAAGGTGGACCCGTCCACCATCGAAGCCATCGAACTGGCCATCTCGGCCCTCAAGGACGACCTCGAGAAAGAGGATGCCACCGCCGACAAGATCAAGGCCGGCATCCAGAACGTGACCGAGGCCGCCATGAAGTTGGGCGAGGCGATCTACAAGGCCAGCCAGGAAGACGGCGACGACGAGCCTGCGGCGGCCGACGAAATGGGTAAGGACGATGAAGACATCGTCGACGCCGATTTCGAGGACCTCGACAACGATAAACGCGCTTAAGCGTCAAACGGACAGGCAGGGGGCGCACCGGCGCTCCCTGCTCTCCGATACAAAGGAGACATCCGATGGCCAAACGCGATTATTACGACGTTCTTGGCGTCTCGAAAGGTGCCAACGCCGACGAGATCAAGAAAGCCTACCGCACCAAGGCCAAAGAGCTTCACCCCGACCGCAACAAGGACAACCCCGACGCCGAGAAGCAATTCAAGGAGGCGGGCGAGGCCTATGACATCCTGAAGGACGCCGAGAAGAAGGCGGCCTATGACCGCTTCGGTCACGCCGCCTTCGAGGGCGGCACCGGCGCGGGCGCACGCCCCGGCGGCGGGTTCGGCGGGGCCGGCCCCGGCCAAGGCGATTTCGCCAGCGCGTTCTCCGACGTGTTCGACGACCTCTTCGGCGACTTCATGGGCGGCGGCGCCCGTGGCGGTGCCGGCGGACGTCAGCGCGCCGCGCGTGGCGCCGACCTGCGCTACAATCTGCGCGTCAACCTCGACGAGGCCTATCGCGGCCTGCAGAAAACCATCAACGTGCCCACCTCCGTGGCCTGTGACGCCTGCGACGGCTCCGGGGCCGAAGGCGGCGCCGAGCCGACCACCTGTCCGACCTGTTCAGGCATGGGCAAGGTCCGTGCGCAACAGGGGTTCTTCACGGTCGAACGCACCTGCCCCACCTGTTCGGGCCTGGGCCAGATCATCAAGAATCCCTGCAACGTGTGTGCGGGCCAAGGCCGTGTGCAGAAGGACCGCTCGCTGTCGGTGAACATCCCCGCCGGCGTCGAGACCGGCACCCGCATCCGGTTGGCCGGTGAAGGCGAGGCCGGAATGCGCGGGGGTCCTGCGGGCGATCTGTATATCTTCATCGAGGTCGCGCCCCACAAGATCTTCGAGCGTGAGGACACCAACCTTTTCTGCCGCGTGCCCGTGTCCGTGGCCAAGGCCGCGCTCGGCGGCGACATCGAGGTGCCCACGATCGACGGCGGCCGCAGCCGCGTGAAGATTCCCGAAGGTTCGCAATCGGGCCGCCAGATGCGCCTGCGCGGCAAGGGCATGCCCGCCCTGCGCGGCGGCGGCCACGGCGACATGTTCATCGAACTGGCCGTGGAGACCCCGGTCAACCTGACGGGGCGGCAAAAGGAAATCCTCAAGGAATTCGACACGCTGTCAGAGGACAACAACCCGGAAACCAAGAGCTTCTTCAAATCGGTGAAGGGCTTCTGGGACTCGATGAAAAGCTAATGCGCAAACGTCATCCTCGTGCTTTACACGAGGATCTCCCGCAGTTGGAGATCCCGGATCAGGTCCGGGATGGCGTCGCGCAACGCAAAGCCCCGCCCCGGGCCTGACCCGGGGCCTCCTTTCAGCCATTAACCGTTCACTAACCTTCCCACGCCACCATCGGACCATGTCCGACTCGCGCGCCTTCAAGGAAATGCCCGCGTCGCTCTTTGACAGCGACGAGGTTCCCGTCGCCGAAAGTGCGCCGGGCAGGCAACCCTCCTACATCCGCGACCACCGCAAGCGCCTGCGCGATCGTTTCATGTCAGGCGGGGCCGCCGCGCTGCCCGATTACGAGATGCTGGAACTCGTGCTTTTCCGCGCTATCCCACGGCGCGACGTGAAACCGCTGGCCCATGCCCTGCTGGACCGGTTCGGCAGCTTCAACGCCGTGATCTCCGCACCCTTCGACCAGCTTTGCACCGTGGCCGGCGTGGGCGAGGCCGTGATCTGCGAACTCAAGATCGTCGAGGCCGCCGCCCATCGCCTCGCGCGCTCCCGCGTGGCCCAACGCCCCATCGTCTCCAGCTGGGATGCCCTGCTGGACTATTGTCACACCGCCATGGCGCACCGGGATGTCGAACAGTTCCGCGTCTTCTACCTCGATCGGCGCAACACGCTCATCGCCGACGAGGAACAGGCGCGCGGCACCGTCGATCATGTGCCCGTCTACCCGCGCGAGGTGGTCAAGCGCGCCCTGCATCTCAATGCCAGTGCGCTCATCCTCGTGCACAACCACCCCTCGGGCGATCCGACACCGTCGCAGGCCGATATCGACATGACGATCCAGGTCGAAACGGCGGCGGGCGCGCTCGGCATCACGCTGCACGATCACATCATCATCGGCAAATCCTGCGAAACCAGTTTCCGCGCCCAGGGCCTGATCTAGCGCGCTACCGTACCCAGACTTCGACCCGCCGGTTGATCCGGCGGCCCCATCCGGTCCCGTCACAGGCCATCGGCATCGCCTCACCGAAGGCTTCCAGCTCCATGCCGATCCGGTCCATGTTCGCCGTCTCCGCCGCCGCGACCACGGCACTGCGCACGGCTTCGGCGCGGCGCAGGGCAATCCGCCGGTTGTTCTCGGCCGGACCGGCGCCGTCACTGAACCCCACAAAGACCAGCCGCCGCGCGTCGTATTTGCCGACCTCCATCGCCCGCGCCAATTGCGCCACGTTAGACCGAGACTGGGCGTCCAGCTGCGCCGATCCGGCCTCGAACCGGAAGGTCGTCGTCAGGCGTTTCAGCGGCGTCAGCGCCGCCACCATCCGCTGCAGCTCCTCCAGCCCCAGTTCCTCTCCCGCCTGCGCGATGGCATTGGCAAAGCGGTCGCCCTGCTCCTCGATGCCGATTTCCTCGGGCGCCTGGTCCACGAAACCCGCCCGCCGGATCACCAGCTGTGCCGTGGGGTCCTTCAGATAGGCCAGGAACTCGCGCCCCAGCTTCGGAAGCCGCCGTGCGGGCAGGTACAGAAACATCGGCGCGGTCAGCGGATAGTCCTCGGTCTTCACCGCCCGGCGCGTCGCCCTCAGGGCAAATCCGCACTCGCCGCTAAGCGCAAGCGCCGCCGTATTCCCGATCTCGGCCCGCGCCGTCAGACCCATCGCGAAGGGGTCCCCGGCCACGGCCTCGGCCAGCGCGGCGCCGTCCCCATGCCGCGTGATCGCCTCGGTGAACGCCACGCCCGCGGGGCGCATCACCAGGTCTTCGGTGGCCTGGCCCAGGCCGCTTGTCTCCTCGAAAAGATGCAGCGCGATGGGGGCATCCGGCCCGCCCAGCCCGGCCCAGTTGTCGACCTGCCCCGACAGCACGCGTGCCAGCTCCGACAGGGTCACCTGCCGCAGCGGGTTCGAGGGCGCCACCACCGGCACCAGCGCCTCCAGCGCCATCACCCGGCCGCGCCCATGCGCCGACATGTCGCCCAGCGCGGCATCCTTGCCCAAGAACACTTCCTGGGGACGGATCTCGCGCATCGACATGGCGATGTCCGCCACATCCGCGATTAGGTCGGCAAACCCCTCGTCGGAATTGGTCAGGCGGAACACGAACTCCCCGACCACGCGATCCTCGCCGGGATCATGTATCGCCAACAGAAGGTTGCCGTCCTCCAGCACCTCGCGCTCCATTTCAAAGCCCTCACGGATCGCGAAAGCCTCGACCAAGGCGGGCATCAGCAGCCGCCCGATCGTCGGCGCACCCGAAAACACGATCTCGGCGACGTAGGTATCCAGGTTGGGGCACCCCGGCCCGGCGCAATCCACACCGGACCCGTCGACCGTCAATTCGCCATAGATCGTGTCGACGCGGTAGAATTCACCGTCGAACCCCAGCAGGTTGCCAGTGATTTCCACGTCGCCATCGCGTGAGGTCAGCGTCACGTCCTGCGCATGTGCCGGAAATACGCCCGCAAAAAGGAAAAGTGCGGCGAAGGCCGCCGCACGGTACATTTTCATGGATGCCCTCGGATCGCAGCGTCAGTTGCGTGCGATCTTCAGGTCTTCGTACAGGTTTTTCAACACCAGAAAGTCGCCGACGGCATCGCACTCTGGGATGGCCATGGTCAGGTCCCGCGCCATCATTTCACCGACGCCCGGCTTGATCAGGGCCTGCGCTTCAACGTCGCGTCCACAATTCATGGCGTTGATCTCGGCTTCGAGACTGACCTGCACATCGCCGTCGCGCTGCGCGTTCCGCGTCGGAAAGGTGTAGACCTCCGCCATCAGGGTCGTCTCCTCGATGACGCCTTCGCCAAGTCGCAGCAGGAACCCGCCCAGGCCCGTCTCGGCGCTGGTCGCATCGCGCCCCGCATCCCGCCAGACATGACCGTCCTCGCCATAATCGGCACCGTATTCCATCGCGTGAAGCTCCATCCCGCTCAGGCCCTGCCATTGCACGACATAGCGGTCGTAACGGTCCAGCGTATCGACGTTGGTGGTTGCCACCGCGCCATCGCCGCTCTCGAAGGCGGCGATGAACACCGCGGTTTCCGCCAGCGCCGGCACCTGCATCGACCACGCGCCGTCGTCGTCGATGATCGCGCTGAACATCATGCCGTTATGGTGCAGGGTGAACTGCGTGTTGGCCCCGCACGGCGCGGTCAGATCCAGCTGGACCATCGCGGCGGCGGCGGGGCTTGCTGTCATTTCGATCTCGCCTTCGCAGGTCAGGGCCGGCGCCGTCTCTTCCTTCGGGAAGGTGCGAATGGGCGCATCCTGAAGCGCGGCCAGTTCCAGCGGCGTGTCCGGCAAGGCCTTGGGTTGCGGAGCGGGCGCGGGCGGCACCGGCTCGGCCGAAGTCAGCGCCACCCTCTCGATCTGAAGCCCGTCGACATCAAAGCTCTGCCCGCCCGTCATTGCGGCGGTCCGAAAAATGGCCTTGTCGGCGGGATCGGCCATCGGCAAGGGCGGCGTTTGGGTCTCGGTCGTTTCAACGGTTCCGATCTTGTCGTCCAGCGGGGCGGGGACCGCTTCGGGCTCTGAAACCGGCGCTGGTGCAGCAGGCTCCGGGGCGGACGGCGCGGGCGCGCCACCGACGAAGGCCTGCGCGAACGCCTCGGCAGTCTCGGACTCGACTTGGGGCGCGGCCGACTGCGTCACGGTGCGGTCGGTCGCAGAGGACTGCATGATGTAGCCGATACCAAGGGCACAGCCCATGGTCACGCCGGCCATGACGATACGCTTCGGATTGCCCAGCTTGATCATAACGATCTCCCAAACCTGTCATAGGTCGAGCGAACGCTATTGCGTGAAAGTGGCCCCTTGAAGGCACGCCAGCGGAGTCATTGAGGCCGAGTTGTGGCGCCCCCTTGTCAGCCCAGCCGCCCGTGACAATGCTTGAACTTCTTGCCCGAACCACAGGGGCACGCCTCGTTCCGGCCCGGGTTGCCCCAGGTGGACGGGTCGTTCTCGTCAAAGCCGGGCAAGGCGGCGCCGGTGGGATCCTTCAGGCTTTCGGCACCGGGCTCGCGTTCCTCGGTCTCGGACGGTTTCGGCGCCATCGCGGCCTGCTTGGCCCGCAGGTCGCGCAGCATCTTTTGCTGTTCTTCGTCCGTCATCGGACGGATGCGGGCCAACTGCTGCGTCACGTCCTGGCGCAGGCTGTTCAGCATCGACTCGAACAGCGCGAATGCCTCGTTTTTGTATTCGTTCAGCGGGTCGCGCTGCGCATACCCGCGAAAGCCGACGACACTGCGCAGATGTTCCAGCGTCAGAAGGTGTTCACGCCATTTGCTGTCGATGGTCTGAAGCAGCACCTGCTTTTCGATCATCCGCATCTGCTTGGGCCCGAATGCCTCTGCCTTCTCGGCCATCATCTTGTCGGCGGCCTCTTCCAGGCGGTCGGCGATCTCGTCGTCGTCCACGCCTTCCTCGTCACCCCAGGCCATCACCGGCACATCCAGGTTCAGCCGCTCGATCACGGCGGCATAGAGCCCTTCCATGTCCCATTGGTCGGCATAGGTCTTGGGCGGCATGTACTGATCGATCAGGTCGTCGATCACCTCGCCGCGCATGTCCTTGATGATCTCCGACAGGTCATTGGCTTCCATGATGTCCAGACGCTGGCGGAAGATCACCTTCCGCTGCTCGTTCATCACGTCATCGAATTTCAGCAACTGCTTGCGGATGTCGAAGTTGCGCCCCTCGACCTTCGCCTGCGCGCGCTCGAGGCTCTTGTTCACCCACGGGTGAATGATCGCCTCGCCTTCCTTCATGCCCAGCGTGGACAGCACCTTTTCCAGCCGTTCAGAGCCGAAAATGCGCATCAGGTCATCGTCCAGCGACAGGAAGAACGCCGACCGCCCCGGGTCGCCCTGCCGGCCGGACCGGCCGCGCAGCTGGTTGTCGATCCGGCGGCTTTCGTGCCGTTCCGTCGCCAGAACGAACAGGCCACCGGCGTCGATCACCGCCTGCTCGTCATCCTTGTGCCCGGCTTCCAGCCGCTTGCGCAACTCCTCGGTGTCGGCCTCGGGATCGGCGGCAATCGCCTCCATGATCTTGAAATCGAGGTTCCCGCCCAGCTTGATGTCGGTCCCGCGCCCGGCCATGTTGGTGGCGATTGTCACGGCGTTCAGCTTGCCCGCATCGGCGACGATCTGCGCCTCCTGCTCGTGCTGGCGCGCGTTCAGCACGTTGTGCTTCACCCCCGCCTTCTTCAGAAGCTCGCTCAGCATTTCGGATTTCTCGATCGAGGTGGTGCCGACCAGGATCGGCTGCCCCTTTTCATGCGCCTTCTTGATCGAGTCCACGACCGCGTCGAACTTCTCCTGCGCGGTCCGGTAGACGGCATCGTCCTCGTCCACCCGCGCAATCGGCTTGTTCGTCGGCACCTCGACCACGCCCAGCCCGTAGATCTGCCCGAATTCCTCGGCCTCGGTCGTCGCCGTGCCGGTCATGCCCGACAGCTTGTCGTACAGGCGGAAATAGTTCTGGAACGTCACCTGCGCCAGCGTCACGTTCTCGGGCTTGATCTCGCAGCCTTCCTTGGCTTCGATGGCCTGGTGCAGACCGTCCGACAACCGCCGCCCGGCCATCATCCGCCCGGTGAACTCGTCGATCAGCACGACCTCGTTGTCGCGGACGATATAGTCCCTGTCCTTGAGGAAAAGCTTGTGCGCCCGCAGGCCCTGATTCATGTGGTGCACGATGGTCGTGCTCTCGGGATCGTACAGCGACTGACCCTCTTCCAACAAACCCTTCTGGTGCAGCAGCTCTTCGATATATTCGTTGCCTTCGTCCGTGAAGGTGACGTTCTTGGTCTTCTCGTCGATCTTGTAGTGGTCTTCTTCCAGGCTGGGGATCAGCCCGTCGATCGTCACGTACAGCTCGCTGCGGTCCTGTGCCGGGCCCGAGATGATCAGCGGCGTCCGCGCCTCGTCGATCAGGATGCTATCCACCTCGTCGACGATGGCGAAATAATGCCCGCGCTGCGCCATCTCCTCGAGGCTCGATTTCATGTTGTCGCGCAGGTAATCGAAGCCAAGCTCGTTGTTGGTCGCATAGGTGATGTCGGCGGCATAGGCGCCTTTCTTCTCGTCATCCGGCTGCTGCGGATAGACCACGCCGGTGGTCATCCCCAGCGCGGAAAACACGTTGCCCATCCACTCGGCGTCCCGCTTGGCGAGGTAGTCGTTCACCGTCACGATATGCACGCCCTTGCCGGACAGCGCGTTCAGGTAGGCCGGAAAGGTCGCCACGAGGGTCTTGCCCTCGCCCGTCTTCATCTCCGAGATATTGCCCTGGTGCAGGAAGATCCCGCCCATCAGCTGCACGTCGAAGGCCCGCAGGCCCAGCGCCCGGCGCGCGGCCTCGCGGCAGTTGGCAAAGGCTTCGGGCAGGATCGCGTCAAGGCTCTCACCCTCCGCGATACGTTTCTTGAAATCCTGGGTCCTGGCGATCAGTCCGGCGTCATCGAGGGCCTCGTACTCGGGCTCCAGCGCGTTGATCTTCTCCACCAGCGGGCGGGTCGTCTTGACCTTGCGGTCGTTCGGGGTGCCAAAGATCTTCTTGGCAACCGTTCCAATACCCAGCATATCCTATCCGTTCCGGTCTTTCGCTATCTCGTGAATGGCAATCGCTTGCCCCGTCCGTCGCACCGCCCTAGAACGGGCCCAAGGGGACGGCCCTGCCTTTGATCATAAGGCGATGTAAGGGGCCGCTCATGGACTGTCAACGTCACAACGCGTCACGTTCCGGCGCGAGAAAGTAAAGGGTTTCCCATGTCACATCCGATCAAGTCGATCCTCGCCGCCACCTGTACCGCCGCGATGCTGGCGCAGGGCGCCTGGGCGCAGGATACGGCTGAAACAGAGACTGATGCGCCCGCCGCCGACCCGTCGCAGGTTGTCGCCACCGTCAACGGCACCGAGATCACGCTGGCGCATGTCATCGCGCTCCGCGCCACCTTGCCGCAGCAATACGACCAGTTTCCGCCCAACCTGCTGTTGCAGGGCATCGTCGATCAGCTGATCCAGCACACGCTCCTGAAACAGTCTCTCGACGGCGAGCCGTCGCTGCGCAGCCGCGTCTCGATCGAGAACGAAGAGCGCGCCATCATCGCCGGCGAGGTGATGGCCGGCGTGATGCAACAGGCCCCGTCCGAAGAGGACCTGCAGGCGGCCTACGAGGAACAATACCCCGCCGATGTCCAGGAAACCGAGTATCGCGCCTCGCACATCCTCGTCGAAACCGAGGAAGAAGCGCAGGAACTGGTGACCGCCCTCGAAGGCGACGCCGATTTCGCCGCGCTCGCCCGCGAGAAATCCGTCGGTCCGTCGGGCGCCTCCGGCGGCGATCTCGGCTGGTTCGGTGCCGCCGACATGGTCGCGCCGTTCTTCGATGCCGTGGCGGCGCTCGAACCGGGCGAGGTCTCGGACCCCGTCGAAACCCAGTTCGGCTGGCACGTGATCACCCTGGCCGAAACCCGCAACAAGGAACGCCCCGCGCTTGACACCGTGCGCGAGGAACTGGCCTCGCAGCTTCAGCAAGGCGCGCTCGAATCCTTCATCGAAGGCCTGAAATCCGACGCCGAGATCGACCAGGTCGACCTTGAAGGGATCGACCCGAACGTGATCACCAATCTCGACCTCCTGGAGAACTGACAATGGCCAAGACCCTCGCCGTTTCGCCACTGGCGCCTGCCGCCTTTCCGGAGCTTCCCGCCATCGGCGGGGTAGAGTTCGCCAGTGTCGAGGCCGGCGTGCGCTATGCCGGCCGCAAGGACGTGATGCTGGCGCGGCTCGCACCCGGCTCGGTCATGGCGGGGGTCTTTACCCGATCCGCAACGCGCTCCGCCGCCGTGCTCGACTGCCAGGAAAAGATCGGGTTCCAGTCCGCGGAAGGCGCGGCGATCATCGTCAACTCGGGCAATTCCAACGCCTTTACCGGGCGCAACGGCGTCACATCGGTCAAGGCGGTCACGAACGCCGTCGCACAGACCCTATCCCTGCCGGAATCGCGTATTTTCAGCGCGTCGACCGGCGTCATCGGCGAACCCCTCAAGCACGAGCGCATCACCGCGAAGCTGTCCGAACTCGCGGGCAAGCTGTCTCCCGACGGGATCGAGGACGCCGCCCGCGCGATCATGACCACCGACACGTTTGCCAAGGGCGCCGCCGCCACGATCACGATCGACGGCCAGGAGGTGCGCATCGCCGGCATCGCCAAGGGCTCGGGCATGATCGCGCCCGACATGGCCACGATGCTCGTCTACATCTTCACCGACGCCGCCATCGACCGCGAACACCTGCAACAGATGGTCTCGGCCCTGAACGAAAAGACCTTCAACTGCATCACCGTCGACAGCGACACCTCAACCTCCGACACGCTGCTGGTCGCCGCCACCGGCGCCTCGGGCGTGCGCGTCACCGACCAAAGCGTCGGCTTCATGGAGGCGTTGCGCGGCGTCATGCTCGACCTTGCCCACCAGGTTGTCCGCGACGGCGAAGGCGCGACGAAGTTCGTCACCATCTCCGTCACCGGCGCGTCCAGCGACAATGACGCCAAGACCCACGGCCTCGCCATCGCCAACTCGCCGCTGGTAAAAACCGCCATCGCCGGCGAAGACCCCAACTGGGGCCGCATCGTCATGGCCATCGGAAAATCCGGCGCGCCGGCCGACCGGGACACGCTCTCGATCTGGTTCGGCGACACTCTGGTGGCCGAAAAAGGCTGGGTTAGTCCCGATTATCGCGAAGAGGACGGCGCCGCCCACATGAAGAACCAGGAGATCACGATCCATGTCGATCTCGGTCTGGGCGGCGGGACCGCCCATGTCTGGACCTGCGACCTGACCCACGGCTATATCTCGATTAACGCCGACTACAGATCATGAAACCTAAGCAATCACAGGAAAAGTGGCCTCCGGTTTTCCGTCCGGGATTGCGGCAATGAAAACTGTTCTGGTCTCCGCCGTCGCCCTGATCGACGTCGATGGTCGCATCCTTCTGGCGCAACGCCCCGAGGGAAAGTCCATGGCCGGCCTCTGGGAATTTCCCGGCGGCAAGGTCGAACCCGGCGAGACCCCCGAGGTCGCGCTCATCCGCGAGTTGGAAGAAGAGCTTGGCATCAACACCTGGGAAAGCTGCCTCGCGCCGCTGACCTTCGCCAGTCACAGCTATGACGACTTCCACCTGCTGATGCCGCTCTTTGCCTGCCGCAAGTGGGACGGCACCCCCCGATCGCGCGAGAACCAGACCCTGAAATGGGTCCGCCCCAACGCGCTGCGCGACTATCCCATGCCCCCCGCGGACGTGCCGCTCATCCCGATCCTCCGCGACTGGCTCTGAACGCCGCAAAAGCTTTCAGAAAGCTTTTGCCAAGTCTTTTCAGAAAAGACTTGGGTCCAGCACATGAAAAAGGGCGACCCAAAAGGCCGCCCTTTCCCGAAAACAGTCTCTGACACGGCTCAGTCGAGGTTCCGCTCGACTTCCTCGCGCTCAAAGATCTCGATGACGTCGCCTTCGCGGATGTCCTCGTATTTCTCGAACGCCATGCCGCATTCTTGGCCCGACTGAACCTCCGACACTTCGTCCTTGAAGCGCTTCAGCGTCTTCAGCGTGCCCTCGTGGATCACCACGTCGTCGCGCAGCAGGCGCACACCGGCCGACCGGCGGGCGATACCCTCGGTCACCAGACAGCCCGCAACCTTGCCGACCCCGGTGACCTTGAAGACCTCCCGGATCTCGGCATAGCCGATGAAGTTCTCGCGGATTTCGGCACCCAGCAGACCGCTCGCGGCCGCCTTCACGTCATCCACGAGGTCATAGATCACGCTGTAATAGCGGATCTCGACACCCTTCTGGTTGGCACTGTTCCGCGCCGGCGCGTTGGCCCGCACGTTGAAGCCGATCACAGGCGCACCCGACGCTTCGGCCAGGCCGATATCGGACTCGGTGATCGCGCCCACGCCCGAGTGCAGCACGCGCACGCGCACCTCGTCGTTGCCGATCTTCTCCATCGCCTGGACGATCGCCTCGGCAGAGCCCTGCACGTCGGCCTTCACCAGGATCGGCAATTCCTTGACGTTCTCGTTCTCCTTGGCCTGCGCCAGAAGCTGTTCCAGCGTCGTGCCGGCGCCTGCCGCCGCGCGTTTCTCCTTCGCCGCCTTCTCGCGGTACTCGGCAATCTCGCGCGCCTGACCTTCGGATTTGACCACGTTCAACACGTCGCCCGCCTCGGGCGTGCCATTGAGGCCAAGAACCTCGACAGGCACCGAGGGTCCGGCTTCCTGTACGCGCTCGCCACGGTCGTTGATCAGCGCACGGACCTTGCCGTACTGCTCGCCCACGACGAAGATATCGCCCTGTTTCAGCGTGCCGCGCTGCACCAGAACCGTCGCCACGGGGCCACGACCCACATCCAGCTGCGCCTCGATCACCGCACCTTCGGCGGCGCGATCCGGGTTCGCTTTCAGCTCCAGGATCTCGGATTGCAGCGCGATGGCTTCCAGCAGTTCATCCAGGCCCTGACCCGTCTGGGCCGACACCTCGACATCCTGCACGTCGCCCGACATCGCCTCGACGATTACCTCGTGCTGCAACAGCTCGGTGCGTACCTTGTCGGGGTTTGCCTCGGGCTTGTCGCACTTGTTGATCGCCACGATCATCGGCACCTTGGCGGCCTTGGCGTGGTTGATCGCCTCGATCGTCTGCGGCATCACCGAATCGTCGGCAGCCACCACCAGAACCACGATATCCGTCACCTGCGCGCCACGGGCCCGCATGCTGGTGAACGCGGCGTGACCCGGCGTATCGAGGAAGCTGAGCACGGCACCGCTGTCGGTCGTCACCTGGTAGGCGCCGATATGCTGGGTGATTCCCCCGGCCTCGCCGGCCACCACCTTGGCGTCGCGAATCGCGTCCAGCAGCGATGTCTTGCCGTGGTCCACGTGACCCATGATGGTAATCACCGGCGGACGCGGCATCAGATCGGCTTCCTTGTCGTCGACCGAATCAATGACGTCCTCGACGTCCGAATCACTGACCCGGACGATACGGTGGCCAAACTCCTCGACGATCAGCTCGGCCGTATCGGCGTCGATCGACTGGTTCTGGGTGACCATCATGCCGTTGTTCATCAGCGCCTTCACCACGTCGCCCACGCGCTCGGCCATTCGGTTGGCCAGCTCGCTGACCACGATCGCCTCGGGCACCTGCACGTCGCGCACGACCTTTTCACGCTCCTGCGCGCCGCCCATGGCCTTTTGCCGCGCACGCTCCTGCTTGCGCTTCATCGCCGCCATGGATTTCTGCCGGCCGCCTTCGCCACCTGACAGAGCCTGGTTCAGCGTCAGCTTGCCGGCCCGACGGCCACCATCGTCGCCACGGCCCTTGCCCTTGCCACGGCCATCGTCGCCACGCTGATCGCGCTCGGGCGCCTTGCTGCGGGGCGCCTGCTTGGTCGGGCGGGTCTGCTGATCTTCGGCCGGCGGCGCGGCGGCAGCGGCTGCAGCCTGCTTGGCGGCGTCCGCTTCTTCGCGCTTCTTGCGTTCTTCCTCGTCGGCCTTCGCCTTGGCGCGTTCCTCGGCCTCGCGCTGTTCGCGCTCCTTGGCCTCGGCCTCCTCGCGGCGGCGCATCTTCTCTTCCTCGCGCTCACGCTCTTCGGCCTCACGCTGCGCGGCTTCCTCCGACTCGCGTTCCTTCGCGGCGGCAAGCGCCCTCATCCGGCGTTCCATCTCCTCGTCGGAGATCCCCGCCGGGCGTTTCGATCCTGCTCCGGCTGCACCCGGCTTGGCGCCACCCGGCGCAGGCGCCGCGGCCCCGGGTTTCGGTTTCACGATCCGCTTGCGCTTGGTTTCCACCACGACGTTCTTGGTGCGGCCATGGCTGAAGCTCTGCTTCACGTTCCCCGACCGAGGACCGCCACCACGTACACCCAGAGTTTTCTTTCCGTCGTTGTCGCTCATCTATCTCAACTTCCTTTCCGGCGGGGTCGGTCCCCGTCCGTGACGCGCAAGCCCTTGAGTCTTGCCGCCTCCTCTACAACACGTTCGCACAAACCGCCAGCCGCGAGTGCGGCATGGATGCTTGTTTCACGCCCGAATGCCTGGCCCAGCTCATCGGCGGTGATCCAGCCGATCCAGCTGCCGCCATAGGGCGTGCTCAGTTTCGTCTTCCCGCGCGCCGAGCCGTCGCTGGCCTGGATCAGAACCTCGGCCTCTTCCTTGGCCAGCCAGTCCTTGACCTTCTCGTATCCCGCCACCGCCTGCCCGCCTTTCCGCGCCAGGCTCAGCAGCTCCACCACCCGTCGCGCCAGCATCGCCTCGACCTGCTCGACCAGTCCGTCGGGTACCGTGACGCTCTGCTTGGCGCTGCGCGAGAACAGACCCTTCTTCACGGCCGTTTCCAGCGCTTGCCGCGTGGAACTCACCCAGATGCCCCGGCCCGGCAGTTTCTCCAGGATGTCCGGCACAACCTGCCCCTCCGGACTTATGGCGAACCGTATCAGTCCATGCTTCGGACGCACCTCGCCCGTGGCAATGCACTTGCGCTCGGGACCATTCGTCCGGTCCTTGGGCTGCCCACCGCGCCCCATATCAACGCCTACGAGGCCTGACGCATCAGGCCTCGGCCTCCTCTGCGGTGCCGCCCTCGGACTCTTCGCCCTCTTCGGGGTCAGCGTCGGGCTCAAGATCAGACGGATCGACCCAGCCCAGCATGACCCGCGCGGTCATCACCAGGTCCTGCGCCTCTTCCAGCGACACTTCGAAAGGTTCCAGAACGCCATCGTCCTTGACGCGCTCGCCGTCCACGGTGGTCCAGCCGCCCGCCAGTTCCCAGTCGGCGCAGGTGGCGAAATCTTCCAGCGTTTTCACGCCATCCTCGGCCAGTGCCTGTACCATCTGGGGTGTCAGGCCCTCGAATTCAATAAGGCTGTCCTCGACGCCCAGCGCGCGGGCTTTTTCCAGCGCTTCCTTGGCCTGCGCCTCCAGAACGTCGCGCGCCCGGGCCTGCAATTCGTTGGCGGTGTCCTCGTCCACGCCGTCGATCACCAGCAATTCGTCGATCTCGACATAGGCGACCTCGTCGAGGTTGGTGAAGCCTTCCGACACCAGCAGCTGGGCAAAGAACTCGTCCAGGTCGAGCGTGTCCATGAACAGCTTCGTGCGCTCCTCGAATTCCTTCTGACGGCGCTCGCTGTCCTCGGCCTCGGTCATGATGTCGATATCGAGGTTGGTCAGCTGGCTGGCCAGCCGCACGTTCTGACCGCGACGGCCAATCGCCAGCGAAAGCTGGTCCTCGGGCACCACGACCTCGATGCGCTCGGCTTCCTCGTCCAGAACCACCTTGCTCACCTCGGCGGGCTGCAGCGCGTTCACCAGAAAGGTCGGCTGGTCCTCGTTCCACGGGATGATATCGATCTTCTCGCCCTGCAACTCGTTCACCACGGCCTGCACACGGCTGCCGCGCATACCCACGCAGGCGCCGACCGGGTCGATCGAGTTGTCATAGGAAATCACGGCGATCTTGGCGCGGCTTCCCGGATCACGAGCCACGGCCTTGATCTCGATGATGCCGTCATAGATCTCCGGCACTTCCATCTTGAACAGTTCCGCCATGAACTCGGGCGCGGTGCGGCTCAGGAAGATCTGCGGCCCACGCGCCTCGCGGCGCACGTCCTTGATGTAACAGCGGATCCGGTCGTTCGGGCGATAGCTTTCGCGCCCGATCTTCTCGTTTCTACGCAGAATAGCTTCGCCCGCACCGACGTCGACGATGACGTTGCCGTATTCCTCGCGCTTGACCACGCCGTTGATGATCGTGCCGGCCCGGTCCTTGAACTCCTCGTACTGGCGGTCGCGCTCGGCCTCGCGCACCTTCTGCAGGATCACCTGCTTGGCGCTTTGTGCGGCGATCCGGCCCATGTCCACGGGGGGCACTTCCTCGACGAAGGTGTCACCGACCTTGGGGTCATCCAGGTATTGCTTGGCCTGCTCGACCGTGAACTCCGCCTGGTAATTCTCCAGCTCCTCGTCCTCGACCACCGTGCGCACGCGGGTAAAGGTCGCCTTGCCGGTCTTGCGGTCGATGCTGACGCGAATGTCCATCTCGGCGCCGTACCGGCTCTTGGCCGCGCGCGAGAGGCTCTCTTCCATCGCCTCGATCACAAGGCCGGGGTCGATCATCTTCTCCCGCGCCACCGCCTCGGCGGTCTGCAAAAGCTCAAGCTGGTTGGCAGAGGTAATAGCCATTGTCTCAGGTCTCCTCGGACGAGTCAGTCTCTATGTCGTCAAAATTGTCTTCGTTCAGAACGCCCGCTTCCTTGCGTGCCTTCAGCATGTCCTTGATCAGTTCATCGGTCAGCACCAGCTTGGCATCCGCCAGCCAGTCGAAATGCAGCCCGATCGTGCCTTCCTCGACGTTGATCAGCACCTCGCCGCCCTCGGTCCCGGTCAGAACACCCTTGAACCGCTTGCGCCCGTCGATCAGCTCGTGGGTCTCCAGCTTGGCTTCGTAGCCCTCGAACTCGTCGAAATCCTTCAGCCGGGTCAGCGGACGATCGATGCCGGGGCTGGACACTTCCAGCGTGTACTGATCGACGATCGGGTCCTCCACGTCCAGCACGGCGCTGACGGCGGTGGAAATCTCGGCGCATTCATCCACCTCGATCCCGCCTTCTGGCCGCTCCGCCATGATCTGCAACGTGGCGGTCTTGCCACCCATCAGACGCACGCGCACCAGCTCGAACCCCATGTCCTCGATGACAGGGGTAATGATCTCGGCGATCCGCCGATCCATCGACGATTTTGCAATCAGGTCGTTGCTCATGGGTCCTTCGAACACAAAAAAACGGGCGCGCGGCCCGTTGATCTTTCCCGGTGGAGCGCCGGGTGTGGACCCCAGCGCGCCGCTGTTGAAAGGGCATATACGACTCAAAGTGTGAGTCTGCAAGTCTTACCAACCTTCTGGCTTTAAGATCTTCATACCACCCTTTCCAATTACTGGGTTTGAAAACTGTGATCGCCCCAGAATTGAAGAGTTTGCATGGCGAATAAAATCTGAAACTTTTTTGTGGCGCTTGCCAGGATTGCTGCTATCGAGCCAAGCAATACCGACGGTTTTCTTCAAATCATGCTTCACCATGCGCAACGGTTCACACAAGTCAGTATCTTGAGAAACAATTAACGCTGCTTCAAAACGATTTCGGAAAGCATCATTTAGTAGGTGCGACGCAAGATTCACATCTGAGCCCTTTTCTTCCGTATCGTGAATTTCGACGTATGTCTCAGGATCTTCTACAAGCGGTCTTTTCTTTGTTTTAGGTAGGAAGCGCCCGTTGTGAATCGTGAGGTTCGGAATCGTTCTAAGTGCTCGGAGGTAAGTGTCTTGCCTTTCAGGTGCCCCAGCATCTCCAGCACGCGGACTTACCGCAGCAGTAAAATATCTAATGAACTCTATACTGTCATCTTCACTGAGAAGCTCGCAGCTAAGCTTTTGAAGATCTAGCCACTTAAATTTAGTTCGTTTTAGACCTCGATAATAAAGATTGAACCCGTCAACAAATACTCCAACTTTCAATTGATACTCCCTAAAACAGCGAGAGCCGTCGCAAGTTTCCCCACGAACGGCTCTCGAACTAGCAGTCACCCGCTAGCCGGTATGCAACGTATATAACATCGGCTAATAAGCGATTCAATAGCGACGGACTCAATTGAGCTTCGGAGTCAAGCAAAATCTATATATTGCTTGCCGGTGGTTAAATCCAACCAGATATGCTCACGCCTCTCGCCAGCCTCCCCCGTAACGCATCTAATCCACTCAGGGCGCTAACCGCCCGGTCACCATCCGGTCCATGATCTTCACCAACTCAGCACTGATCCCCGGCTCCGACAGGGCGTGCCCCGCCACGGGAATGATCCGCAACTCGCCCTTGGGCCACAGCCCCGCCAGCCGATGCGCCGCCTCGGGCGGGCAGATCATGTCGTACCGCCCCTGCACGATGACGCCGGGCGTCTCCGCCAGCTTGTCCATGTTTTCGTAGATGTAACCGTCCTGCCCCAGGAAGCCGTTATGCAGGAAATAATGGTTCTCCAGCCGTGCGAACGCGCGGGCATAATCCGCCGGGCTGTCCCCGCTCTGACCGCTGGAATTGACCGTGGCCAGCGCATTCTCCCACGCGCTCCACGCCTTGGCGAACCGCACTTCCTCGGCCCGGTCGCCGGAAAACAGCCGCTTGTTGTAGGCCCCGATCATGTCGGCCTGTTCGTCCTCGGGGATCAGCGACCGGAACTTCGCCCAGGTCTCGGGCCAGAACCGCCCGGCGCCGCCGCCATAGAACCAGTCCAGCTCCCGCTGCGTCATGGTAAAGACGCCCCGCAACACCAGGTGCGCCACCGCCCCGGGATGGTTCTGCGCGTAGATCAGCGCCAGCGTCGCGCCCCAGCTTCCGCCGAAGACGATCCAGGTGTCGATGCCCAGCGCGTCGCGGATCCGCTCGATATCCGCCACCAGATGCCAGGTCGTATTATCCTCGACGCTCGCATGGGGCTTCGACCGGCCACAGCCGCGCTGATCGAACAGCACGATCCGGTAATGGTTCGGATCGAAATACCGCCGCATTGCCGGGCTGCACCCACCACCGGGGCCGCCATGCAGCACCACAACGGGCGTGCCCTCGGGGTTGCCCGATTGTTCGACATAAATGGTATGCCCGTCACCCACGTCCATCATCCGCCGGTCGAACGGCTCGATCGACGGATACAGGAATTGCACTGCGCTCTTTTGGCTCGAAAACTTGTCCATGAATGTCCTATATAGACCGTCTAGGACATTGAGTACATGGAACGCGGAATGCAACCCAACTCGACCACGATCGACGCCGAAGAAGTCGCAAAATTTGAGGCGATGGCCGCCGAATGGTGGGACCCGAACGGCAAGTTCAAGCCGCTGCACATGCTCAATCCCTGCCGTCTGGACTATATCACGTCGCAGATCGCCGCGGAATTCGACCGCGACCTGAAAACGCCCAAACCCTTCACCGGCCTACGCCTTCTCGATATCGGCTGCGGCGGCGGCTTGCTGGCCGAACCGATGGCCCGGCTTGGCGCAACGGTCGTCGGCGCTGATGCTGCGGCGGGCAACATTCCCGTCGCGCAGGTCCACGCCGCGCAATCCGGCCTCGACATCGACTACCGCAACACCACCGCCGAGGCGCTCGCCGCAGCGGGCGAGCAGTTCGACATTGTCCTGAACATGGAAGTGGTCGAGCACGTGGCCGACCCCGCCACCTATCTGACCGCCTGCCAACGCTTGCTCAAACCGGGCGGCCTGCATTTCTGCTCCACCCTCAACCGCACCGCCAAGAGCTTTGCCGCCGCCATCGTCGGCGCGGAATTCATCATGCGCTGGCTGCCGAAAGGCACCCATGACTGGAACAAGTTCATCACCCCGGAAGAGCTCTACGGCCTTCTACGCGACGCCGGCCTCGACCCGGTCGACCGCAAGGGCTTCGTCTTCAACCCCATCAGCTGGACGTGGTCCCTATCGGATCGCGACCTGGCCGTGAACTACGTCACGACCAGCCTGAAACCCTGAGTTAGAGCCTAACTCTCGTCCGACAGCTTCGCCCGCATCTCGCGCAAAACGGGCAGGGTGGCCCGCACGTTGGTCTCGCCCAACTCGCTCACCACCTCGGTAATCAACGGCATGATCGCGGAAATCGCCGCGTCCCGCGCCCGCGTCCCGGCGGGACTTATCGACACCATCTTGCGCCGCGCGTCGTCCCAGTCGGGCCGGATATGCACGTAGCCCGCCCATTCCAGCTTGCTCAGCGTGTTGGTCATCGCCCCGCGCGTCACGTGAAAGCTCTTGGCCAGCTGCGCCGGGCTCCGTTCACCATTGGCCCGCGCCAGGTGATTCAGCACCGAGAAATGCGAGATCTCCATGCCTTTCGGCAGCACCCGGCTCAGCCGGCTCCGGATCAGCTGCTCGTTCGCCAGAACCTCGCTGAACAGCGAAACGGCAATCGAATGCAGCGTGTTATCCGTTGTCACGACCAAGTGATGTCGACCTCACTGTTTACCGCCGGTATCCGCGCCCGTGCCTGGGTCACCTCGTCCCGGTTCACGTCCACGAATACCACACCGGGGCCCGTTCCGGCATCTGCCAATACGTCACCCCACGGCCCCACGGCCAGCGAATGCCCATAAGTGCGGCGTTCCTTGCCCCGCGTGGCCGAATGTTGCCCCGTCTGTGCAGGGGCCAGAACGTAACACCCGGTTTCGATCGCCCGCGCCCGCAGCAGCGTTTCCCAATGCGCCTCGCCCGTGGGCACGGCAAAGGCCGACGGCACCGTCAGGATCTCCGCCCCGGCCTGCGCCAAGCGACGGTAAAGCTTGGGAAACCGCAGATCATAACACACTGTCAGCCCGACCGTGCCGAACGGCGTCTCCGCCGTCACACCTCGATCACCTGGGCGATAGCCGGCCGATTCCCGGTATTGCTCCGTCTCGGACACTTTCACGTCGAACATGTGAATCTTGTCATACCACGCCGCGATCCCGCCCTTGGGATCGATCAGGAAAGACCGGTTGGCAAACCGTCCGTCCGCATCATCCGTCTTGACCGCGATCGACCCGATCAGCACCCAGATCCCCAACCGCTCCGCCTGCTGCCGCAGACCGGCCAGCGTCGCGTCGTCGCCTTGGTGGCGCAGCACTTCCTTCTGGCGGGTCCGGCTGGCCGACAGGCAATTCGTCACCTCCGGCGTCAGCACGAACCCCGCGCCTCCCGCCGCCGCCTCATCGATAAAACCTTGCGTTACCGGCAGGTTCTCGTCCGGGCTATCCGACGCGTTCAGCTGTATCAGGGCCGTTTTCATGCCTTCAGCAGCGCATCCAGCTTGCCCGCCCGGTCCATCGCAAAAAGCTCGTCACAGCCCCCAACATGCACATCGCCGACAAAGATCTGCGGCACCGTGCGCCCGCCATTCGCACGCTGCGTCATTTCGGCCCGCTTCTCCGGCTCCCGCCCCACGTCGATCTCGGTATAGTCCACGCCCTTCTGCGACAGCAGCCGCTTGGCCGCGTGGCAAAAGCCGCAAAGCTGCGAGGTGTAGATTTCAACGGGTCTCATGACAGGGTCCAATCCTTTCCGTGGTTGGCCCCTACTTAAGCATCCTTGACCACGCGCGCCAGTGTCAGTGTCCTGACCTCCGCCGCGCCCCCCGCGAGCAAGGCGCCCGCGCAGGCCGCAAGCGTCGCGCCCGAGGTCATCACGTCATCCACCAATATCACGACGCGCCCCAGAATCCTGACCCGCCGCCCCTGCCGCACGCCTATGGCCGCGTCCAGCGTCGCGAACCGGGCCTCCATGCCCATCCCGTCCAGCGACGGCGTGCGCCGCACGCGTTCCAGCACGTCGGGGCACCACGCCGCACCCACCTCCTTCGCCACCGCCTGCGCCAGCAGGGCCGACTGGTTGAACCGCCGCTTCAACAGGCGGGTCCAATGCAACGGCACCGGGACGAACAGGCACTCCGGCACCAACAGTGGGGCGGCCGCCCGTTTCATCCACGTCGCCGCCAGCGGCACCACGTCATGCCGGTCGCCGTGTTTCAGGGCCAGCACCAGCCTGCGCGCATTGTCCTTGTAGATCAGCGCCGCGCGCCCTTTCTGCCAGGGCCGCGCCACGCGCAGGCAATCGTCACACCGCGCTTCCCCATCCGTCTCTTCGCCGGGAAGGGGACACCCACACAGGTCACAGACCAGCCCGGCCAGCACCGGCGTATACCGCCAACACGGCCCGCACAGCCCGAACTCGCTCTCCACCAGCCCGCCGCACAACGTGCAGCGCGGCGGATAGACCACGCGAAGCGCCGTTTGAATTGCCTCGAAAGCCACTCTATTTAGCCACCATGACCAGAACCCTCACCGATCGCCGCGCGCTCCAGCGCAACCGCAACCGTGCCAGCCGAGCCCCCGCGCTGTTTCTGCACGAGACCGCGATCGACGAGGTCAAGGATCGGCTCAGTTTCGTTAACAAATCCTTTACAGATGCGAGCATCGTCACCGGCCTGCCCGACCCGTGGACGGCCGCCTTCCCCGACGCGCAGATCGTCGAAGACGCCGAAACCCTTGCGTTAGAGCCTGAATCGCGTGACCTGATCCTGCACGCCATGTCCCTGCACTGGGCGGACGACCCGGTTGGCCAGATGATCCAGTGCCGCCGCGCCCTGCGCCCGGATGGCCTCTTCATCGCGGTCTTCTTCGGCGGCCAGACTCTGCATCAGCTGCGCTCCGTCCTCGCCCAAGCCGAATCCGACCTGCGCGGCGGCCTCTCACCCCGGGTCCTTCCCATGGGCGATATCCGCGACCTCGGCGCGCTTCTACAACGCGCCGGCTTCGCCCTCCCGGTGGCCGACACGCTGCCGCTCGAGGCCAGCTACGAAAGCCTAGTGGCGCTCATGCATGACCTGCGCGCCATGGGCGAGGCCAACGCGCTCGACGCCCGGCCGCGCAATTTCAGCCGCCGCGACGTGCTCCTGCGCGCCGCCGAACTCTATGCCAGCAATTTCGGCACGACCGACGGTCGCATCCTCGCCACGTTCGAGCTGATCACTCTTACCGGCTGGGCCCCCTCCTCGGATCAGCCCCAGCCCCTCCGCCCCGGAAGCGCGACAACACGTCTCGCCGACGTGCTCGGCACTTCCGAGACCCCGCTCAAAGATTGACGACCGACCGCAATCCTTTATGTGTCCGTGATCCCATCCGACCAGAAAAGACGCCCGCCCATGTTTGACGCCGCCAAGAACAAGACCTGTCCTGTCCATGCCCCGGCCGACCATCCGGCCATCCCGGAACCCAAGACAGGCGTGCTGATCGCCAATCTCGGCACGCCCGACGATTACGGCTACTGGTCCATGCGGCGCTACCTGAACGAGTTCCTGTCGGACCGCCGCGTTATCGACTATTCGCCCTGGCTCTGGCAGCCGCTGCTGCAACTGGTGATCCTGTCGAAACGCCCCTTCACCAGCGGTGAGGCCTACAAATCCATCTGGAACGAGGACAAGGGCGAAAGCCCCCTGATGACCATCACCCGCGACCAGACGACCAAGCTGTCCGAGGCGCTCAAGGCGCGTTACGGCGACAACGTCATGGTCGATTTCTGTATGCGCTACGGCAACCCCTCGACCAAGTCCAAGGTCCGCAAGCTGGTCGAGGCCGGCTGCACCCGGATCCTCTTCTTCCCGCTTTACCCGCATTACGCCGGCGCCACCTCGGCCACCGCGAACGACCAATTCTTCCGCGCCCTGATGGACGAAACCTGGCAGCCCATCGCCCGCGTGGTCGAGCCCTATTTCGAGCATCCGCTCTATATCGAGGCGTTGGCCCAATCGGTCGAAAAGGCCTATGCAGAGACTGACAAGAAGCCCGAGATCCTTGTTGTCTCCTATCACGGAATGCCGCAGCGCTACCTGAAACAGGGCGACCCCTACCACTGCCAGTGCCAGAAAACGACGCGCCTCCTGCGGGAACGTCTGGGCTGGGACGACACCCAGATCACCACCACGTTCCAGTCGGTCTTCGGCCCCGAAGAATGGCTGCGGCCCTACACGGTCGAACATGTCGCCAAGCTGGCCGAGGACGGCAAAAAGAACATCGCCGTCATCGCGCCCGCCTTTTCCGCCGACTGCATCGAGACGCTCGAAGAGATCAACGAAGAGATCAAGGAAAGCTTCGAGGAGGCCGGCGGCGAGGAGTTCCTCTATATCCCCTGCCTCAACGACAGCGACGCCCATATCAAGGCGCTGAGCACGGTGATCGAAGACAACCTCAAGGGCTGGCTTGACTAAAGCCGCGCGTCGACGGGCCGCGGCGCGGCGATCAGACAGTCATTCAGAAGCACTTTATTCCTGCCAATCCGAAAGACCGTCGAGCGGCGCACCAGGCTTTGCCAAATCGCCGGGCCGAGGGGGCGGCCCGTCGATGCGCGGCGGCCTTCGGCCTTGACTCCGCGCGAAGCGGCTTGGCGCTCCAAACAAAAAGAAAAGGCAGCGCCGGAACGCTGCACACATTCGTCTCTATTCCAGCGCAATCCGCGTCAGATTACCAGAACCTGCGTGCCCACCTTGGCCCGGGCGAACAACTGCGCGATATGCTCGTTGTAAAGCCCGATACACCCGTTCGACGACCGCCGCCCGATCTTGCGCGTGTCATGCGTGCCGTGGATCCTGTAATAGGTCCAGCCGAGGTACAGCGCGTGCGTGCCCAGCGGGTTGTCCGGCCCCGGCGGCACATAGGACGGCCAGTTGGGGTTCCGCTTCAACATCGAAGGCGTCGGACGCCAATCCGGCCCTTCCACCTTGCGCACCACCCGGGTTCGGCCCCGCCGCGTCAATTCCTCCGACATCGGGATGCTTGACGGAAACAGGAACTTCGTCTGCCCGTCCTCGTCCCAGAAATGCAGCGCGCGGGACGAAATATCGACCAGGATCGCACCATTCCTCAGACTGCTGAAATGCGGCCGCCAGTCCGCGGCGCGAAAGCTCGAAATATTGCGCCGCACCGTCTGGGTAATTTCGTTCTCCATCTCGGTGGTGCCGGTCTGCGCCAGCGCCGGCGCGCCCAGAGAAACGGCGGTGCCGGCCAGGAAAGCGCGCCGGCTGAATGTGTTTTTGGGATATAGGGACATGTCTGTCTTCCAACTGTCTGCTTTGGAACTGATCGCAGCATATGGCGCGAATGCCTCAGTCGCAAATCAAACCGGTCACATTCGCGCACCTGACGTGGTTGTGGGTTTGAAAGACCCCTCAAGCCGCGCTAAGAGGCGAGTCGAACGAACTTCTGGGTGGTAGAGACTGATGACGCGTATTTTTGGCCTTCTGGTTTCCGCACTTGTGCTCTTGTCGGCCTGTGCCGCGCCGCCGCCGCAATCAACTGTCGGCCCCAACGGCGAGCCGCTGCCGCAGGTCTACCGCATCCGCCCGGGCCAGACCGCCGAAATCCAGTACCGGATGCTCGACGCCGTCAACGCCCTGCGCCAGGCCGCCGGGCGCCCCGCCGTTCAGCTCAACGCACAGCTCAACGCGGCCGCCGCCACCCATTCGCGCGACATGTCGGTGCAGAACCGCCCCTGGCATTTCGGCTCCGACGGCTCCTCGCCGATCGACCGTGTCCGCCGCGTCGGCTACAGCGGCGATCTGGTCGGCGAGAATATCTCGGAAACCTACGAGACCGAGCTGGAAACCCTGACCGCCTGGATGGACGAGCCGTCGACCAAGCAGGTCATCATGGCGCCCGACGCCCGGCAAATGGGCTTTTCCTGGGAACAGGAACGCAACGGCAAGATCTGGTGGACGCTGGTGATGGGCAAGTAAGCCCATCCTTCACGGCGTGATGCGGATCGGGGTGCCGTTGCGCACCATCGCATAGATCTTTTCCATTTCCTTGTTCCGGACGGAAATGCACCCGGCAGTCCAGTCCCGGCCCAAACGCCGCTTCCGAATCCAGCCCAGATCGTTGGGCTCGCCGTGGATAAAAATGTCCCCTCCGGGTCTCTTCCCCTGCGCCTTGGCAAACGCACGGTCCGCCTCGTTGGGGTACGAAATCCCCAGCGACAGGTGGAACGAACTGTTCGGATTGCGCCGGTCGATGAAATAATCGCCTTCCGGCGTCTTGCCATCGCCCTCGAACTGCTTGTGCCCCGCGGCGGTAAAGCCCAGGTCGACGTCATAGGCCTTCAGCACCTTGTCGTGGTGGAAAAGATACATCCGCCGCCGGCTCTTGCTGATCAGAACCTGCGTCACTTCCGGTCCGTTATAGGATTTGAACTTCGATCCACAGGCCGCCAGAAATGCGCTGGCGACCGACAGAAGCATGAAATTTCTGCGATTCATTGCTCGATTAACCTGTTGCCTGTCTCTGGCCGCATTTTACACAGTCAGGACCGCCGCGTCATTTCAAATTTGTGCAATCAGCCTGTTTTGCGGCGGATTGCGGCAACCAGCTCGACATGCACCGACCAGCGAAACTGGTCGACCGGACGCACCCACTCCACCACGTAGCCCGCATCGGTCAGGATCTTCGCATCGCGCGCGAATGTCACCGGGTTGCAGGACACGTAGGCGATCACGGGCACCTGCGCTTCGGCCAGTTCGCGGCATTGCGCCTCGGCGCCGGCGCGCGGAGGGTCGATCACCGCGCCGCCGAACCGTTTCAGGTCCTCGGCCATGACGGGCTGGCGAAACAGGTCCCGCACCTCGACCGTCACTTTCTTCAACCGCGCGCTGTGCCGCCATCCCTCGTCCAGCGCCCGCGTCATCCCCGCGCTGCCTTCCACCGCATGCACCGCCCGCTCGCGCGCCAGCGGCAGGGCAAAGGTGCCGCATCCCGCGAACAGGTCGATGACAGGCTCTGTTCCGGCCAAAATCGCCGCAACCTCGTTCTGCAACAGGCGCTCGGACTCCTTGGTTGCCTGCAGGAACGCCCCCGGCGGCGGCGTCACGGCGATCCCGTCGAAGTCCTGCATCGGCGGTCGCCGCGTGACCACGGTCTCTTCATCCCATGTCAGCCGCGCCAGGGCTTCGCTCTCGGCCAGTTGCGCCAGCGCGATCCGCAGGGGCCCATCCAGTGGCTTGCCCCCCTCCACGCGCACGTCCAGCCCCACCTCGGACAACGTGACCGCGACGCTCAACTCGCCTTTCCGGCTGGTGCCGATCCGGGCCAGCGCCTGCGCCACGCGGGCGCCCTCCAGCAATTCCGGCACCACCACCTGGCACTCACTCAATTCCACGATCACGTCCGACCCTTTGGCGTGAAACCCCGCCGTCGCACCCTTTTTGGTGCGCCGCGCCGAAAACCCGGCCCTGCGCCGCGCGTTGGCCGGCGATACGGCGATCTCGCGCATCTCGGTCTCGATCCCCTGGCCCGCCAGCGCCTCGCGCACGATCCCGGTCTTCCAGTCGGCCAGAAACCCGTCATCGGCGTGCTGCAACTGGCACCCGCCGCAGGATTTGTAATGCCGACAAGGCGCCTTCACCCGCGTCGCGGCGGGCTCCACGATCTTAACATCGCGCAGCACGTTGCCCTCCAGCGTTCCGGTCACCCGCTCGCCGGGCAGGGCGCCGGGCACATAGACCGGCCCCTCGGCGATCCCGTCACCAAGATGCCCAAGACGTTCGATCACAAACTCGGCCATAGCCTACTCCGCCGCCTCGTCCTCGTCGGCATTGATGAACCCGCCCGACTGGCGGCTCCAGAACCGGGCGTAAAGTCCGCCCTGCGCCAGCAGTTCGGCATGCCCGCCCTCTTCGACGATCCGACCGTGATCCAGCACGATGATGCGGTCCATCTGCGCAATCGTCGACAGCCGGTGGGCAATAGCGATCACCGTCTTGCCCTCCATCATGCCATAGAGCGTTTCCTGAATCGCCGCCTCCACCTCGCTGTCCAGCGCGCTCGTCGCCTCGTCCAGCAGAAGGATCGGCGCGTCCTTCAGGATCACCCGCGCCAGCGTGATCCGCTGCCGCTGGCCGCCCGACAGCTTCACGCCGCGTTCGCCCACATGCGCGTCATAGCCCTTGCGTCCCTGCGGGTCCTCCAGGTCGAGGATGAACTCGTGCGCCTCGGCCTTCTTCGCCGCCTCCAGCATCTGCGCCTCGCTCGCCTCGGGCTTGCCATAAAGGATATTGTCCCGCACCGAGCGATGCAGCAAAGAGCTGTCCTGCTGCACCATCCCGATCCGGTCGCGCAGACTGTCCTGCGTCACTTGGGAGATATCCTGCCCATCGATCAGGATCTGCCCTCTTTCCGCGTCGTAGAACCGCAAAAGCAGCTTGACCAGGGTCGATTTCCCGGCCCCGGACCGGCCAACCAACCCTATTTTTTCACCCGGCCGGATGTTCAGGGAAATCCGGTCCAGCCCGCCACTCTCGCGCCCGAAATGATGCGACAGCTCGCGCAGCTCGATCCGGCCCTCCTGCATGTCCAGCGGCGTCGCGCGATTGGAATCCACCAGCGTGATCGGCTGGGCAATGGTCTCCATCCCCTCCGCCACGACACCCAGCTGCCGAAAGAACGAGGTCAGCGCCCACATGATCCACCCGGTCATCGCGTTCAGCCGCAGGGTCAGCGCCGTCGCCGCAGCCACCACGCCGACACTCGCCTGCCCCTGCATCCACAGCCAGAACGCCCAGCCGACAACGGCCACGATCAAGAGGCCATTTAGCAGCGTCAGCACCACGTCCATCACCGAATAGATCCGCATCTCGTTCTGGAACGTCTGCCGCGCGTGTTCGATGGCCTCCTTGGCGTATTCCACCTCGCGCGTGTTATGCGCGAACAGCTTCACGGAATGAATGTTGGTATAGGCATCAACCACGCGCCCCGTCACAAGGCTGCGCGCGTCCGACGCCGCCTTGGAGGCCGGCTGCACCCGCTTCACCGTCCAGTGCACCAGAAATCCATACAGCGCCAGCCAGCCCAACAGCGGCAGCATCAGCCGCGGATCGGAATCGCTCAGCAATATGCCCGCCCCGATGATATAGGCGATGGAAAACGCGATGGCGTCGAACGCCTGGAACACCGCCTCGCCCGCCGCCGGCGGGGTCTGCATGATCCGGTTGGCGATCCGCCCGGCAAAGTCGTTCTCGAACCAGCCCACCGACTGGCGCAGCACATGCTTATGCGCCCGCCAGCGGATCAACGTTCCGAAATTCGGCAGGATCGTGTTGTTCAGCAGCAGCACGTCGAACGCCTGTATCGCGGGGCGTACAGCCAAGATGAACACCGCCACCACGATGATCTCGGTGCCGTAATCCCGCCAGACCTCCATCGGGTCCCCCGCCAGGATGTCGACGATCCGCCCCATGTAGTAGATCAGCCAGATCTCGATCGCGGCCACGACGACCGACATGATCCCGGCCATCCAGAAAACCCGGCGAAACGGCACCATGTACAGCCGCATGAAGGGCCACAGCCGCGTCGGCGGCGTGTCCGACTCTTCATACGGCACATAAGGATCAACGAGGTTTTCGAAAAACTTGAACATGGAGGGGACTCCGCGAAGGAATAGACATGACAAAGGGGCGCGACGCCGCGCACGGGATCACTTCCGCGATCCGGCGCTTATGAGCGTTCAAAGTCCCCGATAAGCATGTCTCAACCTCCATGTGGTGCGGGCAAGATGCCGCCAAAGGGCCGCAAAGTCAAATGACCCTTTCATGTCGCCAGTTTCAGCAGCGCCTGCCGGTCGAGCGCAAACCCCGACGCGATCCACGCATCCTCCAGTTCTTTCAACGCTGTGCCCAATGCCGGACCTTCCAGCGCCGGCATCAGGTCCTGCGCGTTGATAGGAAACACCGCGTTCGCCCCCAGCTCTGCGGCGGCAAACGCGTGACGCGGAACCGGCAGCTCGAACAGCGCGGCGCGCAACAGCACGAGGTCCCGCGCCATCCCGATCCCGTGGTGATACCCCAGCGCCTCGGGCGGCTGCGGGCCCGCGGCCTCGTTGCGCAGATTCTCCAGCCGCCGCGCATCCTTCCGGCTCAGGCGCAGCGCGTCGGCCGGATTGTCGCCGCCCAGCGCTGCCAGCCGCCGCATCGCGTCCGCGTCAAACCCGTGCATCTCTTCCAGATGCACCAGCGGCGCCAGCGCCCGGTCGTCGGCCCCGGGCAGGACATGCGCCAGAACGCCCGACTGCCGCATCGCCGCGACCGACAGCGCAGGGTCGCGCGCGGCCAGCAGCTTGCCCATCTCCGCCCCGATCCGCTCTTTCGACAGCCCGTCGATCCCGTCCGCCAGCGCCGCGCAGGCCGCCAGCCCGTCCGGGTCCAGACCCCCCGCAGGGTCCCCATAGGCCGCGTGAAACCGAAAGAACCGCAGGATGCGCAGGTAATCTTCCCGGATCCGCGTCTCGGCATCGTCGATGAACCGGATGCGCCGCGCCGCGATATCCGGCAACCCGCCAAGCGGGTCGATCACGTCGCCCTTTCGCGTCGCATACAGCGCGTTCACCGTGAAATCCCGCCGTCGCGCGTCGCTTTCCACATCGTCGGCAAAAGCGACCACGGCGCGCCGCCCGTCCGTCTCCACGTCCTTGCGAAAGGTGGTTATCTCGAACGGCACGCCCCGGCAAACGACCGTCACCGTGCCATGCTCGATCCCCGTGGGCACCGGCTTCATCCCCGCCGCCTCTGCCAGCGCGACAACCGCGTCGGGCCGCGCATCCGTGCTGATGTCGATGTCGTTCACCGCCACGCCCATTAGCGCGTTGCGCACGCAGCCGCCGACCAACAGGCCGCGATGCCCGGCTGCCTCCAGCATCCGGCACACGGCCTGCGTCTCCTCCGCGTCGATCCAGTCACCTGTCAGGGTCATGCGCCCAAGCGTACAGCCTCGGCCATCGCGCGCAACATCCGCGCGGTCGCGCCCCAGATGTAATAGGGGCCATAGGGCACCGCAAAGTAATGCCTCCGCGTCCCGCGCCAGCGCCGGGATTCGACCCTGAACCGGCCCAATTCCAACACGTGCTCCAGCGGAACCGAGAACACTTCTTCAACTTCGCCCGCCTCGGGCACCGGCGAAAACAGCCCGGAAATCATACCGATCACCGGCGTCACGTGAAAACTCGTCACCGTCTCGTGCGGCGGCAACGTGCCCAGGACCTCCACCTTGTCCGGGTCCAACCCGATCTCCTCATGCGCCTCGCGCAGGGCGGCCGCCACTATATGGGCGTCGCCGTCCTCCTGCTTGCCACCGGGAAAGGCCACCTGCCCCGGATGATGCTGCAAGGCCGAGGACCGTTTGGTCAGCCACAGCCGCGCGCTCCCTTCGGTCACCTCGATCGGCACCAACACCCCGGCAGGTCGCAGCTTGCGCCCCTCCGGCAGCACCACATCCGGGTTCAGATCGTAATCCGAGGACGGCGCCATGTCGCCCTGCAACGCGCCGCGTAGGGTCGCAATCAGGTCACTCGTCATCGCCCTTCGCCTCGGCCTCGAATCCCAGCGTCGCCGGGTCGAGCGTGTAATGCGCCCCGCAGAACTGGCAGTCGGCGGTGACCGTGCCCTCGTCGGTGGTCATGTGCCCGATATCCTTGGCCGAATAGATCGACAGGCTGTTGCGCAACCGCTCCTCGGAACAGGTACAGCCGAAGCGCACCGGCTGAACGTCAAAGACGCGCGGGGTTTCTTCGTGAAACAGACGCACCAGCAGGTCGGTCGACGACACCGACGGCCCGATCAGCTCCAGGTCCTCGACCGTGTCCAGCAGGGTGTTCACGCGGTTCCAGTTTTCCTCGCCATCCTCGTCCAGTATGTCCGAGGCCGACAGCAATCCGTCTTCGCCACTTCCGCCGCCGCTGGCAAAGGGCGAGGCCTTGGGCATCATCTGGATCATCACGCCGCCCGCGCGCCAGTGCTCGCGCCCGTCGCCCTCGGTCGAACGGCCATAGCTCAGCGCAAACCGCGTCGGCAATTGCTCGGACTGCGCGAAATAGGCTTCGGCGCAATCGCTCAGCCGCGTGCCCGCAATCGGTGTGATCCCCTGGTAGGGCGCGGTATCCTTGCCCTGGTCCAGAATCACCGCGAAATACCCTTCGCCGATCTGGTCGAACGGCGGCGCATCGGTGATCTGCTCCGGGTCGAAACTGGCATAGGCGCGGATCTTCGCGGGTTCGCCATCCTCGGACGGGGCGAAGTAATCCGTCGCGATCATCCGCACCGGCCCGTTCGCCTGCACCTGCAACGACAGCTTCCAGCGCAGCTTGATCGTCTGGCCGATCAGCGCAGTCATCAGCGCCATCTCGGCGATCAGCGCCTCCACCGGCGCGGGGTAATCATGCTGTTTCAGCACGCCGTCCAACACGCCGTCCAGCCGCACCACGCGGCCGCGCACGTCCGATTGGTCCAATTGAAATGGCAGGACGGTATCGTCCCAGGCGATCTTCTGGCCGAGTGTCATCGCGTATCCTTAAGGGGGTTTTCTTGGGCGCCCGTTCTTGGCATATCGCGACTATATATGCGCAACAAGGCATACTCCAAGGGGGGGTCCGCCATGCGACGCTTCGGCAAGCCGCCAAGGCCCGACATCCGATACACCGCGCGCCCCGGCGCCTATGCCATCCTGCCGCACAACGGAAAACTGCTGCTGACCTGGCAGGAAGAGCCCAAACCCGAGATGCAATTGCCCGGCGGCGGCATCGACCCCGGCGAATCGCCCCTGCAGGCCCTGCACCGCGAAGTGTTCGAGGAAACCGGCTGGCGCATCGCCGCACCCCGGCGGCTGGGGTCGTTCCGCCGTTTCGTCTACATGCCGGAATACGATCTCTGGGCCGACAAGATCTGCATCATCTACCATGCCCGCCCGGTGCGGCCTCTCTCGGCACCGTCCGAACCGGGTCATACCGCCTTTTTCGCCGACCCCGAAACCGCCGCGCGCCATGTCGGCAATCCCGGCGACCGTCATTTCGTCAGGTCGCTTTTCCGACTGGCCTGAACTCCAGCAGCACCGCCGACACGTCGTCGTCGAAATCGTCGCACCCGGCATACTCCGCCAGTTTCCAGATCACCGATTCCAGGAACGCCATGCCCTCGGTCTGGCGCAGTTCGCGCAGGATACGCCGCACCCCGTCCTCGCCCAACAGCCTGCCCGCGCGGTCCGCGCATTCATCCACCCCGTCCGAATGCAGCAACAGCCGGTCCCCGGGATAAAGCTGCACGTCGAAAGCCTCATACGTTGCGCCGTCGATCAGCCCCACGGGCAGGCCCCCCGGCCCGTTTATCTCGACCCGCCCGTCGGCGCGCTGGATGGCCGGGCACGGATGCCCCGCCTGCGCCATGGTCACACGCCCGGTTTCAAGATCGACATCCACCAGCAGCATGGTGAAGTACAACTCAGTCTCTATTTCACCCAGAAACATCTGGTTCAGGTCCGCCAGCACCTCGTTCGGCGGCCGCGGCAGAAACCCGTCCGGGCCATGCACCAGCGCCACGTTCTGCTCGGGCGTGGTGGCGGATAGATACCCCGCCAGCCGCGCCGTCATCAGGGCCGAACTCACGCCATGCCCCGACACGTCGATCGCATAAAGACCGATCCGCGTTTCGCTGATCGGAAAGACCCCCACAAGGTCGCCGCCCACATGCGAAGCCGAGCGCAACAGCAACGACACCTGCGCCGGCCCAAACTCGCGGTAGCGTTCGGGAATCAGGGACTGTTGCAGCTTCTTCGCCTCGATCAGGTCACTGTCGAGCGAATCGTAAAGCCCCTGCAATTCCGCCAGCGTTTCGCGCACCAGCCGGTTTGTCTCGCTCAGCTCCCGCTGCATCCGCACGATCCGGTCCCCCGCCGCGATCCGCGCCCGCAGCTCGCCCGGGTTGATCGGCTTGGTCAGGAAATCGTCCGCTCCGGCATCAAGGCCCAGCGCCACCTCCTCCTTCTCGCTCTTCGAGGTCACGAGGATGAAATACCCGTAATCCTCCCGCGGCAGCGCCCGGAACGCGCGGCACAGCTCCAGCCCGTTCATCCCCGGCATCATCCAGTCGCTGATCACCAGGTCCGGCGGCGCCGCCTCGCAGATCGTCAGCGCCTCGGTCCCCGACCCCGCCTCGACCACCTCCAGCCCCAGCCGCGACAGGGCCGCGTGGATGATGCGCCGCTGCAACCGGCTGTCATCGACAACCAGCACACGGCGGATGCTCATCTGATCGGGCGGCGGGTCAATCGCCTTGCGGGGGTGGGCCGACACGGGTCTTGCCTATGCGTTTTGACCCATATGCAACCACGCCCCCCTTAATGCCATGTGAAGCCTAAAATGCTTCCTAATTGGCCTCGGCCCTTCACCGGCCTTTAATCGAGTACCTCTAGCGTCAGGCACAAAGGAGGATGCCATGATCGACTGGAACCGCGTCACCCAGCTGCGCGACGAAATCGGGCCCGAGGATTTCAACGAGGTTGTCGATCTCTTCCTCGAGGAAGTCGAGGAAGAGATCGCCGAACTACGCGCCGATCCCGCGCCCGAAACGCTCGAGGCCAAGCTGCATTTCCTCAAGGGCAGCGCGCTCAACCTCGGGTTCGACGATTTTTCCAAACTCTGCAAGGATGGCGAGGTCACCGCCGCCCGGGGCAAAGCGTCGGACATCGACCTCGCCCATATCGTCGAGACCTATGCCTCGTCCAAGAGCGAGTTTCTGGGCGAGTTACCCCGCCTCACCTCAAATTAGGAGTTCCGCCAGGATTTGGTCATTGGTGATATCGCGGTGCTCGAACCCGCCCGCGGTCATCTCTGCCTCGATCCGCTCGAAATTCGCGGCATCGTTCGTCTCGATCCCGATCAGGACCGAGCCAAAGTTGCGCGCCGATTTCTTCAAATACTCGAACCGCGCAATATCGTCGTCCGGTCCAAGGATCGTCAGGAAATCCTTCAACGCCCCGGGTCGCTGCGGCATCCGCAGCACGAAATATTTCTTCAGCCCCGCGAACCGCTGCGCCCGTTCCTTCACCTCCGGCAGACGCTCGAAATCGAAATTCCCGCCCGAGGTCACGCAGACGATCGTCTCGCCGAGGTTTATATCCAGGTCCTTCAGCGCATCCACCGCCAGCGCACCTGCCGGTTCCAGCACCATGCCCTCGATGTTCAGCATTTCCAGCATCGTGGTGCAGACCCGGTCCTCGGCCACGGCAATCACATTGGCCGGATCGACATCGCGCAGCCGCTCAAACGTCCGCGCACCGATCTGCGCCACCGCCGCGCCATCCGCAAAGGTGTTCACGGATTTCAGCCGCACAGGCTCTCCGGCCTGCAACGCGGCAGCAAGGCAGGCGCCGCCCACCGGCTCCACGAACACCATGCTCGCCTCCGGCCCGAAAAAACTGCGCACGCCCGATGACAGCCCCCCGCCGCCCACCGGCAACACGATCCGGTCCGGCACCACGCCCAATTGCGCCTCGATCTCCACCGCGACCGAGGCTTGGCCCTCGACCACGTCCTCATCATCGAAGGGCGACAGGAAATGCCCGCCGACCTCGGCACAATAGCCCTGCGCCTGTGCCAGCGTATCGTCGAAATAGTCTCCAACCATGCGGATCGTCACCGCATCGCCGCCAAACTTGCGCGTCTGCCCGATCTTCTGTTGCGGCGTCGTCACCGGCATGAAGATCACGCCCTTCACCCCGAAATGCCGGCACATGAACGCCACGCCCTGCGCATGGTTCCCGGCACTGGCACAAACGAACACCGGCGCATCCTCGCCCGCCGCCATCACCTTGCGCATGGCATTGAACGCCCCGCGCAGCTTGTAACTCCGCACCGGGCTCAGATCCTCGCGCTTCAGGTAAACCTCCGCGCCGTACTTGTCGGACAGATGCGCATTGCGCTGCAGCGGCGTCGGCTCGAAGACGGCGCGCATTTCGGCCTCGGCGGCCCGGGCTTGGGTTCGGAAATCGCTCATGCCCCGTCCTTCGCTCATCGCGGCCCGCATGACAAGCCTCCGCCGCCTTGCCCCGCCTGTGAAAACCCGGTAATCGCCCCTGCAACATCATGCAAAGGGGTACCAAGATGTCCGCGCCCAAGAAAGTCGTGCTGGCCTATTCCGGCGGCCTCGATACGTCGATCATCCTCAAGTGGCTGCAAACCGAATACGGCTGCGAGGTCGTGACCTTCACGGCCGATCTCGGCCAGGGCGAAGAGCTCGACCCCGCCCGCAAGAAAGCCGAGCTGCTGGGCATCGACCCCTCGAACATCTATATCGAGGATATCCGCGAGGAATTCGTCCGCGATTTCGTCTTCCCGATGTTCCGCGCCAACGCGCTCTACGAGGGCCAGTACCTGCTCGGCACCTCGATCGCGCGCCCGCTGATTTCCAAGCGGCTTGTCGAGATCGCGGCCGAGACCGGCGCCGATGCCGTCGCCCACGGCGCCACCGGCAAGGGCAATGACCAAGTCCGGTTCGAGCTGGCCGCCTACGCGCTCAACCCCGATATCAAGGTCATCGCCCCCTGGCGCGAATGGGACCTAACCTCGCGCACCCGCCTTCTGGAATTCGCCGAGAAGAACCAGATTCCCATCGCCAAGGACAAGCGCGGCGAGGCCCCGTTCAGCGTGGACGCCAACCTCCTGCACACCTCGTCCGAGGGCAAGGTTCTGGAAGACCCCGCCGAGCCGGCACCCGATTACGTCTACCAGCGCACGACAAATCCCGAGGATGCGCCAAACGTCCCGGAACTCGTCGAGATCGGGTTCGAAAAGGGCGACGCCGTCTCGATCAACGGCGAGGCGATGTCGCCCGCCACGATCCTGACCAAGCTGAACGAGCTGGGCGGCAAGCACGGCATCGGTCGTCTCGATTTCGTGGAAAACCGTTTTGTCGGCATGAAATCCCGCGGCATCTATGAAACCCCGGGCGGCACCGTCCTGCTCGAGGCGCATCGCGGCATGGAACAGATCACGCTGGACAGCGGCGCGGGCCACCTCAAGGACAGCCTGATGCCGCGCTATGCCGAACTCATCTACAACGGCTTCTGGTTCAGCCCGGAACGCGAGATGCTGCAAGCCGCCATCGACAAGAGCCAGGAACACGTCACCGGCACCGTCCGGCTGAAGCTCTACAAGGGGTCGGTCAACTGCGTCGGCCGCTGGTCCGATCACTCGCTCTATTCCGAGGCCCACGTAACCTTCGAGGAAGACGCCGGCGCTTACGACCAGAAAGACGCCGCCGGTTTCATCCAACTGAATGCGCTGCGCCTGAAACTTCTGGCCGCGCGCAATCGGCGCCTGAAAGGCTAGGCGCGGCAACCCAGACGGGCCGACGCGCGTTCGGCCCGTTCACCACGGCGTTCTGCGAAATCGGCACCGTCGCGATACCACTCAAATACCGACGCGTTACCGACGTGCCAAATCAGGCTCTGATTCGCCCGTTAACCCTGTAACGGTGCTTTAACCGAATGCGCTCGCAACGCTTCGTAATAGGGCATTGCAGCGGCTGACAATTCAGCCTTCCACCCGGTCAACTCCGGCACATCCCCTTCGGCCGGCGCGAACCCGGACGAGCCATGCACCGCCCCGTACCAGTGACTGGCCCAGACCCCGTCATCCGCGTGTCCACCCTCGGGCCAGTGCAGCATATCCGGCGTCCAGTCCAATCCGATCCGCTCGCACAAGCTGCGCAAGTGCCCCTCGGGATCGCGCCGGATATCGGCGCTGTCAATCACCACCGGATCTCCGTCCAGCGCCTTGACCTGGTCGAACAGCTCCGCCTGTTGACGAAACCCGATATCGTCCAGCGTGGGCTTTTCGTACTTGGCCGAAAAACTCGCCACCACCCGCGCCGGATGCCGGATCAGGAACACGTTCACCACGTCGCGGATCCAGTCGCGTGGCACGCCGTCTATCATGTGCTGGGCCATGTGCTTGTGGTAAAAATGCTGCTTTCTCCGTGGGATAGACCCCATCAGCCCGGCCACAACCTCCGCCGGCTCACTCGGCTGCGAGGCAATGATCTCGTCCCGCATCGGATGTTCCAGCCCCGTCATCGTCAGGTAGGCCGCATAGAACGGCTCGTCGATCACCGCGCAATCGCCGCGCGCCGCAAAGCTGTACATCATCGCCGTCGACAGGTTGCGCGGCCCCGACCACATCGCGATCCGCATCAGGCGCATTCCTTCGCGATCAGGTCCTTGTAAAGCCCCTGTATCCGCTTCGTCACCGGCCCGGCCTCGCCGACGCCAATGGGCCGCCCGTCGATCTCGTTCACCGGCGTCTGCGCGCCGAATGTGCCGGTCAGAAACGCCTCGTCCGCGCCATAGGTGTCCACCAGGGAGTAATTCCGCTCAAAAACAGGAATGTCGTTTTCACGGCACAGGTCGATCACTTTCTGCCGCGTAATTCCGTTCATGCAATAGTCCCCGGTCGAGGTCCAAACTTCGCCTTTACGAACGATAAAGAAATTGCAGGCATTAGTGGTGTTCACGAAACCATGCACATCCAGCATCAGGGCCTCGTCCGCACCGGCTTTTTCCGCGGCGATGCAGGCCAGGATGCAGTTGAGCTTGGAATGGGAATTCAGTTTCGGGTCCTGCGTCATCGGCAGGCCCCGGATATGCGGCACCGTGGCCAACCGTATGGGCCGCGCGATCTTGGGGCGCGAATGCTCCATGATGATCGTGATCGTCGGCCCCTGCCGCGACAGGCTTGGGTGCTGAAATGGCCGGGTCTTGATGCCCCGCGTCACCATCAGGCGTGCATGGGCATCGCTTGTCATGTCGTTGGCTTTCTGCGTGTCCAGAATGGCTTGCAACACCTCCTCGCGCGACAGGCCGATATCCAGGTCGATTGCCTTCGCCGCTTCGAACAACCGATCCAGATGCTCATCGACAAAGGCCCACGTCCCGTCATACTGCCGCAGACCTTCCCACACCCCGTCGCCCAGCATGAAGCCGCTGTCATAGACACTGACCAGCGCTTCTGCCTTCGGTACGATCCGCCCGTTCAGCCAGATCAGGATCTCCTCGTTCCGCGCATCCTCTTCCGCCTGGTGTGTCGTCTGATGCTCTGCCATACCCGTCGCCCTTTCGCTTTGTTACAAACCGCCCAGCGATTTGTTTCAGCACACGCTAGGAACAGGCCAAATCGGTGCCAAGGGGTAAATTCGCATCACCGGCCCGTGACCTCACGGCGTGGTGAGTTGGAACAGCAGCCGAAGCGCGGCAGTTTGACCTTGGGCAAAGGGAGGCTGTGCTATGAATTACCTGCGAAACATCAAGGCGACCGCGCTCGCCATATCCATCGCCGTCGGCTTTGGTGTCCAGACCGACGCCGCAAAAGCCGCCGAAACCGAAACGCTCACGGTGGCCGGCGGCTGTTTCTGGTGCGTCGAGGCGGATTTCGAATCCGTCGAAGGCGTTAGCGAGGTCGTCTCCGGCTATACCGGCGGCACCGTGGAAAACCCGACCTACAAACAGGTCGTGCGCGGCGGCACGGGCCACTACGAGGCGGTACAGATCGAGTACGATCCCGCGCAGGTCAGCAGGGACGAGCTTTTGTCACTCTTCTTCAGCTCGGTCGATCCCACCGATGCCGGAGGCCAGTTCTGCGACCGGGGCGACAGTTACCGCACCGCGATTTTTACCGACGGAAACGCCGAGAAAGAGGCCGCGGAGACCGCCAAGGCAAAGGCGGCCGCGTCTCTTGGCCAGGATATCGTGACGCCGATCCTGCCCGCGTCGGACTTCTACCAGGCGGAAGACTATCACCAGGATTACTACAAAGGCGACCGCCTGATCATCACCCGCTTCGGTCCGAAAACCCAGGCCAAGGCCTACAAGGCGTATCGCAAGGCGTGTGGCCGCGACGCCCGCATCCGTCAGCTGTGGGGCGACGACGCACCATTCGTCGGGTCCTGACGCATAAAGGCCTGAACCTCCGTCAGGTCCGGGATAGCATCCGCGGTCCCGCGCCGCGTCACCTGCAACGCCGAGGCAGATACCGCACGCTGGACCGCAACTGCGGCATCCAGCCCGGCATCGAGGCCAGCGGCCAGATACCCTGCGAACGTATCACCGGCGCCTGTCGTATCCACCGGGTCAACGGCGGGCGCGGCAAAAACCCGTTCCGTCCAACCGGCGCTTTCCTCCAGCAACAGCGCCCCTTGCGCCCCGCGCGTCACGACTATGGTTGCAACCCCAAGAGTTGCCACGTCCCGCCCGGTGGCCTGCATCATCTGGCTGAACTCAATTTCATTCAGCACCAGGATTTTAGTGTTTGAAAGCACGTCCTTTACTGCGCTTTCGTCGTAGGGCGCAGGCACATACATGACGTGCAGCCCCTTTTCCCGCGCTTGCACCGCCGCAAATTTCTTACCGTTGGTTTCGTTCTGAAACATCAGAATATCACCCTGACGCGCATCCTGCAGTGCCGCGTCAATCGACCCGGGTGACTGTTTGCGGTTCGCGCCGGGGAAGATCACGATCGCATTCTCCCCTTGGCGGTCCACATTGATCACGGCATGGCCCGTCGGCGTGTCAACCTCGGCTATGTGCGCAACGTCGATGCCGTAGTCTGCCAGCCGTGCTTTTACCCATGCCCCTTCGGGCCCGACGGCTCCGATATGGCGCACTTGTCCTCCGGCCCTGGCGATGGCCACCGACATATTCGCGCCCTTTCCCCCCAGTCCTGTCGCAAAGGATTTTGCCGCCAGCGTCTCGCCCGGCTGCGGCAGATGCGGGACCTCGTAGAAATAGTCGATGTTGATCGAGCCCAGATTGAAGATCATGCCATCCCTCCCTCACCATGCACTCATTCCGCGCTTTGCCCCGGTTTTCAAGGATTCCCGGCGGTTTTGCCTTTTACCCCCAGCCCGTGATTTGTAAGCTGCCCGCCAAAGCCGATGGGGGGCAGGGTGGCATCCACAACAACAGCCGTGACACCGATGATAGCGCAGTATCTGGAACTGAAGGCGCAGTACCAGAACGCACTGCTGTTCTATCGTATGGGTGACTTTTACGAACTGTTTTTCGACGATGCCGTTGCCGCCGCCGAGGCGCTGGATATCGCGCTGACCAAGCGCGGCAAGCACCTTGGCGAGGATATCGCGATGTGCGGCGTGCCTGTGCATTCGGCCGAAGGCTACCTTCTGACGCTGATCCGCAAGGGCTTTCGCGTCGCCGTCTGCGAACAGATGGAAGACCCCGCCGAAGCCAAGAAACGTGGGTCGAAATCCGTCGTCAAACGCGATGTCGTCCGCCTGGTCACCCCAGGCACTCTGACCGAGGAAAGCCTGCTCGAGGCACGGCGCCACAATTATCTGACCGCCCTCGCCAAGGTGCGCGACGCCACCGCGCTGGCCTGGGTGGATATTTCCACCGGGGCGTTTCATGTCATGCCCCTGACCGAGGTGAGGCTTTCACCCGAATTGGCGCGGCTTGCCCCCAGCGAGCTGATCGTGGCTGAAGGGCACGAGGCTGAAATTCGCGACATCGCCGACGAGCACGGCGTCTCCCTCACGCCGCTTGGCCGGTCGGCTTTTGACAGTGCGGGCGCCGAAAAGCGGCTTTGCGCTCTGTTCGATGTCAGCACGCTTGACGCGTTCGGCCAATTTGATCGCGCCGAGGTCGCGGCCATGGGTGCGATCGTCGAGTACCTGGAGATTACCCAGAAAGGGAAACTTCCACTGCTGCAAAAGCCCGTTCGCGAAAACGAAGCGCGGGTGATGCAGATTGACGCGGCCACACGGCGCAACCTCGAACTGACACAGTCCTTGACCGGCGGCAGATCCGGCTCACTGCTGGCGTGCATCGACCGGACGGTAACCGCCGGCGGTGGCCGCTTGCTGGAGCGGCGCATTTCCAGCCCAAGCCGGGTGCTGCACGTCGTGCAGGATCGGCTCGATTGCGTGGATTTCATGGTCGGGCACACCCGCTTTGCACATGATCTGCGAGAGGTGCTGCGCAAGGTTCCCGACCTGGATCGGGCGCTGTCCCGTCTTGGTCTTGACCGGGGCGGACCCCGGGATCTGGCCGCCATTCGCAACGGCCTCACGCAAAGCGCCGAGGTCGCGCGGATGCTGGACGCCCAAGACCTGCCCGAACCCCTGCAGGAGGTGTCTGCCGCTCTTACCGGCCATGATGAGCTGTTGGACCTGTTGGACGAAGCCCTGATTGCAGAGCCGCCCCTGCTGGCTCGCGACGGCGGCTTCATCGCCGATGGGTACGACGCAGAGCTGGACGAGGCCAGAAAACTGCGTGACGAAGGGCGCAGCGTCATCGCGGGGATGCAGGCGGAATACGCCCAAGTCACCGGCATCCAAAGCCTGAAGGTCAAGCACAACAATGTCCTCGGGTATTTCGTCGAAGTGACGGCGACCCACGCCGAAAAGATGCTGTCGGAACCGTTGAATGAAACCTTCAAGCATCGCCAGACCACGGCGAACCAGGTGCGTTTTACCACCGTCCCGCTCAGCGAAATGGAAACACGCATCCTTAACGCGGGAGGGCGCGCGCTTGAGATTGAAAAGCGGCTCTATGACGCCCTGAAACGCGCAATTCTGGACAAATCAGCCGAGGTTTCGCTGGTCGCGCGGTCCTTGGCAGAGTTCGACCTCTCCGCAGCTTTGGCGGATCTCGCACGCGCGGAGAACTGGTGCCGCCCGCAGATCGACGACAGCCGTGCGCTGCATATCGAGGCGGGACGTCATCCGGTGGTCGAGGCCGCGTTGCGAACGCAGAATGGGGCGCCTTTCATCGCGAACGATTGCGCTTTGAGCGATGCCAGCGACATCTGGCTTCTGACGGGGCCGAACATGGCCGGTAAATCGACCTTCCTGCGCCAGAACGCGCTGGTCGCGGTGCTCGCGCAGATGGGGAGTTACGTGCCCGCCGCCCGGGCGCATATCGGCCTTGTCAGCCAGCTTTTCAGTCGTGTCGGTGCCTCCGACGACCTGGCCCGAGGCCGGTCCACCTTCATGGTCGAGATGGTCGAAACCGCCGCCATCCTGAACCAGGCCGACGACAAGGCGCTGGTGATCCTTGACGAGATCGGGCGCGGCACCGCCACCTATGATGGCCTCAGCATCGCCTGGGCCACCTTGGAACATCTGCACGAAACCAATCGGTGCCGCGCCCTGTTCGCGACGCATTACCATGAGCTTACGCGTCTGAGCGACAAGTTAGAGCGCGTCGACAATGCCACTGTCGCGGTCAAGGAACACGAGGGCGACGTGATCTTCATGCACGAGGTCCGGCGCGGTGCCGCGGATCGCAGCTATGGGGTGCAGGTGGCTAAACTGGCCGGATTGCCCTCCACCGTGGTCGAACGCGCCCGGGTCGTGCTGGACGCCCTGGAGAAAGGTGAGCGGGAAGGCGGCGGCAAGCGGGCCGCCTTTATAGACGACTTGCCGCTGTTCGCCGCGACTCCGCCCCCGCCGCCGAGCCCGAAGGCCGCGGAACCCGCCGCCGTGCTACGACTGAAAGAGGTCCTGCCCGACGACCTCACCCCGAAAGAGGCTCTAAATTTGATCTATGAACTGAAAGCGCTCTCGCGCGAAGAGTGACAACCAGCTACCACCGTCGCGCCTGCGGCAATACTCAGCCTCGAGTCGCCAAGAGATTTTCCAGATACCGTCGGGATGGTTCTGCTCCAAGACCGTCGCCAATGCTCAGACATTGACGATCGGCCCTCCCGAACATCGCATCACCCGGTGAAGGACGATACGCCGACCTGCGCGGGGCGCAGGATGCGATCATACAGCATGAAACCCTGGGCAGAGACCTGAATGATCTCGCCGGCCTTGGTTCCAGGCACCGGAGCCTCGAACATCGCTTCGTGCTGCTTGGGATCGAACTTGTCGCCCACCTGCGGGTCGATCACCTGGATTCCGTGCTTGGAAAACACGTTGACCAGTTCGCGCATGGTCAGTTCGATCCCCTCGATCAGGGCCGCCGATTGCGCGCGCTGTTCGTCCGTCACGGTTTCGACCGCACGTTTCAGGTTGTCGAACACCGGCAGCATGTCGCGTGCCAGTTTCGAACCGCCATAATTCTCAGCCTCGGTCCGGTCCTTCTGGGCGCGCTTTCGGGCGTTCTCTGCGTCGGCAAGCGCGCGCATGAACTTGTCCTGGAACGCATCGCGCTCCGCGCGAAGGGTTTCGACCTGATCCTCCAGACTTTCCGGAGCATCCTCTTCGGCCATCGCGGCGTGTTCCTCGTCTTCCGCCTGCTCTATGTCATCAAGAAACGGGTCTTCTTTCGACTGCGCCATGCTCTTCCTCTATTTCCGGTCCGCGATCAGCTTTCCGACAAGCTGCGCGGTGTAATCCACGATTGGTACAATTCGACCGTAATTGAGCCGGGTCGGACCAATCACACCGACCGCGCCCACGATCTTTCGATCAGCGTTCATATATGGAGAGACCACCAAAGAGGAACCCGAAAGTGAGAAAAGTTTGTTTTCCGAGCCGATAAAAATGCGCACACCCTCGCCCTGATCGGTCAATTCCAGGAACTCGGCGATGTCGCGCTTGCGTTCAAGGTCGTCGAACAGCGTTTTCATCCTGTCGAGGTCCTCTTGCTCAACTTCGGAATTGATCAGATTCGCACGCCCGCGCACGATCAAGCGCTCGTAACTGTCAGCCTCGCCCTCCCAGACGGCCAGACCACTTTCGACCAGTTGATGCGCCAGTCCGTCGATCTCCTGCCGCCGCGCCTCGATCTCCTTGGCGATCACGGTTTGGACGTCTGACAGTGTCTTGCCTTCGATCAGCGCGTTCAAGAAATTGGCGGCCTCGCGCATCGAGCTGGGGGTCTGGCCCGGCGGCGGGTGAAAGATACGGTTCTCGACATGCCCGTCGCCAAAGACGATCACCACAAGCGCACGATCATGGCCCAGTGACACGAACTCGATATGCTTGATCGGCGCCTCGTGCTTTGGCGCCAGCACCAGGGAAGCGCCCTGCGTCACCCCGGACAAGGCCGATCCGATACGATCGAGCGCAAGGCTGACATCGTCAGAATTCGAGCCCAACGTCGCGTCAATCTTCTCTCGGTCGTTCAGCTCCAGGTCACTGACTTCGAGCAAGCCGTCGACGAACATGCGCAAACCTTGTTGTGTCGGGACGCGCCCGGCCGAGACGTGCGGGCTGTCCAGCAGGCCAAGATACTCCAGGTCCTGCATCACATTGCGGATCGTCGCGGCGGATACCTTTTCGCTCATGTCACGCGTCAGGGTGCGCGACCCGACCGGATCGCCCGTTGCAAGATACCCCTCGACCACGCGACGGAACACCTCCCGCGAGCGGTCGTTCATTTCGTCCAGGATCTTTCGCGCGTTTTCCATCTGCATTTCTGTCGCCATGTGAAGTGCCATTAAAAACGGCCCGGCAAAAAGGTCAATCAGGGTTGCTATCGGGTTTCGGTCGCCTGTATTCCCGACATGCAAACAAGGAGTTCTGGCATGCGTCCTTCTGGGAGAGACTTAAGTGAAATGCGCGCGGTTTCAATCGAGACCGGGGTCACGAAACATGCCGAAGGGTCCTGCATGATCCGTATCGGCGACACCCATGTCCTGTGCACGGCGACGATCGAGGATCGCGTACCGCCTTTCATCAAGGGATCGGGTCTTGGCTGGGTCACGGCCGAATATGGAATGTTGCCCCGCTCGACCACTTCCCGGATGCGTCGCGAGGCGTCGGCCGGCAAGCAAGGGGGGCGGACCGTCGAGATCCAACGCCTGATCGGCCGCAGCCTGCGCGCCGGTGTTGACCGCGTGGCACTGGGAGAGCGCCAGATCACGGTTGATTGCGATGTGATCCAGGCCGACGGTGGAACCCGGTGCGCTTCGATCACCGGCGGTTGGGTTGCCCTGCGGCTTGCGGTGAACAAGCTTCTCAAGACCGGCGATATCGTCAGCGACCCCCTGGTAGACCCTGTTGCGGCGGTCAGCTGCGGCATCTACGCCGGTCAACCTGTACTGGATCTCGATTATCCCGAGGACAGCGATGCAGGCGTCGATGGCAACTTCATCATGACTGCGTCCGGTCGCCTGATCGAGGTTCAAATGAGTGCGGAAGGCGCTACTTTCAGTCGGGACCAGATGACGAACCTCATGGACCTAGCCGAGAAAGGCGTGGCGGAGCTGGTAGAAGCACAGAAGGCCGCGACAGGTGCGTAAACTGTCAAGCGACACCTTGTTGGTAGCCACGCACAACGCCGGAAAGCTCGAAGAAATCTCGAAACTGCTGGCGCCTTATGACGTGTCCGTGGTGGGCGCCGCCGAGATGAACCTCGGCGAGCCCGACGAGACCGAGACCACGTTCGTCGGCAACGCTCGCATCAAGGCCCACGCCGCGGCACAGGCAACTGACCTTCCCGCGCTCTCGGATGATAGCGGGATCGAAATCGACGCCCTGAATGGTGCGCCGGGGGTCTACACGGCTGATTGGGCAGAAACAGAGACTGGTCGTGATTTTGGAATGGCCATGAAGAAAGCCTATGACGGGATCATTTCCAAGCAAGCTGCACCTCCCTGGACGGCGCGTTTCTGTTGTACCCTCGTGCTGGCCTGGCCGGATGGGCATGACGAAGTGTTCCCCGGTACCGTCGAAGGCCAGATCGTCTGGCCGATGCGCGGTGAACACGGTCACGGCTACGATCCCATCTTCCGGCCCACTGGTCATGACGTGACCTTTGCCGAGATGGACCCAGACCTCAAGAACCGGATCAGCCACAGGGCGGATGCGTTCAGGAAACTGGTGAAGGGCTGCTTTGACTGAGGATTGGCAAGCCGGGGGGTTCGGCCTCTACCTGCATTGGCCATTTTGCGAAGCAAAGTGCCCGTATTGCGACTTCAACAGTCATGTTCGGTCCGAAATCGACCAATCCCGCTGGCTTGCAGCGTATCTTCGGGAACTCGACAGGTATGCAGAGATGTTTCCCGGGCGGGTGCTGAACTCGGTCTTTTTCGGTGGGGGTACGCCCAGCCTGATGAAGCCAGAGGTGGTCGCGGCGATCCTGCAGCGGGTTAACGAGATCTGGACACCCGCGAATGACCTGGAGGTCACGCTGGAGGCCAACCCCGGCTCGGTCGAGGCTGGCCGGTTCTCGGAATTTGCAGAGGCCGGCGTCAATCGCGTTTCTCTTGGCGTTCAGTCGCTTCGGGACGAAGACCTGCGACGGCTCGGACGGATTCACACGGTCAGCGACGCCAGGAAAGCGTATGAAATCGCGCGCGTGTATTTCGATCGTGTTAGTTTCGACCTGATCTACGCACGGCAGAGCCAAACACTCGAGGACTGGCGCGAGGAACTGTCCGAAGCGCTTGATCTGGCTGTCGATCACCTCTCGCTCTACCAACTGACAATCGAACCCGGTACCATCTTTCATCAACGCCGCGCCCGTGGCGGATTGCGGGGTCTGCCGTCCGAGGATCTTGCGGCCGACATGTACGAATTGACCCAGGAGCTTTGCAACGAAGCGGGTCTTGCCGCGTACGAGGTGTCCAACCATGCGGCGCCGGACGCCGAGTGCAGGCATAATCTCGTCTACTGGCGATACGGGGATTACATCGGCATCGGTCCCGGCGCACATGGTCGCATAACGGTGGGAAGCGGGCGTAGAGAAACCGAAGCCTGGTCCAATCCCGAAAAGTGGCTGACGCTTTCTGAAATCGATAAGTCTTTGAAAACAAACAGCAAAGTATCTTCCCGCGATCAGGCAACAGAGCATTTCCTGATGGGTCTACGCCTTGTCGAAGGTGTCGATCTTGAACGCCACAGGAAACTTGCTGGCGCTCCAATCTCAGCGTCCAAAATCCAGAACTTCTGTGACCTTGGTCTTTTGACCCATCAGAACGGCCGTATCGCGGCAACGCCGTCAGGAAGATTGATTTTGAACCATATTATTGCCGCGTTGCTCGACGACTAGTTTCCGGCAAGTTTGCGGCACAGGTCGTCCAGCTGATCGAGGCTTTCATAGCTGATCGTCATGCTGCCACTCTCTTGGCCCGGCCGATGGTTGAGCGCGACCTTCATACCTAGGTTCGCGGACAGGTCCCCTTCCAGCGCTTTCGTGTCGGCGTCTTTCTCAACCGGATTTTTCTTCTTGGGGGCGGAGCCGTCAGAGAAGATATTCTGCTGGGCCTTCTTCGCCAGCTTTTCCGTCTCGCGCACCGAAAGCCCTTTTTTCACCACCTGCTGCGCGAGTTCAGAAGGATTGTCGGCAGTGATCAGCGCCCGCGCATGACCCGAGGACAGTTTTCCGTCGCGCAGCAATCTTTGGACGTCGTCGGGCAAACTCAAAAGACGAACAAGGTTGGCGATGTGGCTTCGGCTTTTCCCCAGGGCTTGCGCAAGCTTTTCCTGCGTGTGCCCGAATCGCTCCATCAGCTGGCTGTACCCGGCCGCTTCCTCCACCGGGTTCAGGTCCGCGCGTTGAACATTTTCGATGATGGCCACTTCCAGGACTTCGGTGTCATCGAATTCCCGGATAATCACCGGCACCTGGTGCAATTTGGCAAGCTGCGCCGCACGCCAGCGGCGTTCACCGGCAACGATCTCAAACCCGTTTTCGGCCCGGGGGCTGGGCCTGACGATCAGAGGCTGAATGATCCCTTTTTCGGAAATCGACGCGGCCAGATCACGCAACGCGTCTTCGTCAAAGTCGCGCCGGGGCTGATCGGGATTGGGTTCTATCCTCTCGATCGGAACGGTCTTGTCCGCCGCTTTTACGGCGCCTTCGGAGGTGTTGGGAACTTCGGCGACATCGGACATCAAGGCGGAAAGGCCCCGGCCAAGACCGCGCTTGGATTTCTTATCTGACATGCTGACCTCCCTACGCCGCCTGGCGCTTGTTGTTATTCACCAATTCCCGCGCCAAGGCGCGATAGGCCTCGGCACCTTTCGACGTCGGGTCGTAGGTCAAGACAGGAACAGAGTAAGACGGCGCCTCACTGACCCGTACATTCCGTGGGATCTTTGTCTGGAACACCAGTGGCCCGAGATTCTCGCGCGCATCCTGCTCGACCTGGGCGGACAGGTTGTTTCGGCCATCGTACATCGTCAGCACGACACCTTCGATCCGCAGATCCTTGTTGGCGGATTGCCGGACCTCGCGCACGGTCAGCATGAGTTGCGACAAGCCTTCGAGGGCGAAGAACTCCGATTGCAACGGAACGAGAACTGAATGTGCCGCGACCATGGCATTGACCGTCAAAAGGTTCAGCGACGGCGGACAATCAATCAGTATGTAGTCAAAACCAAACCCATCCATTGCAGGCTGGCGCAGGGCGTCATGCAGCAGGAAGCTGCGCTTCTCATTTGAAATCAGCTCCATGTCCGCCGAACTCAAATCGACTGTAGCGGGCACGATGCTCAGGTTGCGCTGAGGCGTTTCCTGGATCACCCGCGAGAGCTCGATTTCCTCGAGCAAGAGCTCGTAGGCGGTATACTCGCGCGCATCCGGCTCAATCCCCAAGCCGGTTGACGCGTTGCCTTGTGGGTCAAGGTCAACGATCAGAACCTTGAAGTTTTCCTCGGCCAAAGCCGCCGCGAGGTTGATAGCCGTCGTCGTCTTTCCGACGCCCCCCTTCTGGTTGGCAATCGCAATAATCTTCGGGTTTGAAGAGCGCGTGAGATCAAGCACGGCGTACTCCTGAAATGCGCAGAATGACGGATTGGTCGCTCGTTACACTTTTAACAACCTGATGATTGAAACGCCACTTCGATTGCGCCTCAACAAGCTCCGATTGCCAATTTTTTCCCTTCGGGAACAGCATCACGCCATTTTTCGCAAGATGACCATGAGACAGGAATAGAAGCTTCGGCAGGCTTGCCAACGCCCGCGCAGAAATGACATCGGCGCACAAAGGTGGTAATTCCTCCACTCTCTCGCACACAACCTTGGTGTTTATGGAGGTCTCCCGAACAACGTTCCGCAGGAAGGCCGATTTTCGAGCGTCGCTCTCTGCCAGCATCACGGACATATCCGGCCGCAGTTCATTGGCCAGAATCGCGATCACCAGCCCCGGAAATCCGCCACCAGCCCCGAAATCTGCCCACGTCTTCGCATGGTCAGGAGCCAACTGAAAAAGTTGGGCAGAATCAAGAAAATGACGGCTCCAAATTTCTTCAAGGGTCGACTTTGCTACCAAGTTTACGCGAGGATTCCATTTTCTGACGAGATCAGCATACCTCTCCAGGCGCTCGAATGTTTCACGTGAAACATCGACGCCGAGATTGAAACTCATGCGGACTTCACGCGTTTCATCTGCCGCAAGCGCGCCAGAATGATTGTCAGTGCGGCCGGCGTCATTCCATCAATACGGCCCGCCTGCGCAAGGTTTGCAGGTTTCGCGGACACCAGCTTCGCCTTCACCTCATTCGACAAGCCCTGGATCGAGCCAAAGTCGAAATCAGGTGGAATAACCTGCTTTTCATCTTTCTTGATGGCCTCGATGTCGCGGTTTTGCCGCTCAATATAGTTTGCGTACAGCGCATCTCTTTCCAGCTGCTGTCTGGTTTCCTGATCAATATCCGACAAGGACGGATCCAGCGCCAAAAGATCTTCAAAACAAATGTCGGGAAAGGACAGCAGAGCATACCCGCTGCGCTTTGTGCCATCTTCGTTGACCTTGAGCCCGGACTGATTCAGCTGCCGCGGCGTATACAGGGTGTCCGAAATCCGCGCTTTGCCATCCGACAGCCGCTCCATCTTGTGTTCGAACGCGTCCCGTCTTTCCGCTCTGACGCAGCCAAGCTCCACACCTATCGGGGTCAGGCGCTGGTCGGCATTATCCGCGCGCAGCGAAAGCCTGAACTCCGCCCGCGAGGTAAACATTCTGTACGGCTCCGACACGCCTCGAGTGACCAGATCGTCTATCATAACACCGATATAGCTTTCGGCGCGACTGAAAATCACCGGGTCTCTGTCCAAAGCAGAAAGCGCTGCGTTCAAGCCGGCTACGACCCCCTGCGCCGCAGCTTCCTCGTATCCGGTGGTGCCGTTTATCTGGCCCGCAAGGAAAAGGCCGGGCACCGAGCGCACCGCCAATGTCGCGTCCAGCGCTCTTGGATCAACAAAGTCGTATTCTATCGCGTAGCCCGGCTGCAGAATCTTCGCATTCTCCAGCCCCTTGATCGAGTGAACGTAATCTTCCTGGATCTCTTCGGGCAAAGACGTCGAAATCCCGTTTGGATAAATCACGTCATCCGAAAGGCTTTCAGGTTCCAGAAATATCTGGTGAGACGGCTTGTCCGCGAAGCGCACGATCTTGTCCTCGATGGACGGACAATAGCGAGGTCCGACACCGCCGATATGCCCCCCATACATGGCAGAGCGATGGAGATTACTCTGAATGATCTCGTGCGTCTTGGCGTTGGTGTGCGTGATTCCGCAGGCGACCTGGCGCGAGGACGGCCGTTTCGACATGAAGGAAAAGAGAACCGGCTCGTCGTCAGCCGCCTGCATATCCAGCTCTGCCCAATCGATGGTCTTTCCATCAAGGCGCGGCGGCGTTCCCGTTTTCAGACGCCCGAGGGGTAAACCGAACGTATCTATACGCTCCGCCAGACGAACCGACGGATTGTCGCCCATTCTTCCGCCGGGCCTGGACACATCACCGATATGAATCACGCCCCGCAAAAACGTCCCGGTCGTAAGTACAACAGCCCGCGCAGAAATCTCGCTGCCATCCGCGAGCACGACCCCGGATACCTTCTGATCTGTCATGATGAAGTCGGCCGCCTCACCCTCGATCACCGACAAATTCGGCTGAGACGCGACTTCCGCTTGCATCTCCTCGCGGTAGATCTTGCGGTCTGCCTGTGTGCGCGGCCCCTGCACCGCAGGCCCTTTTCGGCGGTTCAAAAGGCGAAATTGTATGCCTGCCATATCCGCGACACGTCCCATGACCCCGTCCAGCGCGTCGATTTCGCGGACGAGATGCCCCTTCCCCAGGCCGCCAATCGCGGGGTTGCATGACATAACCCCGATCGATGATCGCGTCAAAGTAATAAGCGCCGTGCTTGCACCAAGGCGAGCAGATGCATGGGCGGCATCGGTTCCGGCATGGCCACCCCCTATGACAATCACATCAAAATGTTTCACGTGAAACACTCCACTACTTGCCCAGACAAAAGCTTAAAAAGATCTCGTCAAGAACGGCTTCGACATCCACACGTCCTACCAGAGAATCAAGACGGCGCACAGCACTCCGCAACTCTTCCGCGGCCAGATCCGTTTGTTCGTTGCCAAGTCCCAGATGCACCATCGCTCTGGCAAGGCTTTCACTGCCGGATATCAAGGCTTGCCGGTGCCGCACCCGCGTCGCGACGCCCGCGTTCGCAGCCCGCGAGGCAAAAACATTCGACACCCGGTCGATCAAGACAGGAACGCCATGACCCGTAATGCCTGAAATCGAATTCTCAGGGCATCCGTGAAGATCGGCCTTTCCAATCAACACCACGTCTTCGGTGGTCGGTTGCATTGCAGGTTCCTGACCCGGCTCTACGAGGAAAACCCGAAGGTCGGCTGCCTCCGCTCGCTTCATGGCGCGGTCCACGCCAATGGATTCGACCTTGTCCTCGGTGGCGCGCAATCCCGCGGTATCAAGCAACGTCACAGGCAGACCGTTCAGATCCATCCGCACCTCGATGACATCCCGTGTTGTCCCGGCAACCTCGGATGTGATTGCCGCATCCCGCCCAGCAAGAGCATTCAGCAACGTGGACTTGCCAACATTCGGTGCGCCGACAATCGCAACCTCGAAACCCTCACGGATACGCTCTGCGGTTCCGACGCCAGAGGCCTCTCTGTCCAATTCAGTGCGCACGCCTCCAAGCAGGCTCAACACTTCCGGTGACACATCTTCCGGCACGTCTTCGTCCGCGAAATCTATTGTCGCTTCCAGGAGGGCCGCGGCACGGATCAATTTTCCACGCCACTCTTCCGCCCGTGCCCCCAACTGTCCGGACAGAACGCGCACGGCCTGCCTACGTTGCGCCTCCGTTTCCGCGTCGATTAGGTCCGCCAAGCCTTCCACCTGTGCGAGATCCAGTGTTTCATTCTCCAATGCGCGTCGCGTGAACTCGCCTGGTTCGGCTGGTCGCAAGCCGTCTTGACTGCCCAGCGCATCGAGGATTGCTGACACCACCGCCCGCGACCCATGGCAGTGGATTTCAACCGTCGCCTCCCCGGTAAAGCTGTGGCCCGCCTCGAAGGTGAGTACCAGGGCTGTGTCCAACATCGAACCATCTGGAGCCTTGATGTTCCGCAGGCCTGACTGCCGCGGCCGAGGCAAACCGTCAACAAAGCACCCGACGGCCTGAAACGCTCCGGCGCCGGAAACGCGGATAATCGCGACGCCGGCTTTGCCTGGCGCGGTCGAAAGAGCAAAGATTGTGTCCATGGGTCCTCTGACCGGGCTCACATCAGGTGTTCATGGAATCGAAGAAATCCGAATTCGTTTTCGTCTGCTTCAACTTTCCAAGAAGGAATTCGATCGCGTCCGTGGTCCCCATCGGGTTCAGGATACGACGCAGCACATACGTCTTCTGTAGATCGACCTTGTCTATCAACAGGTCTTCTTTCCGTGTGCCTGATTTCAGAATGTCGATTGCCGGGAACACGCGCTTGTCCGCGATCTTGCGATCCAAGACCAGCTCCGAGTTGCCCGTGCCTTTGAATTCTTCAAAGATCACCTCGTCCATCCTACTGCCGGTATCGATCAGCGCGGTAGAAATGATGGTCAGAGATCCACCTTCTTCGATATTCCGGGCTGCGCCAAAGAACCGCTTGGGCCGTTGCAGGGCATTCGCATCCACACCACCCGTCAGGACCTTGCCCGATGACGGTACGACTGTGTTATAAGCTCTACCAAGTCTTGTTATCGAGTCTAGCAAAATAACAACATCTCGTTTATGCTCGACCAACCGCTTTGCCTTTTCGATTACCATCTCGGCAACCGCGACGTGCCGGCCGGCGGGCTCATCGAATGTCGAGCTGATGACCTCGCCTTTGACCGACCGCTGCATGTCGGTCACCTCTTCGGGCCGTTCGTCGATCAGCAGGACGATCAGATAGCACTCGGGATGGTTCCGCTCGATACTTGAGGCAATGTTCTGCAGGATCACCGTCTTACCCGTACGCGGCGGCGCCACGATCAGAGACCGCTGACCTTTGCCGATGGGCGCCACCAGGTCGATCACCCGGGCCGATTTGTCCTTGATCGTGGGATCGTCTACCTCCATCTGCAGGCGCTCGTCAGGATAGAGCGGCGTCAGGTTGTCGAAGGCGATCTTGTGCTTGGCGTTCTCGGGGTCGGCAAAATTGATTTGCGTCACCGACGTCAGAACGAAATAGCGCTCGTTCTCCTCCGGGGCCTTGATCTCACCTTCGATCGTGTCGCCCGTGCGCAGCGAATGTTTCCTGATCGTGTCCGGCGACACGTAGATGTCGTCCGGTCCGGGAAGATAGTTTGCCTCGGAGGAACGAAGAAACCCGAACCCGTCCTGCAACACCTCGAGAGTGCCATCGCCGTAAACCGTCCAGCCTTCATCGGCGCGCTCCCGGAGGATCTGGAACATCATCTCCCCCTTGCGCATGGTGGAGGCGTTTTCAATCTCCAGCTCTTCCGCCATCGACAGCAGATCCTTGGCGGATTGCTTCTTGAGATCGGACAGGTTCAGACGTTCGTCAGACATGGAAGTATCCCTAAGAAATCGGCGCGAGATATTCGCGCGGTTTCTTCACTCTGTTATGAAAATCGGTACGCCCGGACGGGCACCGTTCATCGCTACCTAAGAGCAGTGATGCGTCGAGTCAATCTCAGAACTTCACGACGACCGACAGAACAATGACCACCATCAGCAGCGTCGGCACCTCGTTCATCATGCGGTACTGTCGACCCGTCAAAATGTTCTCGCCTGTCATGAAAGCCTTGCGGCGGCCCGCCAACCACATGTGAAACCAGGTCATGGCCAAGACACCTGCCAGTTTCAGGTAAGGCCAGATTGCTGTCCAGTCCACGATCCCCGGCGTGGCGACAAGGCACAGGCCCGCAGCCCAGGCCACGATCATCGCTGGGTTCATTATCACCCGCAGCAGCTTAAGCTCCATCGCCTGGAATACCTCGTCGCGGCTGTCTCCAGGCTTTGATTGCTCTGTGTGATAAACAAACAGCCTTGGCAGGTAAAACAGGCCTGCCATCCATGATATCACGGCCATGATGTGAAGCGACTTCATCCAGGGATAAAGTGAGGCCAGAAGGTCGGTCATGTTTCCCCCGTTTTCCCTGCGCCTCTCTTAAATAATAAATATAGAAAGAAAAAGGATGATGATTTTGTAGGGGTCGGTCCAAGCTGGGGATTATGTGGTTGTCCACTGAATTCCCCACGTTCTTTGCGTCTGTGGACAAATTTGTTGAGGAATCATGTTCTGCCAACGCGCACGTCTCATAAACCTTTGAAATTTAATGATATACTTTCATATTTGACTACGCGAGACCCGTGGAAAAAAATCGCAAAACTGCGACAGAACACAGTTTTCCCGCAGACAGAGTTTTCCTTGTCCCCAGGTGCAAAGAAACCGTGAAGACGCACGAGACCATCGACTTTATCCACCCGTCCCTGAAATGTTGGAAACTTCGCCAATCTGTCCCTAGAAGACCAGAGAGATATGCAAAGGGATATCCACATGCCGCGCAGGATCATTCTGGCTTCAGGATCGGCCATCCGAAAAACTCTGTTTCAGAATGCGGGTGTCTCATTCGATGTTGTGCCTGCGCGTATTGACGAATCCGCAATGCGTGAGGGCCTGCTTGCCGAGGGTGCATCGCCACGCGATATCGCCGATGCCCTGGCTGAACTCAAAGCCGTAAAGCAGAGCGCCAAAGACGCTGACGCCTTGGTCATAGGGTGCGACCAGATACTGAGCTTCGAGCGCCAGATCCTGTCCAAGCCCGAAACCCCGGACCAAGCGCTCGAACAGCTTCGTGCGATGCGTGGCAAACGACACGAGCTTCTGTCCGCCGCGGTCGTCTGCGATGACTCCCGGCCGGTTTGGCGCCATGTCGGTGTTGTCAGGATGATGATGCGAGACGTATCCGACAGCTATCTAGAGGGCTATGTCGAAAGAAACTGGGATAGCATCCGGCATTCTGTGGGTGCATACAAACTGGAAGAAGAAGGGGTTCGACTTTTCAGCCAGGTTCACGGAGACTATTTTCACGTGCTCGGTTTGCCCTTGCTTGAACTTCTGTCGTACCTCAGCCTGCGAGGAGAGCTTGAGACATGACTGAAAACCGGATTCCACTGGCAGGTGTGATCGGCTCCCCGGTGGCGCATTCGAAATCCCCACAGATACATTCGCATTGGCTCAAGACACATGGGATTCCGGGTCACTACATTCCGATCGACGTTTCCGCCGATGATCTCGAGAATGTCCTGCGCACCTTGCCCAAGATGGGGTTTGTCGGGGTCAACATCACAGTGCCGCACAAAGAAAAGGTGCTGGAGATTGCGGACCTCATCACCGATCGGGCGACCTTGATCGGGGCGGCGAACACGCTGATCTTTCGCAAGGACGGGAAAATTCATGCCGACAACACCGACGGTGTCGGTTTCATCCAGAACCTGCGCCAGAACGCGCCGGGATGGGACCCCAAGGCCGGGCCCGCGGCGCTGCTGGGGGCTGGCGGTGCCGCGCGGGCGGTGATCTCGGCCTTGCTGGAGGTCGGTGTTCCGCAAATCATGATTGCCAACCGTACAAGGGTTCGGGCCGACGCGCTCAAGACGGAATTCGGCAAGCGCATCGTGGTAATCGACTGGGTTCAGGCCGGCAACATGATGGAAGATGCGGCGACGGTGGTGAACACCACGTCGCTGGGCATGATCGGGAAACCGCCCTTGCGCGTGCCGCTGGACGGGTTGCACAAGGGGGCCATGGTGACCGATCTTGTCTACGCCCCGCTCAAGACCCGGCTGCTGGCCGAAGCGGAAAAACTGGGCTGCCAGACAGTCGATGGGCTTGGCATGTTGCTGCACCAGGCGGTGCCGGCCTTCGAACGCTGGTTCGGTGTCCGCCCCGAGGTTGACAGCGCGACGCGCGCAGCCGCCCTCCGATGACGTTCAAGCTTGGGCTGACCGGCTCGATCGGGATGGGCAAATCGACCACGGCCCGTATGTTCGCCGACGAAGGCTGCGCACTTTGGGATGCCGATGCTGCCGTTCATCGTCTGTATTCGTCCAACGGCGATGCGGTCGCGCCGATTGCATCGGTTTTTCCATCTGCGGTCGTCGACGGTGCCGTCTCACGCGAGCGATTGAAAACAATCATCGCCCAGGACCCGAATGCCCTGAAGACAATCGAAGGCATCGTGCACCCGCTGGTCGCACAAGACAGGGCGGCGTTTCTTGCAAACACGGATGCCGTGATCACCGTTCTGGATATCCCGCTGCTGTTCGAAACCGGCGCGGACAGATACATGGATGCAACCGTCTGCGTGAGCGTGCCTGCCGAGATGCAAAAAGCCCGCGTCATGGCCCGCCGCACCATGAGCGAGGCCCAGTTCGATGCGATCCGAAACAAGCAGATGCCGGATGCCGATAAACGCGCCCGGGCAGATTATACGATCATGACCGACACGCTTGAACATGCGCGCCGGCAGGTTCAGGATGTTCTGAAAGATATTCGGACCAGGCTGACCTATGCGTGAAATCGTACTCGATACCGAAACCACAGGCTTTGACCCTGAACAGGGGGATCGGATTGTGGAAATCGGCGCGGTCGAGCTGTTCAACCACATGCCGACTGGCCGGAGATATCACGAATACATCAATCCTGAACGGTCCATGCCGCAGGAAGCCTTCGAGGTCCACGGGCTGGGCGACGATTTCCTGCGCGACAAGCCGGTCTTCAGCAAGATCGCCCAGAGCTTTGTCGACTTCATCGGCGATGCGAAGCTGGTGATCCACAACGCCGCCTTCGACATGAAGTTTCTGAACGCGGAGCTTGGCTGGCTGAAGATGCCCAGGATACCGTGGGAGCAGGCCGTCGATACGCTTGATATCGCCCGAAGAAAGTTTCCGGGCTCGCCCGCGTCCCTGGATGCGCTTTGCCGTCGGTTCGGCATCGACAACTCGTCACGAACCTTGCACGGCGCGCTTCTGGACTCCGAGATACTGGCCGAGGTCTATCTTGAACTGATCGGCGGCCGGCAGCCTGATTTCGCCCTCGCCGGCGCATACTCGCCCGATACGTCGAAAGAGACGGAAGAGACGAATTGGCATCCCGGCCCGCGGACCAAACCGCTTGCTCCAAGGCTCAGCGAAGAAGAGCGCGCCGCGCACAAGGCATTCGTGGAACACATGGGCGACGACGCGCTCTGGAAAAGGTTGAGCTAGGCGTCAAGCGTCAGGAGTCTGCTTTTCTTCGGCAGCCGCCGCCTGGCGCCGCATGATCTCGTTGCGGTAAAGCTGAACGAAGTCGATGGTTTCAAGGTTCAACGGCGGGAACCCGCCGTCGCGCGTGACGTCGCTGACGATGCGGCGCACGAACGGGAAGATCATCCGCGGACATTCGATCAGAAGGAAGGGATGCATCTGGTCATCGGGCACGTTCTCGATATGGAACACGCCGACATATTCCAGCTCCATCAGGAACAGCGTGTCCTCTGTCCCCTTGTTCTTGGACGTGACCACCAGTTTGAGCATCACCTCGTACTGATGATCGGCAGATCTCTTCTTCGCGTCCAGATTGACGGCCACCTGCACGTCGGGGTTGACCTCGCCGCCAGAGCCGCGTTGCGCCAGGGCATTTTCGAATGACAGGTCCCGAATGAACTGGGTCAGAACGTTCATCTTCGGACCTGCCTGCGTTGCTTGAGCGTCCGACTTGGCGGCGCCGTTTTCCTGTTCGGCCATCTGCTGTCTCCTGGCGGATAAATTAATCGTTGGAAGGCTTAGCAGGATGCCGATGCCGCCTCAATGCCCTGTCTTGGTGCTCTCAGATCAATGCCGGGTCCAGCCGGAGCCGTCATGGTTGGGCTTCTTAGGTGGGTCGACCTCTTCGTACTGGCCTTCGATCACGTCCGGGCGGTTCCGTGGTCGCGGCGCGTCCCTCATGTCGCGCGGACCGTCCGGGCCCATCTCGAAGCGCTGCACCTTGATCCGCTTTCGCAGAAACTGGAACAAGGACTTGCGGATCGGCGGGGCGAGCAAGGAAAAGCCGACGGCATCCGTAAAAAAGCCCGGGGTCAGCAGCAGCGCACCGGCAATCAGGATCATGGCCCCATGCGCCAAGGGTTCGGTCGGATCGTCCAGCTTCTGAAAAGACGAGCGCAACTGTCCGATTGCCATCGCGCCCTGGGTCCTGACAAGCCAAGTTCCCAGAACGGCGGTTATGATGACGATCGCCAGGGTCGGCCACAAACCGATCAGGCCACCGACCTGGATGAACAGCGCGATTTCGATCAGCGGCACCGCGAGAAAGGCTACAAACAGCCACATGAAAACGATCCTCCTTGCTTTGAAAGGCGGGTATGGTGGACTCGCCCGGATCAACACCCTACATAAGAACCGAGCCGGGAGGTTTCCATCCTGGGCACGTTGCGAGGTATGAATGAATTCGCCCCTACTCCAATTGCTTGTCCTGGCGGGCATTGCCATCTTCCTTATTCTTCGACTGAAAAGCGTTCTGGGGACCCGCGACGGGTATGAGCCGTCGCAACAGTCACGGCCGTCGACCCCCGCGCCGTCTCGTCGACAGGATTTCGAGGTGATCGACGGCGGTCCGGATTTCGACATCACGGATCATGTGGCAGAAGGCTCGGATAGCGCCAAGGCGCTCGCCGACATGAAGCGCGCAGACAGCAGCTTTGCGGTCGGCGAGTTCTTGCAAGGCGCGAAACAGGCCTATGAATGGATTCTCATGGCGTTCGAGCGTGGCCAGATGGAGGAAATCAAACCCTTCCTCGATGAAGACGTGTACGAGGCCTTCAAAAGTGTGGTGGACTCGCGCGCCCAGCAAGGCCTGACCGTAGAGGCGGAATTCATCGGCGTTCGCGAGACGACCCTGACCGAGGCAAGGTTCGACAACGCCACCAATTCCGCCGAGATCACGGTGCGGTTCATCGGCGAGCTTGTTTCTGTCGTGCGCGACCAGAACGGTGAGATTGTCGAGGGTGAGCCCGGCAAATCCAAAAAGCAGAAGGACAGCTGGACCTTCGAACGTGTCATGGGGTCCGACGACCCGAACTGGCGGCTTGTTGCCACAGGCGAATGATCGGACGGGCAGCGGCAGCGTTCTCATTTTTCCTGACGGTGGCGACCGCCGTCGTGGCCCAGGACGTGACGCATACCGTTCTCGACTTCGAAGACCTCAACGGTTGGGCCGAGGACGATCACGACAAGGCGCTCGAGGCATTTCTTCTGACATGCCCCGACCTCGAAGACCCGGACTGGCGAGCGCTCTGCGGTCTGGCGCAGCAAAAGCCTGACGCGACCGATTTTTTTCGACTGTTCTTTCGCCCGGTATTGATCGAGGACGGGAGGAAGGCCCTGTTCACCGGGTACTTCGAACCGGAACTCAGCGGCTCACTGTCGGCGAGTGCGCGCTATCGTTACCCTCTCTACCGGAAACCTCCCGAGGCGGCGGGTGAATTGCCCTGGCTGACACGCCGGGAGATCGAGGCCGGGGTCGCCATGCAGGGGCGCGGGCTGGAAATCGTCTGGGTCGACGATCCGGTCGAAAAGTTCTTTCTCCAGATCCAGGGCTCCGGTCGCGTGACCTTGCCGGACGGGCAGAAAATCCGCGTCGGCTACGGCGGTGCCAACGGACACGAGTATCGTTCGGTCGGGGCCGAACTGGTTCGCCGCGGAATATACCAGGCGCATCAGGTGTCTGCCCAGGTCATCAAGAATTGGGTGCGCCGCAATCCCGTGGCCGGCAAGGAATTGCTCTGGCACAACCCGTCTTACGTGTTCTTTCGCCGGATCGATTCCGTTCCCGCTCACATGGGCCCGCTCGGGGCGATGAACCGCTCGGTGACAGCGGGACGCACGATTGCCGTCGATCCGGCCTATGTTCCTCTCGGTGCGCCGGTCTGGATAGAGAAAGAGGGCGCAGATCCCATCCGCCGCCTCATGATCGCACAGGATACCGGCTCTGCCATCAAGGGGGCGCAAAGAGCGGATATTTTCATCGGCACCGGAGACGCCGCGGGTCGCATCGCCGGACGCTTGCGCGACCCGGGCCGCATGGTGGTTCTCTTGCCGATACAACGCGCCTACGCCACCGCGACGGAGCCGAACCTTTGAGCCGGAGACGGGTGACGCCCGAAGAATTGAAGCTTTGGCAGCAGGTCGCAAGGACAACCGACCGGCTTGATCCGAAAACCGGAAAGGAAGGACCGAAGCTTCTGGAGAGGCCGTCGAAGCCACCGTCTGACGCGCCGCAACCCGCGCTTCCCGATTTCAGGGTGGGACAAAACGCCAACCAACCGGGCCACAAGCACGACACCTTGCCAGGCCTGCCCGAGCGCCTTGCGCGACAGCCCTTGCAGATGGACAAGCGCACGAACACGCGGCTCAAACGTGGCAAGGTCGAGCCGGAAGCCCGGATCGATTTGCACGGCATGACCCTGGCCCGGGCGCAACCTGCCCTGACCGGCTTCATTCTCCGGGCGCAGGCGCAGGGGAAACGGTTGGTTCTGGTGATCACCGGCAAGGGCAAGAACACCGATACCGGCGGACCGATACCCACCAGAAATGGTGTGCTGCGTCACGCGGTACCGCAATGGCTGGGCATGGCGCCGCTGTCGGGGCTGGTGCTGCAGATCACCCAGGCGCATGTGCGGCATGGCGGGGGCGGGGCGTATTACGTGTATCTACGCCGCAACCGGTAGCAGGGGTTTGGCCCTTGTGATGCCGATGGTCATCATGATCGTGGTGAAGACGAAGTAGCCTGCGACGATCAGGTATTGGCTTTCCAGGCCCAGCCCCAGGTCGATGCCCATGCCGGTCAGGCCGGGGCCGATGGCGGAGCCGAAGACCATGACAGCGGCGGCCATGGCCTTGATCGAACCAAGGCGGGCGGTGCCGTAGAATTCGGCCCAGAAGGCGTTGGGGAGGGTGGTGTTGGCACCCGTTGTCAGGCCGAGGAAGAAGAGGCCGGCGAGCAGGGTCAAGGTATTGTCGGATATGGCGAAAATCCCAAAGGCCGCGACCATGGGAAGCTGGAAGAACGGGATCAACCTGGCGGTGCCGAAGCGGTCCAGGGCCCAGCCGGACAGGACCATCGCGACGATGCCGACGGAGGTGTAGAACGGGTAGAGGGCGACCAGCTGGACGTGGGGGATGCCCTTCAACTCGGCGAAGTGGACCTGGTGGAAAAAGAAGGCCGTGTTGAAGGCTGCGGGGCCCAAAAGTGCGGGGACCATGAACCAGAAAAGCCAATGAAATAAGGCCTGATTGCGGGTCCAGTGGCGGGACTCCATGCCCAGCGACTGGTCGGTTTCGGCCAGCATTTGCGGGGTGCGTTCGAGGCGGAGGAGGCGGTAGATGACGGGGACGCCGACAAGGGCGATGAGGGCGGCGGCGACCCACAGCATGTGCCAGTCATAGACCGCCAGAAGTGCAACAAAAACAAGGGGTAACAGCGCCTCACCCAGGGCGAAGCCGAGGGTGGCGATGGACAGGGCCTTGCCCCTTGTGGCGATGAACCAGCGGGACATGGCGACGACGGCGAGGTGGCTGGTCATGCCCTGGCCGGTGAAGCGCAGGGCAAAAATAACCGCGATCAACCCCCACCAGACCGGGTTGAAGGCCATGGAGAGGCAGGCAAAAGCGAGTAATATCAGTATGATAGGGGCGAGGGTGCGGACGCGAAAAAAATCCGTGAGGCCGCCGGCCCAGACCATGACCAGGGCGGAGGCGGTGGTGCCGAGTGTATAGATACCGCCCCATTGCCCGTGGCTGAGTTCGAACGCGGCCCGAATCTCGCCCGCAAAGAGGGAGATAAAAAACGTTTGTCCAAAAGAACTTAGGAAGGTCAGCAGCATACCCGCCGACAGGAAGGGGAGGTTGTCACGGAGAAAATCGAGGAGCCGCATGACCCCCTTCGTGGCCCGAAACCCGGTGGAAGAAAAGGGGATTCAAAGGGGAGCGATCTGATTCGTTAACGCCCCCGGACAGGCCAAAACGGAACGTCGGTATCGCGTCGGTATTTGAGTGGTATGCCGACGGTGCGATTTTTGGAGTTTTGGCGGGTTAAGAGGGAGGGCGGTGGTTAAACGTCAGCGAAAGATCTGAAGGAAGATCACTGAGGAAGCTATAGCCTCGGAAAACGGTTACATCGAATCGTGAGTGTCAGGAAATTTCTAAGTTAGCCTCAGAAGTTCTTCGTGCGCTTTACGGAACTGAGCGCACGTTTCAACAATTCGTTCCGAAGAGCCAGCGTGGGACTCACAGAATTGTCTTCTGCGTTTGGATTGTTTGTCGACCTTTGCGTAAGGTGGATCAGGCACGTTGCCTTCGCTGGTCGCAAGCGCGCACATGAAACAGTCTATAAGATCTTGCCCCGCGAGTAATTCAAAATCCTGAGGTGGTCTTTTGAAAGCCGCTACACACCATGCTTCAGTAGACTCGACAGCAGCTGTCAATATATGCCTGCTTTGATCTGCCTTTGTGACTTCAGACAGCTTGGCCGCAGTTGAAAGAACGGACCGTACTTCATCCGCGCGCTCGTCAGCCAAAGTGGGAACACTAACAACGTAGTCATATTCCTTCTGCATGTACGCGCTAAAAGATGGCTCCCCTAGGATGTCACTGTCCAACTGGAGCAGAATCCCATCAAGAGGCTCTAAGGAAAATTCACCTCCGAAGAGTCCTCCTTTAAAGAATTGTTGAAGCCTAGAAGACGGAGGGTTGTTCTTAAGCCATAGAAGCACATTACCCCAACCTCCTTCAGGTGCTGAGTTGTCCATCTTTGGCTGCAGAGCGATAAATTCGACCTCTTTTCCAGCGGCTTGAAGCGTGTATCCGAAAAAACATTCAATGGCGTGGAAGTCCGTAGGTCCTTCGCAAACGACACCAAGTCTCATCAAAGATCGCCTAAGGCGCCGGGTATGTCGCCGTCCAACCAAATTTGTGAAAGGTTCCGACCGTTCATTGCCAGCCGCCAGTCTTCTCGTGACATTCCTTTCGGAGGCTCGAGTCTCACTGCCGTTGTATGACCTTTCTCATTCCTACGCACGACAAATACCCTTTGAGTGTCGTCAAATAGATCGAACGCATCAAGAGAGGTAGGATTGTGACTTGTTAGAAATACCTGACGAGCACCGCACTTCGTTTCGTGCTCATTCGCCAAACTCACGACCCTGAGTATCTGCTCTACTAGTTGACGGGTGAGTTTCGGGTTAAGTGCGTTGTCAACGTTATCCAGAGCGAAGACTTTTGGGGCTTCAGGATGCGAGAGAATGATCCCGGCGAAGAGTAAGAAAAGAGTCCCTTCGCTGCTATCATACACAGACAATTCGTTTCGTTTAGAGTGCATGAACTTGTCTCGAAAGAAGACAATGTCGCTTGTGCTATCTGCAACTTCTCTAGAAGTCAGCAGTGGATTAGCCCTGTGAGTGCCAAATGCGGTAGCCCACCCAGGCAACCAAACCAAATCGGCGCACTCATCCATAACAACATAATCGTTGCCGCCTGATCCTTCTTTGCGCCTTTCCGCCCTCTTGAGCTTTCCCCACTCTTTGAGGAAGCTCCTGACAGCCGTAGGTAGGCCTTCCCCATGCAACCCTACCGGTGGCACATCAACGCGACCACTTTGTTTTGCGCGCAAGAAGTCAGTCTGAGGCGAAAAGATAACATAGCGGGAAAACTCAGAAAATACATCCGCCACGACGTCTGGCAAATCATAGGTAGCCTTGATTTGATCCCATATGCCTCGGTGCTTTTCGAGTCTGTCTGCGTGTGTAACGCCAGTTGCACGAGCTCCCCTGTGGCTCCTACCGAAAACTGGCATTTTGCCGTGTTTTGCAGCTTCAGAGAAGAAGCGGAGAAGGGGATCGCTTTCACTACTCTGAAGCGCCGCTGTGTAGGAAACTTGGTCGCAAAACGAAGCTTCGATTTTCAATGTTTTTGGAAGGTCTTCGTTCTTGAAAGAGGATTTCATCAGTTCAGGGGGAGTAATACGAAGCCCTTTCCGACCTATGTCGGAGTCGCCCAAGCCTCTGCCCAAGCAAGCTGCAGTTAACCCGATAGCCTCAAGAATGTTAGATTTTCCTGTGCCATTGCCACCAATAAATAGATTCACTTTCCCAAACTCGAGTGATTGATCTCGAATTGATTTGAACCTAGTGACTTTCAGCCGCTCTAACATTTTCGTGGTGTGTCGCAAAATCCAAAGTTGCACAAGATCTTAAGCTCAGGCTACCTAAAACTCTTTGTAACCGAGACATTCAATCTGGTGAATTACACAAGAGTGGCATCAAAGCCACTTTAGCGTTCGCCCTTCTACAAAACATACCTGCTCAAATCCGTCGACTTCATCAGCTCGCCCAGGTTGGCGTCCACGAAGGCTTCGTCCACGACCACCTTGTCACCCGCGCGGTCGGGGGCGGTGAAGCTGAGTTCCTCGAACACGCGTTCCATCACGGTATAGAGCCTGCGCGCGCCGATATTCTCGATGGTCTGGTTGACCTCCGCCGCGATGCGGGCGAGGGCCTTGATGCCGTCCTCGGTGAATTCGACGGTCACTTCCTCGGTCCCCATGAGGGCGGAGTACTGGCGGGTCAGGGCGTTGTCCGTCTCAGTCAGGATGCGCACGAAATCTTCCTCGGTCAGGGCGCGCAGTTCGACCCGGATGGGCAGGCGGCCCTGAAGTTCGGGCAAGAGGTCTGACGGCTTGGCGATGTGGAAGGCGCCGCTTGCGATGAAGAGGATGTGGTCGGTCTTGACCGGGCCATGCTTGGTCGAGACGGTCGTGCCCTCGATCAGGGGCAGCAGGTCGCGCTGGACCCCCTCGCGCGAGACGTCGCCGCCGCGGGCCTCTTGCCGGGCGCAGACCTTGTCGATCTCGTCAAGGAAGACGATGCCGTTCTGCTCGACCGCTTCCAGCGCGGTGCGGTTGACGGCCTCATCATCCAGCAGCTTGTCGGCTTCCTCGGAAATCAGGATGTCGTAGCTTTCGCGGACGGTGAGTTTCTTGCGGGTGGTGCGCCCGCCGAAGGCCTTGCCGAAGATGTCGCCCAGATTCATCATGCCCATCTGGCCGCCGCCGGGCTGGCCGGGGATGTCCATCATGCCAAGGGGGTTGGAGGTGTCGGCGACGTCAAGCTCGATCTCGGTATCGTCCAGCAGGCCATCCTTGAGCTTCTTGCGGAACATCTCGCGCGTGGATTCGCGGGCATCCTCGCCGGCGATGGCGGTGATGACGCGATCCTCGGCCTGTTGGTGGGCGCGGGATTTGACGTCTTCGCGCATGAAGTCGCGGGTCTGGGCGATGGAGCTGTCGACGAGGTCACGGATGATCTGTTCGACGTCGCGGCCGACATAGCCGACCTCGGTGAACTTGGTCGCCTCGACCTTGATGAAGGGGGCGCGGGCGAGTTTGGCCAGGCGGCGGGAGATTTCGGTTTTGCCGACGCCGGTGGGGCCGATCATCAGGATGTTCTTGGGATAGACCTCTTCCCGCAGGTCGTCGGAGAGCTGCTTGCGGCGCCAGCGGTTGCGCAGGGCGACGGCGGTGGCGCGCTTGGCGTCCTTCTGGCCGATGATGTAGCGGTCGAGTTCCGAGACGATTTCGCGCGGGGTGAGGTCGGTCATGGGGCGTCCTGTGATTGCGTTACGGGGGAACGTAAGCATGAGGGGCCGAAACGCAAGGTGCGGTTATTCGGAGGTTGCCGTGACGTCGTCATAGGGGGGCAGGCGGGATTTGCCGGGGAAGTTGGGCAGGGCGCGCATGAGGGCGACGCGCAGATGGGTCCAGAAGGTGCCGAGGCCGGTGATGAAGGCGCCGATGACCAGCATCAGGAGCGGAAGCTGCGTGCCGCCGCCATCCATGCTGAAGAGCCAGTAGATCACGGCGGCGAGATAGCCCATGCCGGCGGTCAGGAACGAGCGGCGGTCGATCACGAGGGCAAGGCAGGTGACCAGGAGGAAGCCGATGATGGTCAGGATCGTGCCGAGGGCGCCGTCGAAATTGTAGACGGTCATCATGACGGTGTTCACGAGCGCGGGTGCGGCCAGCAGGTGCAGCCAGAAGGCCGAGCGGGCGCGGCGGCCGATACGGTGCGGGTCCTGCATGTCGAACCAGAGGCCGGCGATGAAGGCGAGAATGCCGAAGATCAGCGTGCCGATGGCCAGGGACCCGCCCTGGCGCAGGTCGAAGAGGCTCCCGAAACTGCCGGTGATCAGCGTGTCGACGGGGCTGGTCTCGGTGGTGATCGCGTAGATGGTCATGAAGCCGTAGAGGCCGACGAGCAGCATCGAGAACGGCACGCGGAAACGGCGGTAATGCAGCAGGATCGACGCCATGCCGCCGAGGCCCAGCAGGATGGCCGCGAGCGCGCCGGAGGTGAGGCCGATCATGTCGAGGACATAGCCGATCAGCCCGCCCGCGCCGGTGGCATAGGTACAGACCAGCACGATGGAGGGCAGGCTCATCCGGCGTTTCAGCGTGAAGTAATGCGCGGCGAACCAGCCGACGGCCATGAGGGCCGCCATTACGAACACCACGCCGCCTGCGGCGAAGGCGAAGGTCACCGCGCCCGAGGTCAGCAGGATCAGGCCGAGCGAGATGAAGATCTCGGCAAAGCCCGAAAAGAGCTCGAACGGTTCGTCCTCGTTCGCGCGGCGGGCGATGCGGCCCGCGCGTTCGTGCGACAGGGCGCTGAGGCGCGCGGCCTGGGCCTCGTCGATGATGCCGGCGGCTGTGGCGGCGCGCAGGTCGTCCTGGGTCAGGGTCATGGAAAGTCCTCTGGTCGTCTTCGCGCCAGCACTAATGGACCGTTTGGACGAAAGAAAGACCGCATTCCGCCCTGCTCTGACTGACGAACGATGCTCGCCAAGCGCTCGCTAGGCGCTGATGGACTCCACGGTCAGGTTGCCGTTGGTGTAGACGCAGATGTCCGAGGCGATGGCCATGGCATCCCGCGCGATCTGTTCGGCGGACCTGTCGCTGTCGATCATGCCGCGCGCGGCGGCCAAAGCATAGTTTCCGCCCGAGCCGATGGCGGCGACGTCATGTTCGGGTTCCAGCACGTCACCCGCGCCGGTGATCACGTAAAGCTGCGCGCCGTCGGTGACGATCAGCATCGCCTCGAGCTTTTGCAGGTACTTGTCGGTGCGCCAATCCTTGGCCAGTTCGACGGAGGCGCGTTGCAGCTGGCCGGGGGTCGCTTCCAGCTTCGACTCCAGCCGTTCCAGCAGGGTGAAGGCATCGGCGGTGGAGCCGGCGAAACCGGCGACCACGTCATAGCCGCCGGGGCTGATGCGGCGGACCTTGCGGGCGGTGCCCTTGATCACGGTATCACCAAGGCTGACCTGCCCGTCGCCCGCGACGACGACCTGCCCGCCCTTGCGGACGCCGATGATGGTTGTGCCGTGCCAGCCGGGGAAATCGCTCATGTCGGGGCTCCTTTGATCTTTGGACCTATATGGAAGGCGTAAGGGGGCATGGCAACCCGGGTGGGTTATTGGAGCCGCGCATCGACGGGCCGCGGTGCGGCGAACAGACGGGTGTTCGGGGCACTTTATGGTGACCAAATCCGCTGAACAGTTTAGCGGAGCGCCATGCCCAGCCAAATCGCCGTGCCGTGGGGGCGGCCCGGCGATGCGCGGCGGCGCAGCATTGCTGCGCCTTGATTCCGCGCGGGGTGCTCAAATGAAAAGGGCCGCCCAGCAGGCGACCCTTTTCTAAGCTATTCGTCTGCTCTTCAGATCGACTCTTCGATCCAGCCTTGCAGCGCGGCCTTGGGGGCGGCGCCGGTCTTGGTCGACACGACCTCGCCGTTCTTGAAGATGAAGAGTGCGGGAATACCGCGCACGCCCAGTTGCGAGGGCGAGTTGGGGTTCTCGTCCACGTTCACCTTGGCGATCTTGACCTTGCCGTCCATCTCGGAGGACAGCTCTTCCAGCGCCGGGCCGATCTGCTTGCAGGGGCCGCACCATTCGGCCCAGAAATCCACCACGACGGGAATGTCGGAGTTCTTCACTTCGCTATCGAACGTATCGTCGGTTACGGCAACGGTGGCCATTTTGCGTCTCTCCTTGAGCTCGGGTTCGACAGAGAACCTATGAACACCCGTAGGGAGCGTCAAGCTATATGGGTGTCAGCCAGCGCCTGCGTCACAAGATCGTGTGGCAGGGGCATGAGTGTGGCGGTGCGGGTCCAGAGCAGCGCGGTCTCGATGGCGCGGTCGGGATAAATCTGTTGCAGGGCATGGGCATAGGCGCCCATCTGCCGCAAGAGGCCCGAGGGTACATCGGCCGGCGTGGCAGGGACGACGGCGTTGGTCTTGAAATCGACGGCAAGGATTTTCTCAGGCGTCACGATCAGGCGGTCGATCGTGCCGTGAATCCTCCGGCCACCCAGCGCATCGATATGGGCGGAAACCGGGACCTCGGCCAGCGCCTCGGGGGTAAAGAGCATGTGCAGGTTTTCCTGCGTCAGGACGGCTTGGGCCTCGGCCAGCAGGAGGGTCAGATCCTGCCCCTGCGCGGCGTCGGGACCGTGGGCCAGGACGGAGGCGGCCCTGTCGGCCCAGTCGTCTGGGGCAAGTTGCGGCAGAACTTCCAGCAGGCGGTGCACCTGGCGGCCGCGGCGCTTGGCGGCGTCCTCGTCCAGCCCCGCCTCGCCCGGCAGCGCCTTGTCGCCGCCAAGGTCGGTCGAGGGGGCAAGGGTTTCGGGCGCGGCCGGCGCGGGCCTGGCGGGGTCGGCGAAAAAGGCGGGAAGCGTGACGGTTTCGGCCTTGGCCTTTTGGGCGGATTCAGGCTCTAGCCCGGCCCAGTTTCCGCCCTGCAAGCGCAGCCCCTGCCCCGCGTCGAAGACGTGCTCGACAGCGTTCGACCGCAGCATCCCGCCGCGCACCTTGCTGTACCAGTCGCGTCCTTCGCGATCGAGATCGCCCGCGGCGGCCACGATCAGCCATTGCTCGGCCCGGGTCATGGCGACATAAAGAAGCCGGTCCCGTTCGGCCCATTGCGCGTCCCGCTCGGCCGCGTCCAGGGGCTGAAGTGCCGTGGGCAGATCGTCCTTGCGGGGTCGCCACAGCGCGGTGTCGCCCGCCGCGATCAGCCTGGCGTCGACCCGCAGGTCGCGCCTGGCGCTGTCGGGCAGGATGACGATGGGCGACTCGAGCCCCTTGGCGGCATGGGCGGTCATTACGCGGATCCGGTCGCCCGCGCCGTCCAGCTGGCGCTTGATCTCCAAATCGTCGGTTTCCATCCAGACCAGAAAGCCCGTCAGGCTGTCGACCGCGTTCTGCTCGTAGGCCATGGCCTGGGACAAGAGCGCGTCGATGCCGTCTTCGGCCTCGGACCCCAGCCGCGCCAGCAGCCGCGCGCGGCCATCGTGGCGCGTGAGAATACGCTCGATCATGTCATAGGGGCGCAGGTAATCGGCGGCGTCGCGCAAATCGTCGAGAATGGCGAAGGTTTCGGGAAACTCCGCCGCGCGGTCGCGCAGCGCCTGCCAGAGATAGCGTTGCTGGCGGTAATGCGCGAGATCGAAGATCTGCCCCTCGCTCCAGCCGAAAAGCGGCGAGCGCAGGGCGGTGGCGAGCGACAGGCTGTCCTCGGGCGTGGCGAGGAAGGACAGGAGCGCGGCGATGTCCCGCACCGCGAGTTCCGCGCCGACGCGCAGGCGGTCGGCCCCGGCGACGTTCAGCCCCTGGGATTTGCAGGCGCGGATGATCTCGTGAAAGAGATCCGAGCGGCGCTGCACGAGGATGAGGATGTCGCCCTCGGTGATCGCGCGCGCCGATGTACCGTCCTTCGACGGCAGGGGCGTACCCAGCATATCCTTGATGTTCCGGGCAGTCTGTGCGGCCAGGCGCGTTGCCGGATCACCGGGCGTCTTGATATCGACGGGGTCGTACCACTCGGGCGGGTCTTCGGCCTCTTCCTTTTCGACCGGCGGCCACAGATCGACGCGGCCCGGCATGCCGGCGTGGAACGCCTTGTGCGGTTCGCGCTGGGTAAAGCCGCTGGCCTCCAGTCCGCGAAAGGTTTCGTCCACCAGCGACAGGATGGTCTGCGCCGAGCGGAAGGAAAACTCCATCTCCATGTCCTGCAAGGGCGCGTCGGTGACGTCCAGCTTGGCGCGGAAATCTTCCTTCATGCGGTCGAACCCTTCGGGATCTGCGCCCTGGAAGGAATAGATCGACTGTTTCTTGTCGCCGACGACGAAGATCGTCCGCTCCCGGTCGGCGCGGGCGCCGCTGCCGCTGGTGAATTCCTGCGACAGGCGCTCGATCAGGGTCCATTGTACCGGGCTGGTGTCCTGCGCCTCGTCGACAAGGATGTGGTCGATGCCGCCGTCGAGCTTGAACAGCACCCAGTCGGCGACCTTGGGATCGTCCAGCAGGTCGCGGCTGCGCAGGATGAGGTCGTCGAAATCCAGCATCCCGCGCGCTTCCTTGGCGGCGGCATAGGCCGGCAGGAAAACGGCGGCGAAGCGATGCAGGACACGCGTCATGGCCCGGGCATCGAGGGCGAGGCGGGTCTCGCGCGCCGCCTCGACGCGGGCCATGAAGGCGTTGAGTTTCTCTGTCAGATCGGGGTTGCTTTCGCGCAGGGCCTTGGTCGGGAAAGAGCCTATCTTGGCGGAAAACGGCGATTTTGCACTGCTGCCGGTGAGGAAGACATCCTCGAGGATCGGCAGCGCCTGTAGCGATGGTATGTCGGCCATGGTCAGCTTGACCGCTGCGGTGGCCTCCGTCTTGCTGCCTGCGGTCAGCAAGGGAAGCAGGGTGGCCATCAGGTCCGCCTCGCCGCCCAGAAAGACGGACGCGACCAGCGTCTGCGCGGTGTCATCCGGTTTCAGCCCGAACAGGGCGGAAAGCTGTGCATCGTCGACAGGCCGCGACAGCAGGTCCCGCTTGCCGACGATTTCTCGCGTCAGGCTCTCGAAATCCTCGCCGGTATATTGTTCGGCCACATCGTAGAGCAGCTGCGCGTCGGGGCCGTTGGCGATTGTCTCGACCACCTCGGCCCGCAGCAGGGCGGCGGCGCGGTCCTCCATCTCGCTGAATTGCGGGCTGACGCCGGCCTCGAGCGGGAAACGGCGCAAAAGGGCCGAACAGAACGAGTGGATGGTCTGGATCTTGAGCCCGCCGGGCGTCTCGATGGCGACGGCGAAGAGGCGGCGCGCCTCGCGCAGGCGCTCTGGCGTGATCGCGCCCTCGATGCCGAGGCCCGTCAGCTGCGCTTCCAGCTTGGCGTCCGGCAGCATCGCCCACTCGCCCAGCCGGTCGAACAGGCGGTTCTGCATCTCGGATGCGGCGGCCTTGGTGTAGGTCAGGCACAGGATGTTCTGCGGGTCTGTTCCAGCCAAAAGCAGTCGCGCGACCCGGTCGGTCAGCACCTTGGTCTTGCCCGATCCGGCATTGGCCGACAGCCAGGTCGAGCGGCCGGGCCGCGCGGCGTCGATCTGGCGCTGGGTGGCGTCGTCTACCATCTGCCCACCTTTTCGGGGTTCGCCGTGTCGGTGATGTCCCACTCGCCGAAGCGGGCGAGCTGGTCATAGTCGCCCTGCATGTCCCGCGTTTTCATCGCGCGGCGCGACAGGTAGCCCTGGTTCGCATCCATGTAACGGCTGATGAGGTCCTTCAACTCCGCCCAGACCCGATCGGGCGGGGCGTCTTCGAGAGGCGCCGGCACTTCCTTGGGGTCGCCGGTCAGCCCGATGAACACGGCGCGTTCCACCGGGCCGGGCGCCAGCTCGCCGAACCCGGCGCGTTCGGCCAGGGCGGCCTCCAGCAGAAGCTGCTTTTCGAAGGCCTTTTGCGACTTGGCCGAGGGCGGCGCGCCGGTCTTGTAATCGTAGATATGCAGGCGACCGCCGGCGTCCCTGTCGATCCGGTCGGCCTTGGCCGTCAGCGTGAAATCCAGCGGATCGAGCCGTGCCGAGGCCTTTTGCTCGAACGCGGTGGGTCGGGCCAGGGCGCGGCGCTGCGTCTCGGTGTCGACGAACCATGCGGCGATGCGGGCCATGCGCGCAAGCCAGAGCGCACGCGCCTCGCCCCAGGGCACGGTTTCGGCCAGAACAGAGACTGTTTGATCGGTCAGAAAGTCGGGTGTCAGCCGCTCGGGATCGTCCATCGTGGCCTTGATGACATGCTCCAGCACGTCATGCAGAACCTCGCCGCGCAGGCGGGCATCGGGCGCGCGCATCAGCGGGTCGAGGGGGCGCAGGCGCAGGATCTTGTCGGCATAGATCGCGTAGGGATCTCGGATCAGCTTTTCGATCCGGGTGACGGACAGCTCCCTGGGGCGCGTCTCGACCGGCGGGATCGGCGCGGGACGGGGGGCCGACGGGGCGGGATCGACGGCTTCGAACGCCTCGGCGCGCGCGATGGCGGTCAGGCCGCGGGCCCTCATGCCCTCCAGCGCGGCCTGGCCGCCTTCGGCTGGCAGGCCCTTCAGGAGATTGGTCAGACGATTGAGCCAGCGCGAGGGGACCGTCTGTGCGTCGTCTGACCGGATGGCGCGGGTGATCCACACGTCTTTGGTGGCGGTCACGGCCTGCTGGAAATCATGCGCCGCCAGGCCGATGCGCCGCTCGGGCAGCAGGAGCCCGGCTTCGTGCCGCATGGCGCGGTTCAGCCAGGGGTCGCGCGGCGGCGTCTCGGGCCAGGTGCCTTCGTTCAGCCCGGCGAGGATCAGAAGGTCGGCGCCTTGCACGCGCGCCTCGAGCGTGCCCCAGATCAGCACGCGGGGGTCGGTTTCCAGCTGGTGCCGCACGGTGCCGCGCGACAGCACCGCGTGAAACAGGTTGATATAGTCGATGGCGCGCATCGCCTGCCCGTACTCGGCGTTTTCGGCCAGTTCAGAGACGCATTTCCACGCTTCGCGACCGGCATCCTCATCCCAGAGGCGCAGCGGCGCGTCCGGCTCCGGCCCGCGCGAGATGGCCGCGGCGAGGGTCATATGCGCTTCGACACGCGCCCCCAAGGCGAGGCTTTCGGGCTTGGCTTTCCCGAAGAAGTTGGCACGCAGCCAGGCCAGCCAGGTGGCGAGATAGGGATCGTCGATCTTGTCGGCCCAGGCGTCGAGCGTTTGCGGGGTCGGAACGGGCGGGCCATTGCGGCGCAGGTAAAGCTCCAGCTCTCGCGTGAGGCGCAGATGCGGGCCGCGCTGTCCCGCGCCGTGTGTCAGCGGGTGCTTCAGCAGCGTCAGCAGTTGCACGGCGTCGAGCGGTGCGTTCAGGCATTCGGCCACGTGGCGCAGAAAGCGGCCGGGCGCCGAATGGTGCAGCGGCATGCCCGCGCTGTCGTCGGGCGTGATGCCCCAGCGATCGAGCGCCGAGGCGACGCGGCGCGTGAGCGTCCGGTCGGGTGTGATCAGGGCGGCGGTCTGGCCGTCTTCGACCGCTTCGCGCAGGCGCATGGCGATGCAAAGCGCCTCGATCCGGGCCGAGGGCGCCTCCAGCAGTGTCAT